>NZ_JADBQL010000013.1:109543-223904 GCF_014895905.1 Enterobacter cloacae complex sp. P15RS | reverse complement strand
CCCGGTAAGCGCAGCGCCACCGGGCGAAAAAACATTACCCTTCGTGCAGCCCGCACTCGCGCTTCAGCCCAAAGAATCGCGTCTCTTCTTCGGCCATTCCCGGTTCCCATTTGCGCGTGGTGTGGGTATCCCCTACTGACAGGTAGCCCTGATCCCACAGCGGATGGTACTTCAGCCCGTGTTTTTGCAGGTACTGATACACCGTGCGGTTATCCCAGTCGATGATCGGCAGCACTTTGAACACGCCACGCTGCACCGCCAGCACCGGCAGCGTTGCCCGGCTCCCGGACTGCTCCCGGCGCAGGCCGGCGAACCAGGTCTGGGCGTTCAGCTCTTTCAGCGCCCGGTTCATCGGCTCGACTTTGTTGATTTCATTGTATTTCTCAATGCCCTCAACGCCCTGCTCCCACAGCTTGCCGTAACGCGCCTCCTGCCATGCCGCGCTTTCCGTTGCGCGATAAACCTTCAGGTTCAGCCTGAGCTTGTCCGTCAGCTCGTCGATAAACTGGTAGGTCTCCGGGAAAAGGTAGCCGGTATCGGTGAGGATCACCGGAATGTCCGGGCGGATCTGATTCACCAGATGCAGGCTGACCGCCGCCTGAATGCCAAAGCTCGACGAGAGCACGTAGTCTCCCGGCAGATTTTCCAGCGCCCAGGCCACGCGCCCTTCGGCGTCGAGCTTTTCCAGCTGGGCGTTGGTTTCTGCCAGGGCCAGAATGCGTTCGACTTTTGGCAGCGCATTCAGGGCGTTTAGATCGAGTACGGACATAAGAACCTCGTTTGCCTGTTTCGCCGGGCGGCACTGCGTTTGCCCGGCCTACAAAACCCGTAGGCCCGGTAAGCGAAGCGCCACCGGGCAAAGGATGGGTTATTCCCAGAAATCCCGTGCGGGATCGAGCACCGGGCGAATGATGCCCGCGCGTACCGTAAAGTCTCCGAAGCCTTCACCCGCTTCGCGCTCTTTTGCCCAGCGCCCGACAAGCACGTCGAGGGAATCGAGAATTTCCGGCTCGGTGATGTTCTCGCGGAACATACGCGGGATGCGCGTTCCGATACGGTTACCGCCCAGGTGCAGGTTATAGCGACCCGGCGCTTTACCCACCAGCCCCAGCTCGGCCAGCATCGCGCGACCACAGCCGTTCGGGCAGCCCGTCACGCGCATAACAATATGCTCGTCCGGAATGCCGTGTTTTTCCAGAATCGCTTCCACTTTGTCGGTGAATGACGGCAGGAAACGCTCGGCTTCGGCCATCGCCAGCGGACAGGTCGGGAACGATACGCAGGCCATGGAATTTTCACGCTGCGGCTTCACCGCGTTCATCAACCCGTGCTCGCGCGCCAGCTCTTCAATTCTCGCCTTTTCGCTTTCCGGCACGCTGGCGACGATCAGGTTCTGGTTAGCGGTGATACGGAACTCGCCTTTGTGGATCTTCGCGATTTCCAGCAGGCCGGTTTTCAGCGGACGGCCCGGATAATCCAGAATACGTCCGTTTTCGATGAACAGCGTCAGGTGCCAGTTATTGTCGATGCCTTTCACCCAGCCGATGCGATCGCCGCGACCGGTAAATTCATAAGGGCGGATCGGCTCAAACGTGATGCCCGCGCGACGCTCCACTTCTTCTTTGAACGTCTCCACGCCGACGCGTTCGAGCGTGTATTTGGTTTTCGCGTTTTTACGGTCGGTACGGTTACCCCAGTCGCGCTGGGTAGTGACCACCGCTTCCGCCACGGCCAGCGTGTGTTCCAGCGGCAGGAAGCCGAACTCGGTCGCGGTGCGGGCGTAGGTTTTCTTGTTACCGTGCTCGATGGACAAACCGCCGCCCACCAGCAGGTTAAAGCCGATCAGCTTGCCGTTTTCCGCAATCGCCACGAAGTTCATGTCGTTGGCGTGCAGATCGATGTCGTTCTGCGGCGGGATCACCACCGTGGTTTTGAACTTACGCGGCAGATAGGTCTGGCCGAGGATCGGCTCCTCATCGGTGGTGGCGACTTTTTCCTGATCGAGCCAGATCTCCGCATAGGCGCGGGTGCGCGGCAGCAGGTGCTCGGAAATTTTCTTCGCCCACTCATACGCTTCGGCGTGCAGCTCGGACTCGTACGGGTTCGAGGTGCAGAGCACGTTACGGTTCATGTCGTTGGCGGTCGCCAGCGCGTCCAGGCCCACGGAGTGCAGCATCTGGTGAACCGGCTTCACGTTCTTCTTCAGAATGCCGTGGAACTGGAAGGTCTGACGGTTGGTCAGACGAATGCTGCCGTAAATCGTGTTGTCATGGGCAAACTTGTCGATCGCCTGCCACTGTTTCGTGGTGATGATCCCACCCGGCAGACGGCAGCGCAGCAGCATTGCGTGACGCGGCTCCAGCTTCTGTTCGGCACGCTCGGCGCGGATATCGCGGTCGTCCTGCTGGTACATCCCATGGAAACGGATCAGCAGGAAGTTGTCACCTTTAAAACCGCCGGTCAGGCCGTCATTCAAATCTTCGGCAATGGTACCGCGCAGGTAGTTGCTCTCTACCTTCATGCGCTCGGCATCAGTCAGTTTGCCTTCGACCACCAGTGGGCCAGGATGTTTTTCGCTCATTAGTAGACATCTCGCTGATAACGGCGCTCTACGCGCAGCTCACTTAAAAATTCATCCGCCGTTTCGGCATCCATACCGCCGAATTCGGCAATCACTTCCAGCAGTGCCTGCTCAACGTCTTTCGCCATGCGATTGGCGTCGCCGCAGACATAAATGTGGGCACCGTCATTGATCCAGCGCCACAGCTCTGCGCCCTGTTCGCGCAGTTTGTCTTGTACGTAGACTTTTTCTTTCTGATCGCGGGACCAGGCCAGATCGATGCGGGTCAGTACGCCCTCTTTGACGTAGCGCTGCCACTCCACCTGGTAGAGGAAATCTTCGGTAAAGTGCGGGTTGCCGAAGAACAGCCAGTTTTTACCCGGCGCGCCGTCTGCCGCACGCTGCTGCATGAAGGCGCGGAACGGCGCAATGCCGGTGCCCGGACCAATCATGATCACCGGCGTTTCCGGGTTCGCCGGCAGGCGGAAGTTGTCGTTGTGCTCGATAAAGACGCGCACCTCGCCCTCTTCTTCCACGCGGTCGGCAAGGAAGCTCGACGCCCCGCCCGCCCGCGCGCGGCCTTCGATATCGTAACGCACCACGCCGACGGTGATGTGGACTTCGCTTTCCACTTCAGCCTGAGAGGAGGCGATGGAGTAAAGGCGCGGCGTCAGCGGACGCAGCAGGCCAATCAGCGCGTCGGCATCCAGCTGTGCCGGGGAGAAACGTACCATATCGACAATCGGGGTTGTCGCGGCGTAATGCTGTAACTTCGCCTTATCCCCCACCAGCGGCAGGAGGGACTCGCTGCGCGTTAAGGTGGCGTAGTTCTCCACGATGTTGGCGGTATTAACCGTCAGTTCGAAATGCCACTGGAGCGCCTCGGAAAGCGGCAGCGTTTTGCCTTCAACGGAGACCGGCTCGGTGCCTTTCAGCCACAGCAGCTCGACGAGCTCTTGCACCAGCGCCGGATCGTTCTGATACCAGACGCCCAGCGCGTCGCCAGGCTGATAACGCACGCCGGCATCGCCAAGATCGATCTCAATATGGCGCACGTCTTTTTCCGAATCGCGGCCGGTGATTTTCTGGTTAACCGACAGGCTCGCCGTCAGCGGACTCTCTTTGGTGTAAGGGCTGGTGTGGATCTCGTTGACGGTGCCCGCTGCGGTAACGGCAGCCTGCGCCGGCGTCTCTTTCGGGACGCGGGCTTTCAGCACCTCAACGATGCGCGCGCGCCATTCGGCGGCGGCGGCCTGGTATTCCACATCAGCGTCTACGCGATCCAGCAGGCGCTCGGCGCCCAGCTCCGCCAGCTTGCTGTCGAAGTCTTTACCGGACTGGCAGAAGAATTCATAGGACGTATCGCCGAGGCCGAACACGGCAAAGGCCGTGCCCTCCAGCTTTGGCGCTTTTTTCGAGAACAGGAACTTGTGCAGCGCGACGGCTTCTTCCGCAGGCTCACCTTCCCCCTGCGTTGAGGCGACAACCACCAGCAGCTTTTCTGACGTGATTTGTTTGAATTTATAATCCCCGGCGTTCACCAGGTTTACGTTCAGCTTCGCGGCGAGCAGGTCATCACGCAGCGCTTCGGCCACGCGACGGGCATTGCCCGTTTGCGAGGCAGAGATCAGCGTGATGGCAGGAATTTCAACGGCAGTTGGCGGTACGCCAGCCACGGCACCCGGCTGCTGGTTCAGCATTCCCCAGAAATAGCCGGAAACCCAGGCGAGCTGGGTGGGTGAAAAATCGGAAGTCGCGGCCTGTAGGCGCGCCAGCTGCTCCGGGTTTAGGGGAAGCAAATTTGAAGGTGGGGCCTGTGTTGTCATGCGTCGTTATGTTCCAGTAGCAAAGCGGACTTTAAGCGAATAAATCCAAACTGAAGATAAGGTTAACGGCGGGGATAATAACAATTAAAGAAGGGATGGAAATAATAAATAACCAAATGGACTAACCTGTTTTAGTTATCGTTCTTAACGGTAAAAGCGATTAAATAAATAATTGAAATAAAAGAACTAAAGCCGATAAACACCGGGAATACAAGGCGGTGACCGTTCAGAGCCGTTTTAGTTAATGATAAAAATTGTGCTTTCCGGTACTATGCGGCGGTTTTTTCCGCATTCCTGAGAGCTATGATGTCCACCACACTGTTTAAAGATTTCACCTTCGAAGCCGCACACCACCTTCCACACGTTCCTGCCGGGCACAAATGTGGCCGCCTGCACGGACATTCGTTTATGGTGCGTCTTGAAATCATCGGTGAAGTCGATCCCCATACGGGCTGGATCATGGACTTCGCCGAACTGAAAGCCGCGTTTAAGCCGACCTACGATCGTCTTGATCACTACTATCTGAATGATATTCCGGGCCTTGAAAACCCAACCAGCGAAGTGCTGGCGAAATGGATTTGGGATCAGATGAAGCCGCTGGTGCCGCTGCTGAGCGCGGTCATGATCAAAGAGACCTGTACCGCAGGCTGCGTCTATCGCGGGGAGTGAATCTCCTCCGTGTCGCCCTCAAGCGGCACGAGCGGCGTAAACTCGTAGAGCACCAGCGCATTACTCTCCAGTGATTCCGTCATTTGCCAGCCGTCAAAAAGGCGTTCATCGCGTACAGAAAGCGTTGGACGCGCTTTATGGGCTATCCAGCGCCACATCTCTTCGTCAGGGCCGCTTTCGCTGCCGATACCTTCAAGCAATGGATAGAGCGCGCCGTTGTGCCGATCAAAAAGATGGCACTTGATTCGCCATTTCCCGCGCATTCCCTTCAGGTGTAAATGATACTGCTGGCGAAAGCGCTGGATGAAGGCTTCTTCACTGGAAAGGAGCGGATTAAAAACCACCACATTGCGCAGCAGCAGCTGGTAACCATTGTGATGGCGCGTGAGCAGAACACGCCCGTCGTTTACCAGCACCTCGCCCCGCAGGCGTTGCCAGAGCCAGAGTACCCAATAAACAGGACGCGGCAGACCATGGTTATACTGTAGCGCAAGGCTTGATGTATCAATGGTGTCGTTCGCGCGGGCTTCGCCCTGAAGACCCGAATCTAGCCAGAATCCCGCCAGCCAGACCTGCTCCGAAAGCCCGATCAGGTTCTGCATCAGCAACGCCCCCCGAAAAAACCAGCCATTTGTTGCCCGCGTACTGCCGGTGAGGGTATTCCAGGAGAGAAGCCAGACCGGAAGCGAACATTTGCGCAGGCGAAGGGCGGCGAGGATCTGGCGGATCTTCAGTATCGGGTAATTTTCCGTGGAGGAGAGATCGGTTGGCTCCCCCTGCGCCGGATCGAGAAGTTCATTGGCATCGGCCGAACAGGCAAGAAAATCGGCCTGCATCAGAATGGCTGAGCTGAACAGGGTATCGTCGCCCACGCCCGCGTTGACGGGTGAAAATCGGTGCCATAAACCAAACTTTGCCTGCGGAAGCCAGGTTCGTATTACCTTTTGCTGCGCCAGCCAGACCTGTTCCCGGGCCTCCTCACTCGCCTGGGCTGACCAGTGCATCACAAAGTGCCAGCCCGCGGTGACCTCTGGCGAAAAATGATTAACTGACCGGTGTAAAAAGCGGGTAAGAAGATCGCGACGGGTCGTTACGCCGGTGTGGAGCAGTACCGTCCACTGTTTTTTCGCCAGCCAGGTGAAGATCTGATGCAGATTGTACCAGCAGGCGTAGCCCGCCCGCTGCGCGTCATCCCACCCGGCGGCAAAAAGACGGCTGCTCAGAAAAGGCTCGGCGATATCAATGCCCTCAATGGTCAGGGTCTCACCGATGGCCTCCAGATTATGACGAACGTCCTCACGCAGCAAATCGTCGAGCTCGCGCAGGGTAATAACCACCCGCATACGGCGCAGCGAGGCGGAGAGAGGGTTAAGCAACTCCAGATCCAGACTCTGCTCCTGCTGCGGGTGAACGATGAGCGGCGAGGATCCCCAGCCGCGCGCCTCCGGTTCATTGAGCAGGCTGAACAGCTTGTCCACGGGGACCGGATGATGCAGCTCACGCCTGTCCGTACGAACGCGTGCGGCCTCCGGGTGCTGGCGTCGGGCCTTACGAAACTCACCCGGGGACATATTGTAAGCATGCCGAAACCGATCGCTCATCATGCGCGTGCTGGCGAACCCCTGCTCAAGCGCAATCTGGTGCAGCGGCCGATTGGTCAGGCGCAGAGCATCAGCCGCCTTTTCCAGCCGCAGGGCGGTAATGTACTGCATGAAACTGCTCCCCACCTCCTTTCGAAAGAGACGAGAAAGCCAGGCTTCAGAGACATATTCACTCGCGGCGATTTCCGCAAGCGTAATGCGGCGGGTATAACTGGCATTGATTCGCTCTATCACCCGAGCGATGCGTTTACTGTGCACAGAGGAAAGTTCACGGGGCAGCATACGGGCGGGCTGCTGAAAGCGGCTGGTCAGCAACAGCAATATCTCGCTCAGCCAGCGGTACGCCTCCAGCCGGTAGCGGTGCGGATCGTTGATGAGCGTGACCACCAAGAGCTGGCGCAACAGATCGCGAAGCGCATCGCACTGCGGCCAGACGCCTCCGGCTTCTGCCGGTACGGCATAATCATGGGCAAAAAAATCCTTGCAGAGCTGGACGATCCAGCGCCCGGAAAGGGTCACGCGCAGGGTGACGTTGGCCGTTTCACTCGCGAACTGCCAGCGCCGATGACGGTTGATGATGGCAAGTGTATTGGCCTCCAGGATCTCACGCCCCACATCGGTGCTCAGCTCTGCCCGCCCTTCCAGCACCCAAAGCAACGTCAGCGTATCGCCTTCATCCTCCACGCACTGGCGAATGTCCTGAATCTCTACCCGGAATTCATCTCCCCGCAGCTCCATACTCTTCCTCACCAAAGACAAATAATGACCTGCTCTTTTTTGTCATAACTGAATTGTATGAAAAACAATCAAAACAAAACCGTCGATTTACAACAAAAAAGGGCATTTTCAGGCGGTACGATCGTCATAGACTCGAAATTATCACCGTTTGGCATAAAAGGGATAACAAAAATGACACATCCAATCATCGAAGCCCTGCGCGGCAACGAAGCTCAGTTCACTGAACTACGCCGCTATTTTCATCAGCATCCTGAAATTGGTTTTGAAGAGCACAACACCAGCGATCGCGTGGCGGCGCTGCTCCAGGAATGGGGTTTTGAGGTCCATCGAGGTCTGGCCAAAACCGGCGTGGTCGGCACGCTGAAGGTGGGTAACGGGCATAAACGCCTGGGCCTGCGCGCCGATATGGACGCACTGCCAATGCAGGAAAACAGCGGCAAGGCGTGGAGCAGCACCGTTGAAGGTAAATTCCACGGCTGCGGTCATGACGGCCACACCACTACGCTCCTGTATGCAGCGGAGTACCTGGCGCGCACCCGCAATTTTAACGGCACGCTGCACCTTATTTTTCAGCCGGCGGAAGAGCTTCTGTATGGCGGACGCGTCATGCTGGAGGATGGCTTGTTTGACCTGTTCCCCTGCGACCATATTTTTGGCCTGCACAATATGCCTTCACAGCCCGTCGGAAAAATTGGTCTGCGCGATGGCGCCATGATGGCCTCTTCCGACACCCTACATATTGAGGTTAACGGCGTGGGTGGTCACGGCGCGGTGCCAGAACATACCGTTGATGCCACCCTGGTTGCCTGCCATATCACTGTCGCTTTGCAGTCGATTGTTTCGCGCAACATCACCCCCTTCCAGCCCGCCGTCGTTACCGTAGGCAGCATTCAGGCCGGGCACGCGCCCAACATTATCAACGACAAAGTATTGATGAAACTGACCGTGCGCACGCTGGATGAACGCGTGCGGCAAACCGTGCTACAGCGCATCCACGATATTGCCGTTGCGCAGGCAGAAAGCTTCAATGCTACGGCCACCATCCGTCACATTAACGGCAGCCCGGTGCTGAAAAACAATCCGCAAGCCAACGAGATGGTGCGCAGCGTCGCCACCGATCTGTTCGGTCAGGAATCCGTCGCGGAGGTGAATGCGTTTATGGGCAGCGAGGACTTTGCATTCATGCTCGAGAAAAATCCCAATGGGTGCTATTTCATGCTTGGCGCCGGGGATGAGCCTGACCGCTGCATGGTGCATAACCCGGGCTACGACTTTAACGACAACATTCTCCTCACCGGCGCGGCGCTGTGGGCCGCACTGACCGAACACTATCTGCGCTGATTCGCACCTTCCCGGGAGGGCACATTATGAGTACCGTTTCCCTGACAGGCACCTCCGCCTACGCCGGTAACGATCGGCTGCTGGCGGGTATCGTCATGAGCGTTCTGACATTCTGGCTCTTTGCCCAGTCGGTTATCAACGTTGTTCCGGCCATGCAGAATAGCCTCGATATTGCCCTCGAAACCCTCACGCTCGCCGTCAGCCTGAGCGCGTTGTTCAGCGGCTGCTTCGTCGTTGCCTGCGGCGGGTTTGCCGATAAGTTTGGGCGCGTGCGCCTGACCATGATGGGCCTGTTCCTGAACATTATCGGGAGCGGTCTGCTGTTCATTTCATGGGAGCCCGTCCTGTTTCTGTTGGGAAGAGCGATACAGGGGCTGTCAGCGGCCTGCATCATGCCCGCCACGCTGGCGCTGATTAAGACCTGGTATGACGGTAAAGCACGCCAGCGCGCCATCAGCTTTTGGGTTATCGGCTCCTGGGGCGGCAGTGGCCTGAGCTCGTTTGTAGGGGGTGCCATCGCCACCACGCTGGGCTGGCGCTGGATTTTTATTTTCTCCATGGTGGTGGCTCTGGCCGCGCTATTGCTTATCCGCGCCACCCCGGAAAGCCGCAGCCCTGATGCGTGTCGACACAAGCTGGATATCAGCGGCCTGGTGAGTTTTGTTCTTATGCTGGTGCTCTTTAATCTGTTTATCAGCAAAGGACACGGCTGGGGCTGGAGCAGCGGTGTATCGCTTCTGGTGCTGTCTGGCGCAGTGATTGCACTGATGTGCTTTGTTATTATCGGGCGACGGAAAGGCGATGCGGCGCTGATTGACTTTGCCCTGTTTAAAAACCGGGCCTACAGCGCCTCGGTATGCTCAAACTTCCTGCTCAACGGCTGCATTGGCACCATGATGATCGCCAGCATCTGGTTACAGCAAGGGCATCATCTGTCACCGCTACAGACCGGCATGATGACGCTGGGGTATCTGGTCACCGTACTGGCGATGATCCGGGTGGGTGAAAAACTGCTTCAGCGCTACGGCGCGAGGCTGCCGATGATGACCGGCCCGCTGCTGACCGCAACGGGTATCACGTTAATTTCATGCACCTTTTTAAGCAAAGAGGTCTATATCGTCACCGTTTTTCTGAGCAACATTTTATTCGGGCTGGGGCTAGGATGTTACGCCACACCCTCAACGGACACGGCGGTGATGAATGCGCCTGAAAATAAGGTGGGCGTGGCTTCAGGGATCTATAAGATGGGCAGCTCTCTGGGCGGAGCTATGGGTATCGCGGTCACCGCATCGCTGTACGCCCTGTGGCTGCCGATGGGAGCGGCCAGCGCCGCGCAGTATGCCTTACTTTTCAACAGTGCGATTTGCCTTGGGTCGGCCGTCGTGACCTGGGCATTACTGCCAACGTCAAAAGCCCCGCGTTAAGCGGGGCCACGGAAACATCAGGCAATGTTCAGATATTTGTGCGTCTGCATCGACAGCCGCCAGTTGCGGGCGATACAGGTTTCAATGCACAGACGGGTCGCATCGTCTTTCTGGCTGATGGGCTGAAGCGCAATCACGCGCTGCTTTTCGTCCGTCAGCGTTGCCAGCAGTTCATCCAGCGCCTCGATGTCGCGCACGCGCCCTACCGGGTGCTTAATTTCATCCGCGCGCTCAAGCGCCTGCGACAGCACGTCGTAACCGCCGCGCATATTCACCTTCGGTGAAACCGTTACCCACGTTGAGTGGGAGCAGCGCACTTCATGGGTGCCGCTGGTTTCGATCTGGCAGCTATAGCCGTTCTTTTCGAGCAGCTCGGTGAGCGGCATCAGATCGTGAATGCAGGGTTCCCCGCCGGTGATGACGACGTGGCGCGCCGTCCAGCCCTGACGACCAATAATGGCCAGCAGATCTTCCGCACTGCCCGCCCCCCACTTATCGCTCTCTTTGGTTTTCGCCAGAATGCTGAACAGCGACACTTCCCGATCTGCGAGCTTATCCCACGTATGTTTGGTATCACACCAGGCGCAGCCAACCGGGCATCCCTGTAAACGAATAAAAATAGCGGGAACGCCGGTAAAGTAACCCTCGCCTTGCAGGGTCTGGAACATCTCGTTAATCGGGTACTGCATAATCTTCTCAGTTAAGGGGATAAACGATAAGTATCGCAGATCCCCGCCGGATGATCATGCTCCATCGGTGCTTTGCGCGCCTATCGCTGCCATAAAACGCCCGGTGATTTGCTGTGGCCGGGTGATTGCGCCCCCGACAACCACCGTATGCGCCCCCAGCGCCAGGCATTTTGCCGCACGCTCGGGGGTGTCCACGTTGCCTTCCGCAATCACCGGAACCGTAACGGCCGCCAGCACCGCTTTCAGAAACGCGCAGTCATTCTCCGGGAGCGAATGGCCCGCCGTTTCCGCCGTGTAGCCGTAGAGCGTGGTTCCGATGCAGTCAAAACCAAGCGCCTGCGCGGTCACGGCCTCCTGCACGGTGGAAATATCAGCCATCAGCAGCAGCGAGGGATAACGGGCGCGGATCTGCCCGATCAGCGCCTCCAGAGTTTCCCCGCCGGGACGGTTACGGGCGGTCGCGTCCAGCGCGATGATGTCCGGCGCGACCGCCATCAGCTCATCCACCTCTTTCATCGTCGCGGTGATAAACACCTCGCTATCGGGATAGTCCCGCTTGATGATGCCGATAACCGGCAGCGAAACCAGCCCCTTGATCGCCTCAATGTCCACCACGCTGTTGGCGCGGATCGCAGCGGCCCCGCCCTGCGCCGCCGCCAGCGCCATTCGCGACATAATAAACGGGCTGTGTAAGGGTTCGTTTTCCAGCGCCTGACAGGAGACAACCAGCTTCCCCTTCAGGGTATTCAGTACAGTTTTCATTACGATAACATCTCTTCCACTTCGTTCCTGATGATGGTGACGTGCGGGCCATAGATGACCTGAACGCCGTTACCTCGTACGATGACGCCGCGCGCGCCGGTCGCTTTCAGGGCCGCTTCATTCACCCTGCTGCCCTCTTTTACCGTGACGCGAAGCCGCGTGGCGCAGCAGTCAACGTCCTCGAGATTGTCTTTGCCGCCCAGCCCGGCGATCACCGCTGCGGCGCGCTCGCTTTGCGGTAAGGCTTCGGCGTCGGCCACCGCTTCCCTTTCACGGCCCGGCGTGGCGAAATCAAAGCGGTTAATCAGGTAGCGGAAGGTAACGTAGTAGAGGAAGAACCACGGCACGCCCACCAGCGGGACGAACATCCAGTTGGTTTTCGCCTCCCCCTGCAAAATGCCGAACAGCACAAAGTCAATAAAGCCGCCGGAGAAGGTTTGCCCGATGGTGATATGCAGCATGTGCGCGAGCATAAACGCCAGCCCGTCAAACAGCGCATGAATGACGTACAGCACCGGCGCAATAAACAGGAATGAGAACTCGATGGGCTCGGTAATGCCCGTCAGGAAAGAGGTTAACGCCGCTGACAGCAGCAGCCCGGCTACGCGCTTTTTGTTCTCAGGTATAGCCGTGTGGTACATCGCCAGGCAGGCGCCGAGCAGGCCAAACATCATCGTGATAAAGCGCCCGGACATGAAGCGCGACGTGCCCTCATAGAAGTGCTGGGTGTTCGGGTCGGCGAGCTGAGCGAAGAAAATCCGCTGCGTACCCTCAACCAGGTGTCCGTTAACGATTTCACTTCCGCCGAGCGCGGTGGTCCAGAACGGCAGATAAAAGATGTGGTGCAGACCAAACGGGCCAAGCATGCGCAGGATAAAACCGTACAGCAGGGTGCCCAGATAGCCGGTGGCGTCCACCAGACCGCCGAGGCCAAAGATCAGCTTCTGGAAGTGCGGCCAGACAACGGTCATGAGCGCCCCGACGAGTATCGCCGCCAGCGAGCTGATAATCGGAACAAAGCGCGAGCCGCCAAAGAAGCCCAGGAACTGCGGAAGCGCGATTTTGTTAAACCGATGGTGCAGCGCGCAGGTCACCAGACCAATAACCACGCCGCCAAACACGCCGGTTTCCAGCGTCTGAATGCCCAGCGTCATACCCTGCCCTGCGGCACCCGGATTTTCAAGGGCCAGCTTTCCGGTCAGGATCAGCAGGGCGTTGATGGTGGCGTTCATCACCAGAAACGCGAGCAGGGCCGCCAGCCCCGCCGTGCCTTTATCGTTTTTCGCTAACCCAACGGCAACCCCAACGGCGAACAGCACGGACAAGTTCGCAAACACAATCGAACCCGCACTGCTCATGATGGTGAAGATGGCCTGTAGCCAGCCCACGTTTAAAAATGGGTAGGCCGTGAGGGTATTGGGGTTCGACAGCGCACCGCCGATCCCCAGTAATAGCCCCGCCGCCGGCAAAACGGCGATGGGCAGCATAAACGATTTGCCGAAGCGCTGCGCTTTTTCAAACCATCCGCCGGAAGAAGCGCCGCTGAACATGTGCATCATTTTTTTCATCCCCTGGTGTAATGATGAAAATTTTTATCACAATAAAAATTAAAAATGAAAATTATCATCATAAATCCAGGAGGCGGATCATACTTTTTCGAAATCGCTGGCATCTCTCCCCCGCTTTCCGCCACACTAGTCGACAGAGAAACGCATTAAGGATCTAGCATGTCAGACCATGAAAACCTGCTGCTTAAGTTACGCCAGGAGGCTTCCGGGTACAGCCCCACGCAACAAAAGCTGGGGGAGTTTGTTCTCAACGATCCTGCGCGGGTGTTGTATTTGACGATCACCGAGCTGGCGCGCGAAAGTCACACCAGCGAAGCCAGCGTGACGCGCCTGTGCCGGACGCTGGGCTGTAAGGGATATAACGAATTCAAAATGGCGCTGGCGCTGGATATTCAGCAGGGCCAGCCCGCACGTCAGGCCGGGGATGAAATCGATAACGTCGTGGATGAATCCGTGCAGGCCCTACAGGATACCGCCAGGCTCCTCGACAGAGCGCTGCTGGAAAAGGCCGCGCAGGCGCTGCATCAGGCGCGGTCGGTGCAGATTTACGGGGTGGCCGCCAGTGCGATCCTCGGGGAATATCTGCATTACAAGCTCCTGCGGCTGGGCAAACCCGCGCAGCTGTTTAGCGATATGCATCGCGCGGCCATGAATGCGGCAACGCTGTCTGACGAGACGCTGGTGGTCGCTATCTCAAGTTCGGGATCGACCCGCGATTTACTCCACGTCGTGAAGCTAGCCCGCAAGCGCGGCGTGCAGGTGCTGGCGCTCAGCAATACGCCACGCAGCCCGCTGGCGTCCCTCAGCGATATGCAGCTGGTTGCGGCAAAGCCCGAGGGGCCGCTGAGCGCGGGTGCGCTGAATGCCAAAGTTGGCGTCATGCTGCTTATCGAGCTGCTTACCACTTCCATTATCGCCATTGATGGCCGTTACGGCGAGGTGAGTCAGCAAACGGCCAGCGCAACGCTGCCGCTTCTGTTATAGAAAACAAAAAACCCGCCGAAGCGGGTTTTTTTATTGAAATGAAAGCTCGGGCTTATGCCTGACCTTTGATCTCTTTACGGCCGTTGTATGGTGCTTTTTCGCCCAGCGCTTCTTCGATACGAATCAGCTGGTTGTATTTAGCAACACGGTCAGAACGGCTCATAGAACCGGTTTTGATCTGGCCAGCAGCGGTACCCACAGCCAGGTCGGCAATGGTCGCGTCTTCAGTTTCGCCAGAACGGTGAGAGATAACAGCGGTGTAGCCAGCGTCTTTCGCCATTTTGATCGCAGCCAGCGTTTCGGTCAGAGAACCGATCTGGTTGAATTTGATCAGGATGGAGTTAACGATGCCTTTCTCGATGCCTTCTTTCAGGATCTTGGTGTTGGTTACGAACAGATCGTCACCAACCAGCTGGATTTTGTCGCCCAGTACTTTGGTCTGGTATGCGAAACCATCCCAGTCAGACTCGTCCAGGCCGTCTTCGATAGACACGATTGGGTACTGTTTGGTCAGGTCTTCCAGGAAGTGAGTGAACTCTTCGGAGGTGAACGCTTTGTTGCCTTCGCCAGCCAGAACGTATTTACCGTCTTTGTAGAATTCAGATGCTGCACAGTCCATCGCCAGGGTGATGTCTTTGCCCAGCTCGTAGCCTGCTGCTTTAACCGCTTCAGCGATAACAGCCAGCGCTTCTGCGTTAGAACCCAGGTTTGGCGCGTAGCCACCTTCGTCACCAACAGCAGTGTTCATACCTTTAGCTTTCAGAACTTTAGCCAGGTTGTGGAACACTTCAGAACCCATACGAACCGCTTCTTTCAGGGTTTTCGCGCCAACTGGCTGAATCATGAATTCCTGAATATCAACGTTGTTGTCTGCGTGCTCACCACCGTTGATGATGTTCATCATTGGTACAGGCATGGAGTATTTGCCTGGGGTGCCGTTCAGTTCAGCGATGTGCTCGAACAGTGGCATACCTTTAGCAGCCGCGGCTGCTTTGGCGTTCGCCAGGGAAACCGCCAGGATTGCGTTCGCACCGAAGTTAGATTTGTTTTCAGTACCGTCCAGATCGATCATGATCTTGTCGATGCCAGCCTGATCTTTGGCATCTTTGCCAATGATAGCCTGAGCAATAGGACCGTTAACAGCGCCAACCGCTTTCAGTACGCCTTTGCCCATGAAACGGGATTTGTCGCCATCACGCAGTTCCAGCGCTTCGCGGGAACCTGTAGAAGCACCTGATGGAGCTGCTGCCATACCGACGAAACCACCTTCCAGATGAACTTCGGCTTCAACGGTCGGGTTACCACGGGAGTCGATGATTTCACGACCGATGACTTTAACGATTTTGGACATTAGATTTTCCTCAGTACAAGTTAAACTAAAACTCCAGACAAACAACGCGTACCAGAGGTACGCGTTGCCGTTCTAACTTTTTTTACTTCGCCTGACGCTTCTGGTACTCGCTGGCAGCTTTCACGAAGCCGGCAAACAGCGGATGTCCGTCACGCGGCGTTGAAGTAAATTCCGGGTGGAACTGGCAAGCAACGAACCACGGATGGTTAGGCACTTCGATGATCTCGACTAACTGATCGTCCCCGGAGCGGCCCGCAACACGCAGGCCCGCAGCTTCAATTTGTTTCAACAACATGTTGTTGACTTCATAGCGGTGACGATGGCGCTCGGTGATGACCGGCTCGCCGTAAAGCTGGCGAACTACGCTATCGTCGGACAGCTGGCAGGCCTGTGCGCCAAGACGCATGGTGCCACCCAGATCGCTCTTCTCGGTACGGACTTCGACGTTACCGTCTTCGTCGCGCCATTCCGTAATCAGCGCCACGACAGGGTACTTACAGTCTGGCACAAATTCCGTAGAGTTCGCGTTTTCCATTCCCGCTACGTTGCGCGCAAATTCGATCAGCGCAACCTGCATACCCAGGCAGATGCCAAGGTATGGAATATTGTTTTCACGCGCATAGCGTGCAGTGGCGATCTTGCCTTCAACACCGCGGTAGCCGAAGCCGCCAGGGATGAGGATAGCGTCCAGATCTTTCAGAATTTCGACGCCGCGCGTTTCAACATCCTGCGAATCAATCAGCTTAATGTTCACGGAGACGCGATTCTTCAGACCACCGTGCTTCAGCGCTTCGATAACTGACTTATAGGCGTCCGGCAGTTCAATGTACTTACCGACCATACCGATAGTCACTTCGCCGCCCGGATTGGCTTCTTCGTAAATCACCTGTTCCCATTCAGACAGGTTAGCTTCCGGACAGTTCAAGCTGAATCGTTTACAAATATAATCGTCCAGACCCTGAGATTTCAACAGGCCCGGGATTTTATAAATGGAATCGACGTCTTTCATTGAAATAACGGCTTTTTCAGGCACGTTACAGAACAATGCAATTTTCGCACGTTCGTTCGCCGGAATCGCGCGATCGGAGCGGCAAACCAGGATGTCTGGCTGAATACCGATAGAGAGCAGCTCTTTAACGGAGTGCTGAGTCGGTTTGGTTTTCACTTCACCCGCGGCTGCCATGTATGGCACCAGCGTCAGGTGCATGAACAGCGCGTGTTCGCGCCCAATATCTACCGCCAGCTGACGAATCGCTTCGAGGAACGGCAGGGATTCGATATCCCCTACGGTACCGCCGATTTCAACCAGCACAACGTCGTGCCCTTCGCCACCGGCAAGGACGCGTTCTTTGATAGCGTTAGTGATGTGTGGGATAACCTGCACAGTTGCGCCCAGGTAGTCACCACGGCGCTCTTTACGCAGCACGTCGGAGTAGATGCGGCCAGTCGTAAAGTTGTTACGACGGGTCATTTTGGTACGGATGAAACGCTCGTAGTGGCCAAGATCCAGATCGGTTTCAGCGCCGTCTTCAGTAACGAACACTTCCCCGTGTTGGGTTGGGCTCATGGTGCCAGGATCGACGTTGATGTACGGATCCAGTTTCATCATGGTCACATTGAGGCCACGGGCTTCAAGAATGGCTGCGAGGGAGGCTGCGGCAATGCCTTTACCCAGAGAGGATACGACCCCGCCGGTCACAAAAATATAGTTCGTTGTCATGCTGAACCTGAGAAGTTAGGGTGAAACGATGGAATAACCAGGACGGGAAAGTAGTATACCCGAACACGACGAGCGCCACAAACTTTCATTCTCCGTCTCCTTCCCAGGCCATGACAAACATAAGGAGTGAGAAAATAGCCCCTTTTGGGTAAATGTTTTTGACGCAAATCAAGCGCTTGTCATTTAAAAAATCACACAAATTGCGCTTGATCGCAAAATTTCGTTAGAGATCATGTTCCTGGCGTTTTACTTCCTGCCAGACTTCTTCCATCGCCTCGAGGTCTATGCCGCTCATTTCCAGGCCGCGCGAGGCCACAATCCTCTCCACTTCGCGAAAGCGTCGTTCGAATTTAATGTTCGCTTTTTGCAGCGCCGTTTCCGCTTTTACGCCGAGGTGGCGCGAAAGATTGACGGTCGCAAACAGCAGATCGCCCATCTCCTCTTCCAGCTTTGCTTCATCCACAACGGCCTGCTGCGCTTCGTGCATCACTTCGTCGATCTCTTCGTGCACTTTTTCCAGCACCGGGCCAAGAGAGTGCCAGTCAAATCCTACCGCCGAGCAGCGCTTTTGAATTTTGTGGGCGCGCATCAGCGCGGGCAGGCTCAGGGGAATATCGTCCAGCGCCGAGTGCTGAGATTTTTCAGCGCGTTCGGCGCTTTTAATCTGCTCCCAGCGCGCCAGCACTTCCGCACTGTTGCCTGCGGTGGCGTCGCCAAAGATATGCGGATGACGACGCTCCAGCTTGTCGCTGATAGCGGCGCAGATATCGTCAAAGTTAAAGCGCCCCTCTTCCTGCGCCATCTGGGCGTAGAACACCACCTGGAACAGCAGGTCGCCCAGCTCGCCGCGCAGGTCGTCGAAATCTTCGCGCGAAATCGCGTCCAGTACCTCGTAAGTCTCTTCCAGCGTGTAAGGCGCGATGGTGGCGAAAGTCTGCTCTTTGTCCCACGGGCAGCCGTTTTCCGGGTCGCGAAGACGCTTCATGATGCCGAGCAGGCGGTCGATTTGAGTCATAGTTCTGTCCTGATGTCAAAATGCCGGGTGGCGGCGTTGCCTTACCCGGCCTACAGAAAAGGATGGTTAGCCACCGTGCAGACGACGCGCGTCAATCACATCCGGCACCTGGTTCAGTTTGCCGAGCACGCGGCCCAGCACCTGAAGGTTGTAGATTTCGATGGTCATATCGATAGTGGCAAGCTGCTCGCGGGTATCGCTGCGGCTGGCAACACCCAGCACGTTGACCTTCTCGTTAGCGAGAATAGTGGTGATGTCGCGCAGCAGGCCGCTGCGGTCGTTGGCGGTAACGCGCACGACCAGCGAGTAGCCGGCCGAGTAGCTTTCTCCCCAGACGGCTTCCACGATACGTTCCGGCGCATGCGATTGCAGCTCTGCAAGCTGGTCACAATCGGAGCGGTGAATCGAGATCCCGCGCCCCTGCGTGATGAAGCCGACAATATCGTCCCCCGGGATAGGCTGGCAGCAGCGGGCAATATGGTGCATCAGGTTACCCACCCCTTCGACCACCACGCGGCCATTGTCCTTGCTGCGCTGCTGCGGAGCGTAGGTTTTCTGCTGGAGCTGCTTCAGCGCTGCGGCATCCTGCTCTGCCGCGCTTGGTTTGTTGAACTGCGCTTGCAGGAAGTTCACCATCTGGTTCAGGCGAATATCACCGCCGCCAATGGCCGCCAGCAGCTCGTCCAGCTCGTTGAAGTTGTAGCGCGGCAGCAGGAATTTCTCCGCCTCTTTCAGGCTTATCCCGATATGCTCCAGCTCGTCGTCAAGGATCTGGCGACCGGCAAGGATATTCTTGTCCCGATCCTGCTTGCGGAACCAGGCGTGAATTTTAGAGCGCCCGCGGCTGGTGGTAACGTAACCGAGGTTCGGATTAAGCCAGTCGCGGCTTGGGTTTGGCTGCTTCTGGGTGATGATTTCAATCTGGTCACCCATCTGTAGCTGGTAGGTAAACGGTACGATGCGCCCGCCGATCTTCGCCCCGATGCAACGGTGCCCCACGTCGCTGTGAATGTGGTAGGCGAAATCGAGCGGCGTGGAGCCTGCTGGTAAATCAACAACATCCCCTTTCGGGGTAAAGACGTAGACGCGATCGTCAAAGACCTGGCTGCGCACTTCATCGAGCATTTCGCCAGAGTCGGCCATCTCTTCCTGCCACGCAATCAGCTTACGCAGCCAGGCGATACGATCCTCGTGACCGGAGCGACCGCCGCCGGAGGTGCCCTCTTTGTATTTCCAGTGCGCCGCCACGCCCAGCTCGGCGTCTTCGTGCATCTGTTTGGTACGGATCTGAATTTCCACCGTTTTGCCGCCAGGGCCGAGCACCACGGTGTGGATGGACTGATAGCCATTCGGTTTCGGGTTCGCGACATAGTCGTCGAACTCGTCCGGCAGATGACGGAAATGGGTGTGCACGATCCCCAGCGCGGCGTAGCAGTCCTGCAAACGTTCCGCCACGATACGTACGGCGCGCACGTCGAACAGCTCGTCAAAGGCGAGGTGTTTCTTCTGCATTTTGCGCCAGATGCTGTAGATGTGCTTCGGACGCCCGTAGACCTCGGCGCGCACATTCTCCTCTTTCATCGACTGGCGCAGCCCGCTGACAAATTCATCGATATAGTGCTCGCGGTCAATGCGGCGTTCGTGCAGCAGTTTTGCAATGCGTTTGTATTCCGCCGGATGCAGGTAGCGGAAGCAGTAATCTTCCAGCTCCCACTTCAGTTGCCCGATACCCAGACGGTTCGCGAGCGGCGCATAGATATTCGTACACTCTTTGGCGGCGAGGACGCGCTCGTCTTCCGGCGCATCCTTCACTTCGCGCAGATGGGCTACCCGTTCCGCCAGCTTGATCACCACGCAGCGGAAATCATCCACCATCGCCAGCAGCATCCGGCGGACGTTATCCACCTGCTCGGAAGAGACAGAATCCGTTTGCGCGGCCTTCAGTTGACGGATGGCGGCCATATCGCGCACGCCGTGGATGAGCGCCACGACGGACTGGCCGACGCTTTCACGCAGCACGTCTTCCGTCACCACGTTCGCATCCGCCAAGGGGAACAGCAGTGCGGCCTGTAGCGTTTCGATATCCATGTTCAGCATGGACAGAATTTCGACCATCTCCACGCCGCGCCACAACAGGAGTTCAGCGTCCGGATGCCCCTGCGTTGTGCGTAAACAATAGGCCCAGGTTTCGGTTAAGCGTTCACACGACTGCTGGCTGGAAATCCCCAGACTTGCGATCCATTTTTGAGGGTCAAACTCACCAGCTTTATTTAAATGTGCACTTCTTACCGCAACCATCGTCCTCTCCTTTAGGGACAAGAGCCTGTCGAAGTCGACAAGCCAAACTCATTAGATGTGCTCGAACAACACCATCGATTCCAGATGTCCAGTGTGCGGGAACATGTCCAGCATTGCCAGACGCCGAATCTGGTAACCCCCGCTCAATAATGCTTCACTGTCACGGGCGAGCGTCGCCGGATTACAGGAAACATAGACCACGCGTTCAGGCGCGAGTTTAATTATATATTGCATCACGCCCGGCGCACCCGCGCGCGCCGGATCGAGCAGGATCTTATCAAAGCCCTGCTTAGCCCACGGTTGCCGCGTGACATCATCCTCAAGATTTTGATGAAAGAATGTCACATTTTGCAAGCCGTTCTGCCTGGCGTTCTCCTGGCCTTTCGCCACCAGCGCCTCAACGCCCTCCACGCCGACCACGCTTGCTGCTTTGCGGGCCAGCGGCAGGGTAAAGTTCCCCATACCGCAGAACAGATCGAGCACCCGATCGGTGGGCTGGACGTCAAGCCATGCCAGCGCATTCGCCACCATCTGCTGGTTTACGCCGTCGTTGACCTGGATAAAATCCCGTGGGCTGAACGTTAAGCGTAGTCCGTCTGACGCATACCAGGGCGCTTCTCCGCTGACCTGCTCAAGTATCTCGCTTTGCGGCGCAAGGAAAAGCGCAAGCTCATGAGAATGCGAAAAGCGTTCCAGTTTTTCGCGATCTTCCGGTGAGAGCGGCGCGGTGTGGCGCAACACCATCAGCGGGCCGCTGTTGGCCAGCACCAGTTCGACATGCCCCAGCGAACGCACCCCGTCCAGCGATGCAAGACAGTGGTGCACAGCCGGGAGCAGCGCCTCAAGTTGGGGCACCAAAACAGGGCACTGCGTGATGGAGACGATATCGCTGGAGCCAGCCTTGCGAAAACCCATCTCCAGCCGTTCGGTTTTTGGCTGATAGCTGAGGCTCAGGCGAGCGCGGCGACGGTAGCCCCACGGCTGGTCAGCCACAATGTCACTGACGTCATGTTTTAGCAGGCGGGCCAGCGCGCTGCTTTTACTTTTTTGCTGTAATTCTGTGCTGGCATGCTGTTGCTGACAGCCACCGCAGACGCCAAAATGGGGGCAGCGAGGCGTGACGCGTTCCGGGCTATCGTTAAGACGGCGCTTAACCTGGCCGCGTGCATACTGGCGTTTGTCTTCCGTCAGCGTAATGTCTGCGCGCTCTCCGGGCAGCAAACCGGTGATAAACAGCGTCTTGCCGTTATGACGCGCCACCCCCTGACCGAAAGGATCGAGGTCCGTGGCTTCAACAGTTATGATCTGACGCGTCGTCACGCGTCGTTTTGCAGAGTAGAATTGCGCCATCGCCGAGATTGTTCTCAAATAAACATAATTAGCCTGATTGTCCCATAACGGAACTCCATGACCAACTACAGCCTGCGCGCACGCATGATGATTTTGATCCTCGCTCCTACCGTTCTCATCGGTTTGCTGCTGAGCATTTTCTTTGTGGTGCATCGCTATAACGATTTGCAGAGGCAGCTTGAAGATGCCGGGGCCAGCATTATCGAACCGCTGGCCGTCTCCAGCGAGTACGGCATGAACCTGCAAAACCGCGAATCCATTGGTCAGTTAATCAGCGTGCTGCACCGCCGACATTCAGAGATCGTGCGCGCCATTTCCGTTTACGACGAACATAACCGCCTGTTCGTTACCTCGAATTTTCATCTGGATCCCACGTCGCTGAAAATCCCGGAAGGTACGCCCTTCCCGCGTCATCTCACGGTCCTGCGGCGCGGCGATATTATGATCCTGCGCACGCCGATTATCTCGGAAAGCTATTCACCCGATGAATCAGCCCAGTCGGATGCGAAGTCCAGCAATAATATGCTGGGATACGTGGCGCTGGAGCTGGATCTCAAGTCGGTGCGGCTCCAGCAGTACAAAGAAATATTCATTTCCGGCGTGATGATGCTGTTCTGTATCGGCATTGCGCTTATCTTCGGCTGGCGACTGATGCGCGACGTCACGGGGCCTATTCGCAACATGGTGAATACCGTTGACCGGATCCGTCGGGGTCAGCTCGACAGCCGCGTGGAAGGCTTTATGCTCGGCGAGCTGGATATGCTAAAAAACGGCATCAACTCGATGGCGATGTCGCTGGCGGCCTATCACGAAGAGATGCAGCACAACGTTGACCAGGCAACCTCCGACCTGCGCGAAACGCTGGAGCAGATGGAGATCCAGAACGTGGAGCTGGATCTGGCGAAAAAACGCGCGCAGGAGGCGGCTCGTATTAAGTCTGAATTCCTGGCGAACATGTCGCACGAGCTGCGAACGCCGCTGAATGGGGTGATCGGCTTCACCCGCCTGACGCTCAAAAGCGAGCTGAATCCAACCCAGCGTGACCACCTGCATACCATTGAACGATCGGCCAACAACCTGCTGACCATCATTAACGACGTGCTGGACTTCTCGAAGCTGGAAGCGGGCAAGCTGATTCTGGAGAGTATTCCGTTCCCGCTGCGCAGCACCCTGGATGACGTGGTCACGCTGCTTGCCCACTCCTCGCATGATAAGGGGCTGGAGCTGACGCTCAATATCAAAAACGACGTGCCGGATAACGTCATTGGCGACCCGCTCCGCCTGCAACAGGTCATCACCAATCTGGTGGGCAACGCGATCAAATTCACCGAGAGCGGCAACATTGACATTCTGGTCGAAAAACGGGCGCTCAGTAATAACAAGGTCCAGATTGAGGTGCAGATCCGGGATACCGGCATCGGCATTCCGGAGCGCGATCAGTCGCGTCTGTTCCAGGCGTTCCGCCAGGCCGATGCGAGCATTTCCCGTCGTCATGGCGGAACGGGCCTGGGGCTGGTGATCACCCAAAAGCTGGTGAAAGAGATGGGAGGCGATATCTCCTTCCACAGCCAGCCTAACCGGGGCTCGACCTTCTGGTTCCATATCAATCTCGATCTTAATCCGAACGTCCAGACCGACGGCCCGGTCACCGACTGCCTGAAAGGGATGCGTCTGGCCTACGTGGAACCGAATGCCGCCGCGGCGCAGTGTACGCTGGATGTGTTAAGCACTACGCCGCTGGAGGTGGTTTACAGCCCGACCTTCTCCGCGCTGGCGAACGATCATTACGATATCCTTTTGATGGGTATTCCGGTGACGTTTACCGGAGAGCTCACCATGCAGCAGGAACGCCTGGCGAAGGCGGCCTCAATGACGGACTACCTGCTGCTGGCTCTGCCGTGTCACGCCCAGCTTAATGCCGAAGAGCTGAAAAACGACGGGGCGGCGGCGTGTCTGCTGAAACCCCTTACCGCCACACGGCTGTTACCCGCGTTGACCGAATATTGCCGTCTGACGAATCAGCCCCTGCTGCTGGCGAACGACGAACGTAAGCTCCCGATGACGGTGATGGCTGTGGACGATAACCCGGCCAACCTGAAGCTGATTGGCGTGCTGCTTGAGGATCAGGTTCAGCACGTTGAGCTGTGTACCAGCGGCGCCGAAGCCGTAGAGCAGGCCAAACAGATGCAGTTTGACCTGATCCTGATGGACATTCAGATGCCGGGCATGGATGGCATCCGCGCCTGCGAGCTGATTCGCCAGCTTCCGCACCAGCAGCAGACGCCGGTGATTGCCGTGACGGCGCACGCGATGGCGGGACAAAAAGAGAAGCTGCTGGGTGCGGGCATGAACGATTATCTGGCGAAACCGATCGACGAAGAGAAGCTGCACAGCCTGCTGCTGCGCTACAAGCCGGGTCACATTGGCGGGACATACACCATTTCAGCTGAATCGCCGGAAATCAGCGTCAACCAGAATGCCACGTTTGACTGGCAACTGGCGCTGCGGCAGGCGGCGGGCAAAGCCGATCTGGCGCGCGATATGCTGCAAATGCTGGTGGACTTCCTGCCTGAGATTCGAAATAAGGTAGAAGAACAGCTGGTGGGTGAAAACCCTGAAGGGTTGCTGGAGGCTATCCATAAGCTGCACGGCAGCTGCGGCTACAGCGGCGTGCCGCGGCTGAAAAATCTCTGCCAGCTGCTTGAACAGCAGCTCCGCGCGGGTACGCCGGAATCAGATCTTGAACCGGAATTTCTGGAGCTGCTGGACGAGATGGACAACGTGACGCGGGAAGCGATGAAGGTGTTGGGGAACTAAGACAATAGCCCGGTGGCGCTTCGCTTACCGGGCCTACAGGAGCACGATCGTTAACGCGAAATCCCCTGCCCCACCTTTATGACCGCCGCAATATTCCTTGCGGCCATCTGCACGTTCTGTTGCGCATTTTCCAGCGCGTCCTCCAGGGAACAGATGGTGTAAATCACGCTGAACACGGCATCCAGCCCATGCTCGTGCACCACGCCAACGTCCGCCGTCAGGCTGCCGGCAATGCCGATAACCGGTTTGTTGTAGCGTTTCGCGACTCTCGCTACGCCAACGGGCACTTTGCCGTGGATCGTCTGGCTGTCGATACGCCCTTCGCCCGTGATCACCAGATCGGCGTTCGCGACCTGTTCATCAAGATGCAGCGCATCGGTGACAATCTCAATGCCCTGACGAAGCTGCGCGCCGCAAAAAGCGTACAGCGCCGCCCCCATCCCACCAGCCGCACCGCCGCCCGCCAGGTTTAAAACGTCAATATCCAGATCCCGGGCGATAATTTTTGCGAAATGCGCAAGCGCGTCGTCCAGCGTCCTGACCATTTCCGGCGTCGCCCCTTTTTGAGGACCGAATACCGCAGACGCGCCAGCCTCGCCGATCAGAGGGTTGGTCACATCGCAGGCCACTTCGATTCGGCAGGATGCCAGCCGCTTGTCCAGCCCGCTGAGATCGATATGGGCAAGGCTAGCCAGTTCACCGCCGCCCGGCCCAACGTGCTGCGCTTTAGCATCCAGCAGTTTTACCCCCAGCGCCTGCACCATGCCTGCGCCACCGTCATTGGTCGCGCTGCCCCCAATGCCGATAATGATATGCTTAACGCCCGCGTCCAGGGCATGACGGATGAGTTCCCCGGTTCCCCACGAGGTGGTGATTAACGGGTTACGCTTTGCCGGAGCAACAAGCTCCAGGCCGCTCGCGGCCGCCATTTCGATAAACGCGCTTTGCCCGTCTCCGGATAAGCCGAAAAACCCTTCTACGCGTTCACCCAAAGGCCCGGTAACGGGAACATGGACAAGGCGCCCCTGCGTGGCGGCCACCATAGCCTCCACCGTCCCTTCGCCACCATCGGCAACCGGTAATTTGACGTATTCCGCTGAGGGGAAGATTTCGCGAAAACCGATCTCTATCGCTGTCGCCACCTCAAGCGCGCTCAAGCTTTCCTTATACGAGTCCGGAGCGATAACAATTTTCATAAGCCATCCTTACGCATGTTAGTTACGTTAAGCATACACCACGTAAGGGACCGTTCATGGGAGCGGTCCCAATGCGCTTATCGTACCATGCACGGACGTTTATTGTCGAATGACCACTCGGGGATCAGGTACTGCATCGCCAGCGCATCATCACGTGCGCCCAGGCCGTGTTTCTGGTACAGCTCGTGCGCTTTCATGACCTGCTCCATATCCAGCTCAACGCCCAGACCCGGCGTGGCGGGAACCTGCACCATGCCTCCCTTGATCTCAAACGGTCGTTTGGTCAGGCGCTGGTTGCCCTCCTGCCAGATCCAGTGGGTGTCGATGGCGGTAATGTTGCCCGGCGCAGCGGCCGCCACGTGGGTGAACATCGCCAGCGAAATGTCGAAATGGTTGTTGGAGTGCGAGCCCCAGGTCAGGCCAAACTCGTGGCACATCTGCGCCACGCGAACCGAGCCCTGCATCGTCCAGAAGTGCGGATCTGCCAGCGGAATATCCACCGATTGCAGCGAGAGCGTGTGCCCCATCTGACGCCAGTCGGTTGCGATCATGTTCGTGGCGGTTGGTAGTCCGGTGGCGCGACGGAACTCCGCCATCACTTCACGTCCGGAGAAACCCTGCTCTGCACCGCACGGATCTTCCGCGTAGGCCAGCACGCCCTTGAGCTGCTTGCCAATGCCGATCGCTTCATCAAGCGACCAGGCGCCGTTCGGATCCAGCGTGACGCGCGCCTGCGGGAAACGCTTCGCCAGCGCGGTAATCGCCTCTGCCTCTTGTTCACCGGCCAGCACGCCGCCCTTCAGCTTGAAGTCGTTGAAGCCATATTTTTCATACGCCGCTTCCGCCAGGCGCACCACCGCGTCCGGCGTCATCGCTTCATCGTGGCGCACGCGATACCAGTCGCATTTTTCGTCCGGCTGGCTCTGGTACGGCAGCGGGGTGAGGTTGCGGTTGCCGATGAAGAACAGGTAACCGAGCATTTCCACTTCGCTGCGCTGCTGGCCGTCCCCCAGCAGGGAGGCAACGTTGACGCCCAGATGCTGGCCTAAGAGATCCAGCATCGCGGCTTCAATGCCTGTGACCACGTGGATAGTGGTGCGAAGATCAAACGTTTGCAGGCCACGGCCACCCGCATCGCGATCGGCAAAAGTGTTACGCACGCTGGTCAGCACATTTTTGTACTCGCCCAGCGCTTTACCCGCCACCAGCGGAATGGCGTCCTCCAGCGTTTTACGGATCTTCTCCCCGCCCGGGATTTCACCCACACCGGTGTGTCCTGAGTTGTCCTTGATCACCACGATATTACGGGTGAAGAACGGCGCGTGAGCGCCGCTCAGGTTCATCAACATGCTGTCATGTCCCGCGACGGGGATAATCTGCATGGAGGTGACTACAGGGGTAGAAAATGTGCTCATCGTTCGATCCTTTTTTCAGTGACGTCCAAAAACAGGGCGCTTACGGTCAAATGTCCAGCCGGGGATAAGGTACTGCATCGGGCCCGCGTCGTTGCGCGCGCCGCCCGGCAATTTTTTATACGCTTCATGCGCCTTGTGGATCTGATCCCAGTCAAGCTCCACGCCCAGCCCCGGCGCATCCGGTACGGCAATGGTGCCGTTTTTGATTTCAAGTGGATTTTTGGTCAGGCGCGCCTCGCCCTCCTGCCAGATCCAGTGGGTGTCGATGGCGGTCGGGTTGCCCGGCGCCGCCGCGCCAACGTGGGTAAACATCGCCAGCGAAATGTCGAAATGGTTATTGGAGTGGCAGCCCCAGGTGAGCCCCCAGTCATCGCACAGCTGCGCCACGCGCACCGCGCCGGAAAGAGTCCAGAAGTGCGGGTCTGCCAGCGGAATGTCCACCGCATTCAGCATCACCGCGTGACCCATTTCGCGCCAGTTGGTGGCGATCATGTTGGTTGCGACCGGCAGTCCGGTGGCGCGGCGGAACTCCGCCATCACCTCGCGGCCAGAGAAGCCCTGCTCCGCGCCGCACGGATCTTCCGCGTAGGTCAGCACGTCGCCCAGCCCTTTGCACAGCGCGATAGCTTCATCGAGCAGCCATGCGCCGTTCGGATCGACGGTGATGCGCGCCTCCGGGAAGCGTTTTTTCAACGCCCGTACGCTGTCAATCTCCTGCTCGCCCGGCAGGACGCCGCCTTTCAGCTTGAAGTCTTTGAAGCCGTAGCGATCCTGCGCCGCCTCTGCCAGGCGTACCACCGCCTCAGCGTTGAGCGCTTCCTGATGACGCAGGTGATACCACTCGTGGCTACCTGGGGAGCGATCCAGATACGGCAGATCGGTTTTAGTCCGGTCGCCAATGTAGAACAGATAGCCCAGCACCGTTACCGCATCACGCTGTTTGCCAGGCCCCAGCAGCTCGCAGACGGGCACGTTCAGCGCCTTGCCCAGTAAATCAAGGAGAGCCGCCTCCAGCGCCGCCACCGCGTTAACCCGCAGTTCAAAGGTCCAGGCGCCTTTACCGAAGGTATCAAAATCCGCCGACTGGTTGCCCTTATGCACGCGCTGGACCACCTTGTTCAGGCGGGCGACCTCCTGCCCAACCACCTGCGGGATGGCGTCGACCAGCGTCTGGTAAATCACCTCTCCGCCGGGCGCTTCCCCGACGCCGGTATTTCCTGCACTGTCGGTCAGCACCACGATGTTGCGGGTAAACCAGGCGTTATGCGCGCCGCCAATGTTGAGCAGCATGCTGTCCTGCCCCGCCACCGGGATGACCTTCATCTCCGTTACGACAGGGCTTGATTGCGTTGTCATCATCCGCGCTCCCCAACAGGTTTCAGTTCGATACGTTTGATATCGCCCACCAGCACCAGGTAACTGAGTACCGCCACCAGCGCATGGACGCCAACATAAATCAGCGCGCCGTTGAACGAGCCGGTGGTGCCGACGATGTACCCGATAGCGATTGGGGTGACAATGCCGGAAATGTTGCCAAACATGTTGAACAGACCGCCGCTCAGGCCGCTGATCTCTTTCGGCGCGGTGTCTGCCATTACAGCCCAGCCCAGCGCGCCAATGCCCTTACCGAAGAAGGCCATCGCCATAAAGCCGATGATCATCCACTCCGCGCTAACGTAGTTACAGAACACCATGGTCATGGAGAGCAGCATCCCGAGCACGATGGGCGTTTTACGCGCAATGTTCAGCGAACCGGTACGACGCATCAGCCAGTCGGAAATAACCCCGCCGAGGACCCCGCCCACAAAGCCACAGATGGCCGGTACGGAGGCGACAAACCCCGCCTTCAGAATCGACATGCCGCGCGCCTGCACCAGGTAAACCGGGAACCAGGTGATGAAGAAGTAGGTTAACGCGTTAATGCAGTACTGGCCGAGATAGATGCCGATCATCATACGTGAGCCGACGAGCTGCTTGATCTGCGCCCATTTTTGGCTGAACGGGACCTTAGCCTTTTGGGTTTTCTGATCCATGTTGATCAGCGCCCCGCCTTCCGCAATATAGTCCAGCTCTTTCTTGTTCACGCCCGGGTGCTGGTTTGGTTCGTGGATCACCTTCAGCCAGATGAAGCTGATGACGATCCCCAGCCCGCCCATGAAGAAGAAGACGTGTGACCAGCCCACTTCATGCGTCAGCCAGCCCATGATGGGCGCGAAAATGACCGTTGCAAAGTATTGCGCCGAGTTAAAAATGGCTACCGCCGTTCCCCTCTCCTGCGCCGGGAACCAGGCGGCCACGATGCGGCTGTTACCGGGGAAAGACGGCGCTTCCGCTAAGCCCACCAGGAAGCGGAGGGTAAAGAGCGCGATGATGATGCCGAAGCCGCTGAAGATATCCACGAAGCCCTGCAACAGGGTGAACATCGACCAGATAAAGATGGACCAGAAGTAGACCCGTTTTGAGCCGAAGCGGTCAAGCAGCCAGCCGCCAGGGATTTGACCGATAACGTAGGCCCATGAAAATGCGGAGAAAACATAACCCATACCAACCGGATCGAGCCCGATGTCTTTTGCCATCTCAGAGCCGGCAATGGACAACGTGGCGCGGTCGCCGTAGTTGAAAGACGTGACGATAAACAGCATCACCACTATCCAGTAGCGAGCGTTGGTGCGCTTCTCAGCGCTGCTCGCCGCGTGGCTTAATGTACTCATTGTTGCACTCCTGAAACATAGCTTTCGCCTGGTTCATTCTGTACAGCACCTGTAGGGTAATCAGAATGAGAGATTGGTGTTTGGTTTTGGTACGGCATCAAGCCGTTTTATAGTGACGAGAAAAGTATATGAAGGAGTGATGCGTTCTCTCACCGTGCAGGAACACAACATTGAAGCATGCAGGGAACGTGGTTTGGGGCATAAGCCCAAAGTGATGGAAGATACTTCACGGAATTGAGGATTTGGTGCGGCTTCGTTGCCGGGTGGCGGCTACGCCTTACCCGGCCTACGAAACTATTTAAGAAGCGTTGCCCAGTGTTCAACCCACGGGTTCGACACGCTTTCCGGTTCAGGGTGCTCACCTGCGTCGATCAGCAGCATCTCGCCGACGCGCTGAGCGCTCTGTTCCTGCAACAGTGCATCGAACTGCTTGCCGCCGCCGCAGAAGTTTGCATACGAGCTGTCACCCAGCGCGATGATGCCGTAATGCACGTCAGGCTGGTAGCCAAGCCGATCTTTAATCCCCTGGAAAAGCGGCATGATGCTGTCCGGCAAATCGCCCTGCCCCGTGGTCGAGGTCACGATAAGAATGTATTTATCGGCGTACTTTTCCCAGTCTGCCAGCTCCGGATCTTCATAGACCGTGGCTTTATGGCCCTGATTGACGAGGATTGCTTCCGCTTCCTCCGCCACCAGCAGTGAGTTGCCGTACATCGTGCCGACAAAAATACCTACTTCAGCCATGCTTTGCTCCCGTCATTATTGCGCTTGCTGTTCATCCTGAACGTTGCCTGCGTCAAACTCAACCCTTTCATTTTCGGGGAGTTGTCCCAGCCAGCCAAACTGTGACAGCGCCTGCATCCAGACCTCATCCAGCCCCGCACGAATAGTCAGCGGTTCGCCGGTAAACGGATGCGTCAGGCGCAGCTCGCTGGCGTGCAGCATCAGCCGGTTACAGCCAAAATGCTCTGCCGCACTGCGGTTCTGGCGCAGATCGCCGTGCTTGCTGTCGCCGATAATCGGATGGCGCAGGTGCGCAAGGTGGCGGCGAAGCTGGTGCTTGCGCCCGGTTTTGGGCAAAAGCTCAACCAGACCGTAGCGCGTGGTAGGAAATTTGCTGGTCGCCACCGGCAGTTCTGTGGTCGCCATACCGCGATACTCCGTCACCGCAGGCTGCGGGCCTTTATCCTCGCGGGCAAATTTATCGGCGATTTTATCCAGTTCCTCCACCAGCGGATAATCCAGCGTGGCGGAATCCGTCAGCCAGCCGCGCACAATGGCGTGGTAGCGCTTCTGGATCTGGTGCTGTTCAAACTGCTGCGACAGCAGGCGCCCGGCCTCGCTGGAAAGTCCCATCAGCAGAATGCCAGAGGTTGGCCGATCCAGACGATGGGCAGTGAAGACGTGCTGACCAATTTGATCGCGCACGGTTTGCATCACCACCACTTTCTCATCGCGATCGAGCCAGCTTCTGTGTACCAGCCAGCCGGACGGTTTATTCACCGCCACCAGCCACTCATCCTGATACAGGATCTCAAGCGTCATGCATCGTCACCGGCGAAAAGCGTATCCAGCTTTTCCAGCTCAACCAGCATAACGTCGCGCGCGGGGTGGGTCGCCTCCAGCGCCATTTCGTAATAGGGAGAGACGGCAAACGCCTGGGGCAACGCGTGTCCCCCTTCCAGCAGCGCATGCATGCGCGGAATCAATACCCACTGGAGCCATTCGAACGGGGACAGCGTATCCAGACAAAACGGTTGGGTGCTGGCGAACGCTTCTGGCTGCGGCGCATTGTCCTGCCACAGCTGATGCTGGCGCATAAGGGCTTCGATGGCGTGCAATTGCGCACGAACGCTATCGTGATGCGTCATAGTAACCTCAACTGAAAAACGGAATGGCGCGAAGCATAGCATTGCGGAAGGCAGAAATAAAAAAAGGGAGCACTGTAAAAACAGTGCTCCCGGTTCGTTTCGCAGCATTCCAGCTACAATACGTGCTCCCTGCTCATCCGTGACAACTTTTCCTGATGCCCGAAGGCCTGGTCATCCCTTTACCTTTTGCTTCCTGCTCACATCGTCCTGATGTGTAGGTTTCATCCTGAAACGTCCTGGCCATCCTGACCCACCGACCATCCTGACCGGCTCTCGTTCTCCTTCCTGGAGGTGTCCCTTACGCATCCTGCGTGATCCACTTTGCTTCATCCTGAAGCCTTCCTGCGGCGTCGTCCTGACGTGTCCCTGATAAGAAACGCCATCATCCTGATGTTCGTTTCTTGCGTCGGCATCCTGTCGACAGAGATAGAATCCGCTATTCTGCGTCGTCTTACAACCCACCTTGTGCGCAGTGTAAGCCAGGCGAAACGGGCGTCATCGATTAAGAAAATCGCTAACCTGTTGAAAGAAAAGTTAATATTAATCTTAAATCCATAAGACAATGCTAATTGTTTCGGCGATGTCTCACAGAGCGTGTAAGAGATCTCTCACACGCCCAGTAGCATCATGGATTACAGAAGCGGCTCAAGGCGGGTGAGGAAATCCGCAAGTGAAGGCGCGAGAACGTCGCGATTGTGGGTGCCGAGCGTCTCTTTAATCACCTCGCCAGAGAGGTTGCAGACAGAAATGACGTCCAGTTCACTGTCGAGCGTCGCAATAAAGAGAGTCGGAGAGAGCTTAAGGCGTTTTTGCGTGACCAGGTGACCAATGAGGTTTTCCTGAACGCGCTGAAGATCGTCTTCGCTCCAGGTTTGCAGCAGCGTCAGCGGCTGTCGTGCAAAGCATGCCGTCATATCCCCGGCAAACTGCGTGGTATAAAACGCATGAAGCGCAGGTTGTACCACAATGTCCATGGCGCGTTCAACCGCATTTACGTTCTGCTCGCCCGCGAACGGTTTCGGTTGCCAGAGTACGTAATCATCCTGCGAAGCGATAATGCACGGTGACGGCACGCCATATAATTCAGTGCTTTGCGGCCACGTCCCCCGCTTTTCATGCCAGGCATCGCAATAGCGGGTCGTGAAGGCAGTCAGGGCATTTGCAGTTTCGATATCCACCGATTTCTCTCTTCTTGTAAGACAGGATAAACTCAGCCCCTAAGTGTACCTGTAAAGTGGCTATGAAACATGTCTTACGAAAATCATCAGGCGTTAACGGGCTTAACGCTGGGTAAATCGACCGATTACCGCGACACCTACGACGCAAGCCTGCTTCAGGGCGTGCCGCGCAGCCTGAACCGCGATCCGCTTGGCCTTCATGCCGATGCGCTGCCGTTTGTTGGCGGCGATATCTGGACGCTGTATGAACTCTCCTGGCTGAACGCGCGCGGGCTGCCGCAGGTGGCCGTGGGCCACGTTGAGCTGGACTACGCCAGCGTGAACCTGGTCGAGTCCAAAAGCTTTAAGCTCTATCTCAACAGCTTCAACCAGACCCGATTCAACAGCTGGGACGAGGTTCAGCAAACGCTGGAGCGGGATTTAGCCGCCTGCGCGCAGGGGAACGTATCCGTCTCGTTATACCGTCTGCACGAGCTGGAAGGACAGCCCATTGCCCATTTCCACGGCACCTGCATCGACGACCAGGATATTGAGATAGAGAGCTACGAATTTAGCACCGACTACCTCGAAAACGCGGCGAGCGGAAAGCGTGTGGACGAGACGCTGGTCAGCCACCTTCTCAAATCCAACTGCCTCATTACCCACCAGCCGGACTGGGGCTCCGTTCAGATTCAGTATCGCGGCCCGAAAATTGACCGGGAAAAACTGCTGCGTTACCTGGTGTCGTTCCGCCACCACAACGAATTCCACGAGCAGTGCGTGGAACGTATCTTCAATGACATCCAGCGTTTCTGCCAGCCTGAAAAGCTGAGCGTTTATGCCCGCTATACCCGTCGTGGGGGTCTGGATATCAACCCGTGGCGCACCAATACCGATTTTGTGCCTGCCACCGGACGGCTGGTACGCCAGTAAGATAAATATTTTCACAATATGCGGGCGGTATTCCGCCCGAAGTGTTGTGAAACGTCATAAGCCAGGGCTATTGTAATCAACAGGGAAAGACGATAATCGTCCCATAAGGAGCTCACTTGATTACACATATTAGCCCGCTTGGCTCTATGGATATGTTGTCGCAGCTGGAAGTGGACATGCTTAAACGCACCGCCAGTAGCGACCTTTATCAACTGTTTCGTAACTGTTCACTTGCCGTACTGAACTCCGGAAGCCTGACCGACAACAGTAAAGAGCTGCTGTCCCGCTTCGAAAGTTTTGATATCAACGTGCTGCGCCGCGAACGCGGCGTGAAGCTGGAAGTGATCAACCCGCCGGAGGACGCTTTTGTCGACGGGCGTATTATTCGCTCACTTCAGGCCAACCTGTTTGCCGTGCTGCGCGATATTCTGTTTGTTAACGGACAGATCAGCAACGCCGGTCGTTTCCAGTATCTTGACCTGGAAAGCTCCGTTCATATCACCAACCTGGTCTTTTCCATTCTGCGTAACGCCCGTGCCCTGCACGTGGGCGAGGCGCCGAACATGGTCGTCTGCTGGGGCGGTCACTCCATTAACGAAACCGAATACCTGTACGCCCGCCGCGTGGGGACTCAGCTTGGCCTGCGCGAGCTGAACATCTGTACCGGCTGCGGCCCTGGCGCGATGGAAGCGCCGATGAAAGGTGCGGCAGTAGGACACGCGCAGCAACGCTATAAAGATGGTCGCTTTATCGGCATGACCGAGCCGTCGATCATCGCCGCTGAGCCGCCTAACCCGCTGGTTAACGAACTGATTATTATGCCGGATATCGAAAAGCGTCTTGAGGCGTTTGTCCGTATCGCGCACGGCATCATCATCTTCCCGGGCGGCGTAGGCACGGCGGAAGAGCTGCTTTATCTGCTGGGGATCCTGATGAACCCGGCCAACAAAGACCAGGTTCTGCCGCTGATCCTGACCGGCCCGAAAGAGAGCGCCGACTACTTCCGCGTGCTGGACGAGTTTATCGTGCATACGCTGGGTGAAGACGCGCGCCGTCACTACCGCATTATCATTGACGATGCCGCTGAAGTGGCCCGTCAGATGAAAAAAGCGATGCCGCTGGTGAAAGAGAACCGTCGTGATACCGGGGATGCCTACAGCTTTAACTGGTCCATTCGTATCGCACCGGATCTCCAGATCCCCTTCGAGCCGTCGCATGAGAACATGGCGAACCTGAAACTCTATCCGGATCAGCCGGTGGAAGTGCTGGCTGCCGACCTGCGTCGCGCCTTCTCCGGCATTGTGGCGGGGAACGTGAAAGAGGTGGGGATCCGCGCGATTGAAGAGTTCGGGCCGTATAAGATCCACGGTGACCCGGAGATGATGCGCCGTATGGATGACATGTTGCAGGGCTTTGTCGCCCAGCACCGCATGAAGCTTCCAGGCTCCGCCTATATTCCGTGTTACGAAATCATCAAGTAAAGCGTCATTTCCTCCCACTCAAGCCGGATCGTCATCCGGCTTTTTTATTAGTGATGCAATTCATAGCGCTCTTAAATGTTATTAGCAAATCTGACGCCAACGCAAACGATTACCTAGTTTCTGAAACCGTAAATAATCAGCCTTAATCAAAATTACCCGCCAGAAAATACTAAAATCCCATTTCTTTATAGCGAAAGACACCTATCTCGCGGGCCAGCCTTTTCTAAATCATGTTGTTAATGGTAGCCTTCGCGCCCGTAAATTCTCTTTGATGTTTTTTTAACAGATAATTGGTCTAAAGATGCCCACATCATAAGTGGATTATTGCATTTGGGATCGCGATCACTGATAGATTCATAACTAGAATGTATCTTTCCGCCCGCCAATAGTTACGGGCAAAAATTATTAAAAAACCGTCACTGAACGAATTTCATATTACCGTCAGGCACTTTTTCATCGGATTTGACTAAAAACCTGACAATTTGCTTCCTCCAGGAGATACAGATGGAAACCACTCAAACCAGCACCGTTGCTTCGATTGATTCCCGAAGCGGTTGGCGCAAAACGGATACCATGTGGATGCTTGGCCTTTACGGCACGGCAATCGGCGCTGGTGTACTGTTCCTTCCTATCAACGCGGGCGTCGGCGGTCTGATCCCGCTGATCATCATGGCAATCATCGCTTTCCCGATGACCTTCTTTGCACACCGCGGCCTGACCCGCTTCGTGCTGTCCGGTAAAAACCCGGGCGAAGACATCACTGAAGTCGTTGAAGAACACTTCGGCGTTGGCGCAGGTAAGCTGATTACCCTGCTCTACTTCTTCGCGATTTACCCGATTCTGCTGGTTTATAGCGTCGCTATCACCAACACCGTTGAAAGCTTCATGATGCATCAGCTTCAGATGACCCCGCCGCCGCGCGCGATCCTCTCCCTGATCCTGATCGTGGGTATGATGACCATCGTGCGCTTCGGCGAGCAGATGATTGTGAAAGCGATGAGCGTGCTGGTATTCCCGTTTGTTGCGGCCCTGATGGTGCTGGCGCTGTACCTGATCCCACAGTGGAACGGTGCTGCCCTGGAAACCCTGTCTCTGAGCAGCGCATCCGCGACCGGTAACGGCCTGCTGCTGACCCTGTGGCTGGCAATCCCGGTAATGGTATTCTCCTTCAACCACTCACCCATCATCTCCTCCTTCGCGGTAGCGAAGCGTGAAGAGTACGGCGACGGCGCAGAGAAGAAGTGCTCCAGCATCCTGGCTCGCGCGCACATCATGATGGTACTGACCGTAATGTTCTTCGTGTTCAGCTGCGTGCTGAGCCTCTCCCCGGCGGATCTGGCGGCGGCGAAAGAGCAGAACATCTCTATTCTGTCTTACCTGGCAAACCACTTTAACGCACCGCTGATTGCGTGGATGGCACCGATTATCGCGATTATCGCCATCACCAAATCCTTCCTGGGCCACTACCTGGGCGCACGTGAAGGCTTCAACGGTATGGTGATTAAATCTCTGCGCGGTAAGGGCAAGAGCATTGAAATCAACCGTCTGAACAAAATCACCGCGCTGTTCATGCTGGTGACCACCTGGGCGGTAGCCACCCTGAACCCAAGCATTCTTGGCATGATTGAAACCCTGGGCGGCCCGATTATCGCGATGATCCTGTTCCTGATGCCGATGTACGCGATTCAGAAAGTGCCTGCGATGCGCAAATACAGCGGCCATATCAGCAACGTCTTCGTTGTTGTGATGGGTCTGATTGCCATCTCCGCTATTTTCTACTCGCTGTTCAGCTAATACCTCCTGCGCCGTCTGCGGACGGCGCACTCCTCCCCTCTGACTGAAGCAATGGACGCATCATGATTAGCGTATTCGATATCTTCAAAATCGGTATTGGTCCTTCCAGCTCTCACACCGTCGGACCAATGAAAGCCGGTAAACAATTCACGGATGACTTGATTGCACGCGGCATTTTGCACGACATCACCCGCGTGGTTGTCGATGTATACGGTTCCCTTTCCCTGACCGGTAAAGGCCACCATACCGATATTGCCATTATCATGGGCCTGGCGGGTAACCTGCCGGATACCGTTGATATTGACTCCATTCCTGGCTTTATCCAGGACGTGAACACCCACGGTCGTTTGCTGCTGGCCAACGGCGAGCATGAGGTTGAATTCCCGGTTGACCACTGCATGAATTTCCATGCGGATAACCTGTCGCTGCACGAGAACGGCATGCGCATTACCGCGCTGGTCGGCGATAAAGCGGTTTACAGCCAGACGTATTACTCCATCGGCGGCGGGTTTATCGTCGACGAAGACCATTTTGGTCAAACCAACGGTTCCGCCGTTGAGGTGCCGTACCCGTACAAAAACGCGGCCGATTTACAGCGTCACTGCCAGGAGACGGGGCTCTCTCTCTCCGGCCTGATGATGAAAAACGAGCTGGCCCTGCACAGCAAAGAGGAGCTGGAACAGCACTTCGCTAACGTCTGGGAGGTGATGCGCAGCGGTATTGAGCGCGGGATCACCACCGAAGGCGTGCTGCCGGGTAAACTGCGCGTTCCGCGTCGTGCGGCTGCGCTGCGCCGCATGCTGGTCAGCACCGACAAAACCACCACCGACCCGATGGCCGTCGTCGACTGGATCAACATGTTCGCGCTGGCGGTGAACGAAGAGAACGCTGCGGGTGGCCGCGTGGTGACCGCGCCAACCAACGGCGCGTGCGGGATTGTTCCGGCGGTACTGGCGTATTACGACAAGTTTATCCGCGAAGTGAACGCAAACTCACTGGCGCGCTATATGCTGGTTGCCAGTGCGATTGGCTCTCTGTACAAGATGAACGCCTCCATTTCCGGTGCGGAAGTGGGCTGTCAGGGTGAAGTGGGCGTAGCCTGTTCTATGGCGGCGGCGGGTCTGGCTGAACTGCTGGGTGCAAGCCCTGCACAGGTCTGTATTGCTGCGGAAATCGGAATGGAGCATAACCTGGGGCTGACCTGCGACCCGGTCGGCGGACAGGTACAGGTACCGTGCATCGAGCGTAACGCCATTGCCTCCGTGAAGGCGGTGAACGCGGCACGTATGGCGCTGCGCCGCACCAGCGAACCGCGCGTCTGTCTCGATAAGGTTATCGAAACCATGTACGAAACCGGTAAAGATATGAACGCCAAATACCGCGAAACCTCTCGCGGTGGCCTGGCGATGAAGATCGTCACCTGCGATTAAGCCGGTCAGGAAGCCTCGTTTTGCGAGGCTTCTTCCTGTTTTCCCTCAAGCTATTCGTTTCCCCCTGCCGACAGTGATACCCTTTATCCATTAGCTTTAAGGGAGAATATCTGTGGCTGTTCATTTACTTATCGTCGACGCGCTCAACCTGATTCGCCGGATCCATGCGGTACAGGGCACACCCTGCAAGGACACCTGCCTGCACGCGCTGGAGCAGCTTATTCGCCACAGCGAGCCGACGCACGTCGTGGCCGTGTTTGACGACGAAGCGCGCAACAGCGGCTGGCGACATCAGCGTCTCCCTGACTACAAGGCCGGACGCGCGCCGATGCCGGACGATCTGCACGCCGAAATGCCCGTTATTCGCGCCGCCTTCGAACAACGCGGGGTTCCCTGCTGGGGCGCGCACGGCAACGAGGCTGACGATCTGGCCGCAACGCTGGCGGTGAAAGTCGCGAGCGCCGGGCATCAGGCGACCATCGTTTCAACCGACAAAGGCTACTGCCAGCTTCTCTCTCCCACGATCCGCATCCGCGACTATTTCCAGAAACGCTGGCTGGACGCGCCCTTTATTGCCGGGGAGTTTGGCGTCTCGCCGGAACAGCTGCCTGACTACTGGGGGCTAACGGGAATTAGCAGCTCCAAAGTACCGGGCGTCGCCGGCATTGGACCAAAAAGTGCCGCACAGCTGCTGACGGAGTTTCAAAACCTGGAAGGCATTTACGCCCGGCTGGATGAGGTACCGGAAAAGTGGCGCAAAAAGCTGGAGGCACACAAAGAGATGGCGTTTATCTGCCGCGAGGTGGCGACACTACAGACGGATTTACAGCTGGACGGGAATTTACAGCAGTTACGGTTAGAGCGTTAAAACGATTCACGGTTTTGTAGGCCCGGTAAGCGTAGCGTCACCGGGCATTACAGACGTTATCGCTCGTCGCGACGCCCGCCCACGGCCGCCCACCAGCGACGAATGTGTACCGTCACTTCTTCACGATCGTGATACAGCTGTCGTGCCTGGATTTCCGCGTTAATGCCATGTTCGTCCAGCTGCTGCTGAATATAAGCCAGGTTCTGCGACACCTCTTCGTAGCGCTTTTTCATCGGCAGCTTGAGGTTGAAAATCGTCTCACGACACCAGCCGTTTACCAGCCAGGAGGCCATCAGCGCCGCGACTTTCGCCGGTTTCTCTACCATGTCGCACACCATCCAGGAGATGTTGTTGCGGTTCGGGCGATAGCGGAAACCGTCCTCGCGCAGCCAGGTGACCTGCCCGGTATCCATCAGGCTTTGCGCCATTGGGCCGTTATCCACCGAGGACACCCACATGTTGCGTTTCACCAGCTGATAGGTCCAGCCGCCAGGGCACGCCCCGAGATCGACCGCATACATGCCGTTTGCCAGGCGTTCGTCCCACTCGTCGGCCGGGATAAAGACGTGGAACGCCTCTTCCAGCTTCAGGGTTGAACGGCTCGGCGCGTCCGCCGGGAAGCGCAGACGCGGGATCCCCATAAAGAACGGCGAGTTGTTGGTGGTATACGAGTAGCCTGCGTAGCAACACCCTGGCGCAATAAAGAAGATATGCACGACCGGACGCTTTGGCGTTTCGTAGTTTGTCAGCACGCCCGCATCGCGCAGCGCCGCGCGCAGCGGCACGGTGAACTTGCGGCAGAACTTCATCAGCTCTTTGCTTTCGTTGGTGTCGGCCACTTCCACGCGTAAATCGCCACCCTTCTCCACCACGCCTTGTAACATGCCCACAATCGGCGTGATGCGATCGTCCGATGGGAGATCTTTCAGCAGTTCACCCGCGACAAACATCTGGCGGGCAAAAATCAGCGAGCTGAACGGCAGCTCGCGCGCCAGCTTGTCGGCATCATCAGGCTGATAGCATTCAAATACCACATAGCCCGCGTTCTCTTTGACGCGAGCAAATCCGAAGACTTCACGCTTCCCCGCTTTATCGGTGATTTCCGCGGCACACTCTTTCTCAAACCCCGGGCGACAATATAAAACAACCTTATTCATGAACAACGCCCTTGCGTTTCAGACGGATAGCTCCGATAAACATTAATACCCACCCCGCCAGGAAGCTGACGCCGCCGACAGGTGTAACAAACGCCCACAGGCGTAAATGCGACAGCGCCAGGCAGTAGAGGCTGCCGCTGAACAGTACGGTACCCAGCGCCAGAAAGACGCTGCTCCAGTAGAACCAGATGCTGATGCGGCGTTGCATCGCCACCGCCAGCCCAAATATTGCCAGCGTGTGGAACGCCTGATATTCAAGGCCGGTCTGGATCCAGCCCATCTCCACAACGCCCAGAGATTTGCTTAACACATGCGCGCCAAACGCGCCCAGAGCTACAAAAATAAAGCCACTTACTGCGGCGAAAATCAGCATGAATCGGCTGGTCATGTTTAAGTCCTGAATTAATGCGTGCCCGGCACACAAACGTTATTGTTCATACCTGAAGCGGAATTTTTCTTGCTCGCTTGCCGCTTTCGCCAGTATCCACTGCCGGAAAGCGGCTATTTTACCCAGTTCTGCCTGACTGTCATGACAAACCAGATAAAATGCATTTTTGCTGACCAGAACATCGTTAAATGGGCAAACCAGACGGCCTGCCTCAATTTCGGACTGCGCCATCACGTTGTTTGCCAACGCCACGCCCTGCCCGTGAATGGCAGCCTGTAGCACCATCGCGCTGTGGCTAAAAATGGGCCCCTGCTGCACATTTATATGATTAAGACCTAACTGACGGGTATAAGTTTGCCAGTCGCGACGCGACGCATCGTGCAAAAGCGTATGTTTCGCCAGATCGGCGGGCGTTTTGAGCGCCTTGTCCCCCGTCAGCAGCAGCGGCGAGCAGACCGGCAGCAGATATTCTGCGTATAATTTCTCTACACGCAAGCCCGGCCAGTTGCCGCGACCGTAAAAAATCGCCACGTCCACATCATCTGCCAGCTTGTCTTCCTGACGGTCAACGGCCTGGATTCGGACATCGATTCCCGGATAAGTTGAGTTAAAGCTTGAGAGTCGAGGCACCAGCCATTGAATGGCAAAACTGGGCAATAAACTGACCGTCAGGGCACCTTTTGCGCTCCGGGCCTGAAGCTTGCGGGTGGCTTCCGTCAGCTGGGAAAAAATCTCTTTAATATCCTGAAAATAGCTCTGCCCCTCTTCAGTCAACAGCAAGGATCGGTTGCGGCGACGGAACAGCTTAAGCCCCAGAAAATCCTCCAGAGACTTGATTTGATGACTTACTGCGGCCTGTGTCACAAAAAGCTCATCGGCTGCGCGGGTGAAGCTGAGATGGCGTGCTGCTGCATCAAAAACACGTAATGCATTAAGGGGTGGCAATCGCTTGGACATGGTTATCTGGCTTAGATGTTAACGAGATTTAACATATAGGAAACAACGTTTAACCTATTAGTTTTTTTTATCTGAGCCATTATAATTTGTCCGTTGAGGAACTACCAGCAAATACCTATAGTGGCGGCACTTCCTGAGCCGGAACGAAAAGTTTTTTTGGAATGCGTGTTCTGAAGGGCTTTTGGCTTACGGTTGTGATGTTGTGTTGTTGTGTTTGCAATTGGTCTGCGATTCAGACCACGGTAGCAACGCTACCAATTTTTCACTTCCTGTACATTTACCCTGTCTGTCCATAGTGATTAATGTAGCACCGCCAACTTGCGGTGCTTTTTTTTCGCTTATCTCGCTATTAATGCTCGATTTCTTTCATCTCTTTCACGTCACTGCGGTTGATCTGCTGTTTGTTCCCGTTAGCATCTTTGTATGAAATCATCCCGGTATCATTATCGGTTGTCGGTTTCCCTTCAGAGACGATAGATCGACCATCGTTGGTATGCATTACATAGTTATTACCAGAACAGGCGCTCAGGGCAAAGGTCAACGCACAGGCAGAAATGATTGCAGCTGTCTTTTTCATGATTATCTCCTTTAGCAATTAATGCTATTCAAACCTCGATTTATAACAGGCTAAAACATCCGCCTAACACTATTTAGCATAACCTGCTTTTTCAGACTCGCCAGGATAAGCAGACAAATCTGATAGATATCAACTTCCTTGCCCTGTTGATAAATTTGCGCGACGATCGAAGAATCGATATGAGGAATTCCATGAACGCTTTCAGTCCTGCGCAGTTTCGCGCACAGTTTCCCGCGCTGGCCGATGCCGGTATTTATCTTGATAGCGCCGCCACGGCCCTCAAGCCGCAGGCGGTGATTGAGGCAACCCGCCAGTTTTACAGCCTGAGCGCCGGGAACGTGCACCGCAGCCAGTATGCCGAAGCGCAGCGCCTGACGGCGCAATACGAAGCCGCACGGGATCAGGTCGCGCGCCTGATCAATGCCGACAGCGGTAAGAACATCGTCTGGACGCGCGGCACCACCGAGGCCATTAACATGGTGGCGCAATGCTACGCGCGTCCGTTGTTGCAGGCCGGAGATGAAATCATCGTCAGCGAGGCAGAACACCACGCTAACCTGGTGCCGTGGCTGATGGTGGCTGAACAAACCGGGGCGCGCGTTGTAAAGCTCCCGCTGGGTGCAGACCTTCTGCCGGACGTGGCGCGTCTGCCCGAGCTGATGACGCCGCGCAGCCGTATTCTGGCGCTGGGGCAGATGTCCAACGTCACCGGCGGCTGCCCGGATCTGGCGCGCGCCATTAAAATTGCCCATGCCAGCGGCGTGGTGGTGATGGTCGACGGCGCGCAGGGAGTGGTGCATTTCCCGGCTGACGTTCAGGCGCTGGATATCGATTTCTATGCGTTCTCCGGGCACAAGCTGTACGGGCCAACCGGTATCGGCGCGCTGTACGGTAAATCTGAACTGCTGGCCCGGATGACGCCGTGGCTCGGCGGCGGCAAGATGATTACCGAAGTGACCTTTGACGGCTTTAAAACTCAGGATGTACCTTACCGCCTGGAAGCCGGTACGCCGAACGTGGCCGGGGTTATCGGCCTGAGCGCGGCGCTCGAATGGCTTACAGAAACGGACGTGGTTCAGGCTGAAAGCTGGAGCCGGGGCCTGGCGACGCTGGCGGAAGAAGAGCTTAAAAAACGCCCGGGGTTTCGCTCGTTCCGCGTACAGGACTCCAGCCTGCTCGCCTTTGACTTCGCGGGCGTACACCATAGCGACATGGTGACGCTGCTTGCCGGGTACGGCATTGCGCTGCGTGCCGGACAGCACTGCGCCCAGCCGCTGCTGGCAGCCATGGGCGTGAGCGGCACCCTGCGCGCCTCGTTTGCACCGTACAACACAAAAAGCGACGTCGACGCGCTGGTTTCCGCCGTCGATCGCGCCCTGGAATTACTGGTGGATTAATGACACATTCAGCCTTAGCCGGGCACCCGTTCGGCACCGTTATCACTGAAGAGACGTTGAAACAGACCTTCGCCCCGCTCACGCAGTGGGAGGATAAATACCGTCAGCTGATCCTGCTGGGTAAACAGCTGCCCACCCTGTCAGACGATCTGAAGTCACAGGCGAAGGAGATCGCTGGCTGCGAGAACCGCGTCTGGCTTGGGTTTAGCGTATCCGGTGAGAAGCTGCATTTCTTCGGCGACAGCGAGGGACGCATTGTTCGCGGCCTGCTGGCGGTGCTGCTGACCGCCGTCGAAGGGAAACGCGCCGCAGATCTGCTGGCGCATTCTCCGCTGGCGCTGTTTGATGAGCTGGGACTTCGCGCGCAGCTTAGCGCCTCGCGCGGTCAGGGGTTGATCGCGCTCAACGACGCGGTGCTGGCTGCCGCACGTCAGGCTCAGGCCTGACGTTCCGCCTTCGCCATCATCTTCTTCAGGGCGTGAGAGACCGCCACAAAGCCGAAGGAGGCGGTCACCATGGTGGCCGCACCGAACCCAGAGGCGCAGTCCATCCGCTTCGGCCCTTCCGCCGTGCTTTTCATCGCACAGACCGAACCATCCGCCTGCGGATAAACCAGCGCTTCGGTGGAGAACACGCAGTCCACGCCCAGCTTGCCTTTGCTGTTCTTCACCACGTTGAAGTCGCTTTTTAGGCGCTCGCGCAGCTTAGCGGCCAGCGGATCCTGAATGGTTTTCGCCAGGTCAGCCACCTGGATCTGAGTCGGATCGATTTGTCCGCCTGCCCCGCCGGTGGTCACCAGCGGCACCTTATAGCGACGGCAGTAAGCGATCAGCGCCGCTTTCGGGCGCACGCTGTCGATGGCGTCAATGACGTAGCTGTAGCCTTTGCTCATGTACTCCGCGACGTTATCTGCCGTCACAAAGTCGTCAATCACCGTTACGCGGCACTCCGGGTTGATCAGACGAATACGATCCGCCATCACCTCAGACTTCGCCAGACCGACGTTATCACGCAGGGCGTGGATCTGACGGTTAGTGTTAGTGACGCAGACGTCATCCATATCAATCAACGTAATTGCGCCAATGCCGGTTCTCGCCAGCGCTTCTGCCGCCCACGAACCCACACCCCCAATGCCCACCACGCAGACATGCGCATCCGCGAACAGTTGCAGGGCTTTTTCACCATATAACCGTGCCGTGCCGCCGAAACGCTGGCGCCAGGCATCGCTGATTACCACAGACATAAAACCTCAGATGTAAAAAGGGTGAGGTATTCCTCACCCTGAACCGTAATCCGTCTTGCGCTCAGAATACCACAATCAGCCGCTGAATACGTTTCCGGTACCCGGCGCAGTCTTCAGCACCCACACGCGTCCGTAGTGGTTATACCAGCCTGCACGGTGCCCGGCATCCGGGCCGATGCCCTGGTAAATATCGAAGTGCTGGCCTTTGATCGCCCCGCCCACGTCCAGCGCCACCATCAGGCGCAGCTCATACTTGCCGTTGAACTTGCCGTTGTTGTCGAGGAGAGGCACTTCCGCCAGCAGCGTGGTGCCCGCCGGGATAATCGAACGATCCGAGGCCACCGAGGCGCGGCCAATCAGCGGTACGGCGCTCGCCCCTTTCACCGGCGCAAAGTTTTGCGGCTTGAAGAAAACAAACGATGGGTTCTGCTCAAGCAATTCACGCACTTCCGCTTCGCTGTGCTTTTCGCCCCACTCGCGGATCGCCTGCATCGACATGTCTTCTCGTTTTACTTCACCACGGTCGATAAGCACCTTACCGATGCTGCGGTAGGCATGGCCGTTTTTCCCGGCGTAGCTAAAGAAGTTCAGCGGCGAACCGTCGCCAAAATCAATATAACCGCTGCCCTGCACGTCCATGATGAAGTTATCCATCAGCGAGTTGCTGTAGGCCAGCACGTAATTTTCACTAAGCGCGCCGGCGTAGATCTCGGCGCGAGACGGCAGACGACCGCGTTTTGGCGGCATACGGTAAATCGGATACTGGAATTCACCCTGACGCGTGTGTCGCGCCTGGACAACCGGCGTGTAGTAGCCGGTAAACTGGACGTTACCGTAGTTATCGGCCCCTTCCATCTGCCAGGCATCAATACCAAACTGGCGCATATTGCGTGTATCACCGCCCGCCTTCAGCCAGTCCTGCACGGCACTATAAACGTTGTTCTGTGCGCCATACAGACGCGGCGACGCTTTACGGATCTGGTACACCTGCTCGGAGAAATCCCCGGCATTGATTGGAGCACCCACGGCATCGGGCTGGTTAACTAAAGAGAAAGGCTGGGATAACTTCCCGTCTTTATACTGTTGACCGCGATCGGTCGGTTTGGAAGAGCAGGCCGCAAGAATCGCTACCATTGCGCCTGTCATCAGATACTTCGCCCAACGTCCTTTCATTATATCTCGTCTTTTAGTTGCCCATTTCCGCGTGATGAAGATAACAAACCCACCGTATGAATGAAATGCAATCGCCTTCCCTTTGGCAAATTCTGGACAAAAAATAGTCCAAAGTGGCTATTCCCGTTCATTTTGCATACAAAATAATGAATTATGCGAAAAAGGGGTTGCATCACAAACCTATCCGAGTATAGTGCGCTTCCACGGACGCGGGGTGGAGCAGCCTGGTAGCTCGTCGGGCTCATAACCCGAAGGTCGTCGGTTCAAATCCGGCCCCCGCAACCAATTAAAATTTGATGAAGTATCTTCTACGACTGTAGAAGTTTTTGCGAAATAGTTCGAATCACAGCAAGGCGACGACGCAGTGAATCCTTAGGAACTTACTCCAGTAAGTGACTGAGGTGAACGAGGAAAGTCAACGCAGATGTGGTTTGAAATACGAAGCAAAAAGACGGACGCGGGGTGGAGCAGCCTGGTAGCTCGTCGGGCTCATAACCCGAAGGTCGTCGGTTCAAATCCGGCCCCCGCAACCAACACTTCTAAAACAATAAACACCCTTAAGGGTGTTTTTTTGTATCTGCCGTTTGTGAAAATGCCGGGCAAGATACCCGGCCTGATGCCCTACCCTCGCCGCGCCAGCGTTTCTCCGTCTGAGAAATAGGCCCGGATACCCGCCAGAATCGACTCCGCCACTTCCTGCTGGAATTTAGCCGTCTTGAGCTTGCGTTCCTCTTCCACGTTACTGATAAACGCGGTTTCGACCAGAATGGACGGAATATCCGGCGCTTTCAGTACCGCAAATCCGGCCTGCTCGACGCTGTTTTTGTGCAGCTTATTGACCCGGCCCAGCTTGCCCAGCACCGCTTTACCAAACTTCAGGCTGTCGGTAATGGTCAGCGACTGCACCATATCGAACATCGTATGGTCGACGTAACGATCGCCGCTTTTGCTCACCCCACCGATTAAATCCGAGGCGTTCTGCGTATCCGCCAGGTATCTCGCGGCGGTACTGGTCGCCCCTTTTGTTGACAGGGCAAATACCGATGAGCCGCTCGGCTGGCGGCTGGTGAAGGCATCCGCGTGAATAGAGACAAACAGATCCGCGCGCTGCTTCTGCGCTTTCGCCACGCGGACCTTCAGCGGGATAAAGACATCTTCGTTGCGCGTCATGTAGGCGCGCATATTGCCCTCTTTGTCGATTAACGCCTTCAGACGACGGGCAATTTGTAGCACCACATCTTTTTCGCGGGTGCGATATTTCCCGACGGCGCCGGAATCTTCCCCGCCGTGGCCAGGATCGAGCATGATCACAATCGGTCGGTCGCGCCCCGCCCTGCCCGGCTTCGGCCCGCTTTGCGCTGGTGGAACCTGCCGGTCGAGATCGCCTTTGTTGTAATCCTCAAGGAGTGCCAGGAGCGGATCCTGAATATCCGTGGCATTCGCCGGATAGAGATCCATCACCAGACGCTCTTTAAAGGCGGCAACAGGTGCAAGGGCAAAGAGCTGCGGCTTCACGTTCTGCTTCAGCTCAAACACCATGCGCACGGTTTGCGGATCGAACTGCCCGACGCGCGCCGATTTGATAAACGGATCGTCGCCGCGGATCTGAGCCGCCATGCCTTTCAGCACGGAGTTGAGGTTCACACCTTCGAGATCAACCACCACACGTTCAGGATTGCTGAGGGCGAATTGCTTATATTTCAGCACGCGGTTGGACTCAACCGTCACGCGCGTATAGGTCGACGACGGCCAGACGCGCACCGCGACTACCTGGCTTGTGGCGGCAAGACCCACCTGGCTGACGCTAAGCAACCACATCGCCCCGGCCCCTTTTAACAGGCGGCGGCGGCTTATTGCTGAATTGGATCCCGACATGCTTCTCCCGAGCAATAAAACTGATTAATGAATAAAACGTCTGAATTGACCGAAAACTTTAACGAATGACGCATAAACTGTCATCTATAAAAGGGTAAACAATCATACGCTAACGCACGGATTACTTATCATTTTCTGTGGGTCGCAGAAAATTTAGGCTTGCACGGACGGCCACAATCGAATAAAAATACAGAAATCACGAATAAACATTCATTAAGGGTTGTGTCATGGTTAAGGAACGCAGAACCGAACTGGTCCAGGGATTCCGCCATTCTGTTCCCTATATCAACACCCATCGGGGAAAAACGTTTGTCATCATGCTTGGCGGCGAAGCCATTGAGCATGAAAACTTTTCCAGCATCGTCAATGATATTGGCCTGCTGCACAGCCTCGGCATCCGTCTGGTGGTGGTGTATGGCGCACGTCCGCAAATCGAAGCCAACCTCGCCGCGCATCACCATGAGCCGATTTACCACAAACATACCCGCGTGACGGATGCGAAAACCCTCGAACTGGTCAAACAGGCGGCGGGCCTGTTGCAGCTCGATATTACCGCCCGCCTGTCGATGAGCCTGAATAATACGCCGTTGCAGGGCGCGCATATCAACGTGGTGAGCGGCAATTTTATCATTGCTCAGCCGCTCGGCGTGGACGATGGGGTGGACTACTGCCACAGCGGTCGCATCCGCCGTATTGATGAAGAAGCCATTCACCGTCAGTTAGACAATGGCGCGATCGTTCTGATGGGCCCTGTTGCCGTCTCCGTAACGGGTGAAAGTTTTAATCTGACCTCGGAAGAGATTGCTACCCAGCTGGCCATCAAGCTGAAAGCCGAGAAAATGATTGGGTTTTGCTCTTCACAGGGCGTCGTGAATGATGAGGGCGTAATTGTGCCAGAACTTTTTCCGAATGAAGCTCAGGCACGCGTCGAAGCGCTGGAAGCACAAGGCGATTACTATTCCGGTACGGTGCGTTTTCTGCGCGGTGCCGTCAAAGCGTGCCGCAGCGGCGTGCGCCGCAGCCACCTGATCAGCTATCAGGAAGACGGCGCGCTGTTGCAGGAGCTGTTCTCCCGGGACGGTATTGGTACGCAGATTGTGATGGAGAGCGCCGAGCAGATCCGCCGCGCCACCATCAACGACATCGGCGGCATTCTGGAGCTGATCCGGCCGCTGGAGCAGCAGGGCATTCTGGTTCGCCGCTCCCGCGAGCAGCTGGAGATGGAGATCGACAAGTTCACCATCATCCAGCGCGATAACCTGACCATTGCCTGTGCGGCGCTTTATCCGTTCCCGGAAGAGCAGATCGGAGAAATGGCGTGCGTCGCCGTGCACCCGGATTACCGTAGCTCCTCCCGGGGCGAACTGCTGCTTGAACGCGTGGCGGCACAGGCGCGCCAGATGGGTCTGAGCAAGCTGTTCGTGCTCACCACCCGCAGCATTCACTGGTTCCAGGAACGCGGCTTCACGCCGGTGGATATTGATTCACTGCCGGAAAGCAAGAAAGAGATGTACAACTATCAGCGCCGCTCGAAGGTATTAATGGCGGACCTGGGTTAACTGGTAGCCCTCTCCTGTTGGAAAGGGCGTCCATTCAGGCAGATTCAAATATCGCGCTTAATCCGCTTCTGCGCTCGGTGCGGGTGGCAATCGCCTGTCCCAGCACGCGTTCATCCGCATACAGCGACAGACGCTGGCGCGCACGGGTAATGGCGGTGTAGACCAGCTCACGGGTTACGACCGGTGAAAGCTGTGTCGGCAGGATCAGCGCCGCATGGTTGAACTCGGAGCCCTGAGATTTGTGTACCGTCATCGCCCATGCCGTTTCATGCTCCGGCAGGCGGCTGGGCTGAACGGACTTCACGCTGCCGTCCGGCAGCTGGAACCACACGCGCAGACCGTTGCCGCGATCGAGCGCAATGCCGATATCCCCGTTGAACAGCCCCAGCGCACTGTCGTTGCGGGAGATCATCACTGGCCTGCCCTCATACCATCGCGAATGCAGCTGGCGGTTAATTCTGCGTTTCTGCACAAGCAGCTGCTCCAGCCTGTCGTTCAGACCCGCGACGCCAAACGGCCCTTCACGTAGTGCGCACAGAAGCTGGTATTCGCCAAATGCGGCGATGGCCTGCTCGGGCTGACTGCGCTGCTGCACGCAGCTCAGAAAACGCTGGTATCCCTGGAGAGCCTCCTCAAGCATTGCCTGATACTCTTCCCCGCTTTGCAGCGATTTCTTTTCTATGTCAGTGAAGGAACCGTCAAACACCGTACGCGTGGCATGCCGATCCCCACGGTTTACCGCCGCCGCCAGCTGGCCGATGCCGGAGTCGCTGCCAAAGCGGTAGCTTTTTTGCAGCAGGCACAGGCTGTCGCGCAGCGCGCCCGCGACGGGTGAGCGATCGGGCTCAAGCGAGCAGCCGGTCAGGCGGGCAAGCTCCTGCGCCCGCGCGGCGGTATAACCATAGCTGGCGTAGGTACAAATATCTCCCAGTACCGCCCCGGCTTCAACGGAGGCGAGCTGGTCGCGATCGCCCAGGAAAACCACGCGCGCATGCGGCGGCAGAGCATCGATCAGGCGCGACATCATGGTCAGGTCGATCATAGAGGCTTCATCCACCACCAGCACGTCCAGATGCAGCGGATTGCCCGCATGGTAGCGCAGACGCTGGCTACCCGGCTGAGCGCCGAGCAGACGGTGCAGCGTACTTGCTTCACCCGGGAAAAGCGCAAGCTGCTCCTGCGTCAGCGGCAGCCGTTGCATCGCGCCGCCCAGAGATTCGGTCAGACGCGCCGCGGCTTTCCCGGTGGGCGCCGCCAGACGAATACGGCATCGCTGCTCGCCTGAAAGCTGGATCAGGGCGGCCAGCAGTTTTGCTACGGTTGTGGTTTTCCCGGTCCCCGGGCCGCCGGAAATCACCGAAATCCGTCGCGTCAGGGCGACAGCCGCCGCCACTTTCTGCCAGTCCGTGGCTTCACCAGAGTCAAACAGACTGTCCAGCGTCTGGCGAAGCTGCGCTTCATCGCAGGGAAGCGGCGCGTTGGTCTCACTAAAGAAACGCGCTACCGTCAGCTCGTTTCGCCACAGGCGGTTCAGGTACAAGCGCTCACCCGAGAGGATCAGCGGTGCCTGGTTTTCTCCCGGCCCGACGGCCGATGATTCGCACAAAATTTTCGGCCAGTCCACCGTCTCCCCCAGCAGCGCAAAGCAAGACTGGAGGACAGGGGGCATTTTTTCGTCAATCACCAGACGCGAGAGCGGCAGACACACATGCCCCTCTCCGGCGTCTTTACTCAAAAGGGCAGCGGCAAGCATCACGGCGGGCTGGTCAGCGGCAATCATCATGGCAAACTGCACGTCCAGCTGACGCAGCACGCGTTGCTCTACCGCATCCAGCAATAAGTCCTGCATCGTCATGCCATCTCCTCCGCGTTTGCTGCAAACAGGTTATCCATTTTATCAATCAGTTCGGCGTCCGGACGAGTACTGAAGATCCCGGAATGCGGATCGGCAGCGTCGACCCCGCGTAAGAACAGGTAGATGACGCCACCAAAATGGTCGTCGTAGCGATAATCCGCAATACGGTGGCGCAAATAGCGGTGCAGCGCCAGGCTATAGAGCTGATATTGCAGATCGTAGCGATGCATTTGCATGGCTGCCGCCATCGCCTGTTGGGTATAGGCTTCGCTGCTCTCGCCCAGCCAGTTGGATTTGTAGTCCAGCAGGTAGTAACGCCCGTCGTGACGGAAGACCAGGTCGATAAACCCTTTCAGCATGCCCTGTACCTGACGGAAGTTCAGCGGCGGGCAGCCGGCTGATAGCGGATCGTACTGACGGATGAGCGCATCGAGCGCGTCGGCCTTAAGCGGACCTTCGACAGGCAGATAAAACTCCATCTCAACCTGCTTATTTTTGGCCGTTAGCTGGCGAAGCGAGAAGCCCTGCTCCGTCAGCGGCGCCTGCAAAATGGCGTTGATCCAGTCTGTGAGAACGGGCTGCCAGTGCGCGTCATAGCCTCCGCTCTGTAGCATCCTCAGCACCCACTCCTCACTGACAGGCTGAGTGAAATCTAGCTCCTCAAAGAGGCTGTGTAAAAAGGTGCCCGGCGACGCGCCGCGCGGGAACTGATGCGGGGTTAACGTCGGCTCAACCGGCACCTCTCCCACTCCTGCGGCATCCACGTCCAGCTTCGGCATGAGATCCTGCGCAATACTTTGCCCGTGCTGTTGCAGGCCAGAATAGCTGGTGACTCGCCAGTCGTCGGCAAGCACCCGCGTGATCTGGCGCGCGTTAAGATCGGTGGCGGTCTCTTGCGCCATTTGCCAGCGGCTATTGTCTGGCAGAGTGGGGATATGTAGCGCGATATCGTCACCGCAAAGCGACTCAATGCAGTGGCGTAGCCCCACCGCATCTTTCGGCTCGCCACGCTGAATAAGCCGCCCTAACGCGCTTAAATGGAAATCGCTCTCCCCCGTTTTTTCTCCGCGACGGCGAAATACGGGCGCGACGCCCAGGCTGCAATGCCAGACAGAACGGGTCAGCGCCACGTATAGCAGGCGCAAATCCTCCGCCAGACGCTCCGCTTCCGCCAGCTCAACGCTGGTTTCCGCTTTGCTGAGATCGAGCACCGCATCGAAAGTCTCGCGGTCATGGTAAAAGGCCTGATCCTGAACGCGGTAGTTCGCGATGAAGGGCAGCCAGACCAGCGGATACTCGAGACCTTTCGATTTGTGAATGGTGACGATTTGCACCAGATGCTTATCGCTCTCAAGACGCATCTGCTGGCTTGAGGCGTTGCTATTGGGATCGGCAATTTGCTGCGCCAGCCAGCGCACGAGGGCATGTTCACTTTCAAGCTGGGTACCCGCTTCCTGCAACAGTTCGCTGATGTGTAAAATATCGGTCAGACGCCTTTCACCGCCGGATGTCGCCAGCATATTTTCGGCAATCTGACGCCGCGTCATCAGCTCGCGAAGCATCGCCATGACGCCGCGTTTTTGCCAGCGCTCACGGTAATGGACAAACTCTTCCACTACCGTATCCCATGCGTTTTCGTCATGGTTAAGCACGTCGATATCCCGCGCGTTCAACCCCAGCATTGAACTGGCCAGCGCGCTTCGAAGCGTATTTTCGCGCTCCGGCGCCAGCACCGCCTGAAGCAGCCAGAGCATTTCCTGGGCTTCCAGCGTGTCGAACACGCTGTCGCGGTTAGAAAGGTACACGGAGGGAATATCAAGCAGCGTAAGCGCATCGCGGATCAGCGCCGCTTCCTGACGGCTGCGCACCAGCACGGTGATATCAGAGGCTTTAACAGGATTTGCCTGTTCCCCTTTCCACAGCAGCGCCTCGCCGCGCGCGCCTGCGCTCAGCCAGTCACGGATTTGCGCGGCGCAGTGCTGGGCCATCGCCGCCTGATAGTCGGCAACACCATAGCCTTCCCCCTCAAGCAGCCAGAAGGTCATGGCGGGTTGCACCGCACCGCTGACTTCAAAGCGTAAAGTCGCGTTATTAGGGGCAGATTTCACCGGCAGGAAAGGAATTTCATTGAACATGAACGCCGACTCCATGCGGCTGAACAGCGCATTGACGCTCTCAACCATCCCCGGCGCGGAGCGCCAGTTCGTGTCTAACGTGTAGTGCGCGACGACCTCGCTGCGGGCTTTCATATAGGTGAAGATATCGGCCCCGCGGAAGGCATAAATTGCTTGTTTAGGATCGCCTATCAACAGCAGGGCAGTGTCGGGCTGCTGTCGCCAGATGCGGCGAAAAATGCGGTACTGCTGGGGGTCGGTGTCCTGAAATTCGTCAATCATCGCCACCGGGAATCGGGTACGGATCGCGCTGGCGAGCGCTTCACCATTCTCGCTGGACAGCGCCTCGTCCAGGCGGCTCAGCATATCATCGAACCCCAGCTCGCCCCGGCGACGTTTTTCCCGCGCGACGGCCTGGCGGATCTCCGTCATGGCGCGGGTGATCATCAGATCGTTGAGCGTTAATGGTTCAGCAAGCAGCGCTTCAATCGCCACAAACAGGGGATGCTCGGGCACAATGCCGTCGGCTTTAGTCCGCTCGGTCAAAAAGCGCTGCGAAAATTTTTCCAGTGCGTCCGGAAGCTGGTAGCCCCGCGTCTCCTCCTGGGCCCAGGCGCTGATCTTTTCGATCCACTTCCCCTGGTTCCCACGGTTGAACTTGCGTCTGTCGATGCCTGAGTTTTCGATGATCGCATCAATTTCACCGACCGACTCATTCCACTTCTGCTTAAGCGCGGTAATTTTGGCGACAATCTTTTCATGGCGCGAGGCCAGCGTTTCATCAGCAGGCGGCGGGGATTTGATGACCGGCGCTTCGCCTTGCAGGTAACGGTCGATGGCGCGAAGAAGATCTTCCGGACCTTTCCACAGGGCGTGAACCGCTTCGGCAATGTCGCGCTGCAACGGATAGCAGTGACGACGCCAGAAATCCGCGCAGGCCTGATAGCGAAGCTCGGATTCATCTTCAATAAGCTGTTGCTCAAAGAGCATGCCGGATTCAAACGCATTCAGGCTCAGCATGCGCTGACAAAAACCGTGAATGGTGAAGACGGACGCCTCGTCCATTTGCCGTTCGGCCAGCAGCAGCCATTGCGCAGCCTGTTGCTTATCGGCGATCTCGTCCAGCAGGCTCGCGTAGAGGGGATTATCCGTCGTCTGACGCAGACAGGCGATGCGCAGTTCATGAATGTTACTGCGAATACGGCCACGCAGCTCGGCAGTGGCCGCTTCGGTAAAGGTGACCACCAGCAGCTCCTCCACGCTTAACGGGCGTGAAAAAGCGGCGCTGCCGCCGAGCCCTAACAGCAGACGCAGATAGAGCGCGGCGATGGTATAGGTTTTTCCCGTTCCCGCTGAGGCTTCAATCAATCGCTCGCCCTGTAGAGGTAAACTTAGGGGATCAAGCGGCTCAGCGGTATGGGTCATTCTTTTTTACTCCAGGGCATAGACTGCTGTAGTGCGCTGACGCTCTTCCAGACGGTCCACTCTTTCGATTTTACGTAGTCCGTTTTCCCGTTCTGGCTGCCAGAGACCTGAGACAGGATGGCCATACCCTGCGGTTTTACCACCGCCTGGTGGAAGAAATCGGCAACCTTTTGTGGCGTCAGCTGTTTTATTTCGGCCACTATTTTATCACGCGAATCAAATTTCATATTACCGCGATCGAAATCTTTGCTCAGCTGCGAGGCTTCTTCGCCCAGCGTCTGCGGCGGCTGCATCACCTGCGCGATAACGGCCTGCTGGATCTGGGCAAACTCCTCCGGCTTCATAGCCCGCAGTTTTGCTTCCGCCTGCGGGAAGAACGCCTGATAGCGCTGCCACAGGTAAGCGGGTTGCTTGTCGCTGCTTTGCAGAAGGAAGCCCAGCCCCCACTGGCGGCCCACGTTCATGGAGAAGGCGAACACCGCGTAGCCCAGTTGCTCCTCGGTACGCAACTGGTTGTAGAACCACGGCTGAATAATTTGTCCAAGCACGGCGCTCTGGGCAGAGCTGGTAAATTCATCATAACCGGTAGGTACAAACACCGCGGCCAGCGCGGAATCGGTGCTGCTCCCCGCTTTTTCGAAGATCGCGTTTTGCTTTTTCTCTACCAGCACATCCTGGTTACGGCACCACTCGTCGCCTTTTGAACCCAGCTGCGTACGGACGTTTTGCGCCAGCGTTTTTGCCTGCTCTTCGCTCATATTGCCCACAACCAGGAACTCCGGACGGGTATTGGTTTTCAGCGCATCACGGTAAGCCAGAACCTCTTTTAAGGTCACAGAGGGCAGTAACGCGCGGCGATCTTCGCGCTGGAAATAAGGAATTTGCGACAGCATCTGCGCCGGCATAATCGCCTGATCGTAGGCTTTCCCCTTCTCCGCAGAATCCATCATCTGCGCATACCAGGACTTAGCCTGCTCAAGCTGTTCTTCCGTAGGCGTGTAGCTGAAATAGCCCTCCAGCAGCGCCTGGAACAGCTGCGGCAAACGCTGGGTATAGCCGTTGGCATTCACCATCAGGCCGTTATTGGCGTTGGTCGAGAAGCTGATGCCGCCAACGGCTGCCTGGTTGCTGAGCTGATCGAGGGCAATACCGGCCAGATAATCGTTCAGCGCAAACAGCACCTGGTTTCGGGCGCTATCCATTGCTTTCGGGTTGCGCAGCACTACGCTGACATCCGCTTTTGGCTCGTCGGCGAAATAGCGGCTTGGGGTGTAGACCACCCGCAGCGTCGGCTCATCAACAATCAGTTCCGGGTGCGGATACGCCTTTGCGGGTTTGATCAGCGTGAAATCATCCGGGATGTAGGGGTTAAGCTCCGGCAACTTCAGCGCAATCTCACCCGCCTTTTTCTGCCAGCCCGCGAAGGTCTGTTCGCTGATTTTTTCAACCTGATACGGAGCATCCACGAAGTAGGCCGTTTTGTTGTGCGGTTCGTTCGGGCTGATATACCAGACGCGGGCATTCTGTGGGGTCATCATCGCCAGACGCGCCTTGAGCGCCCCGGCGTCATACTGGTCGGCAATATTTACCGCATCCAGCGTATGTTCCACGGGCACGCGGATCATGGTATCTGCCAGCCACTCAACGTAGTCCATGTCACGCGTGATAGAGGGATAACGGAAATCGAGATCCAGCACGTGCGCCAGCTCGTCAAAGTAGCGTTTATCGACGCCTTTCTCGCGCAGCAGAGAGAGATAGCTAAAAATGGCCGCAACGACATCGTCACGGTGAGCCAGCCCTTTATCGGTCAGCGTCGCGGAGATTGCCAGCACGCCGCTGTTACCGTTTACGACGGGATCGGAGTCAGCGCGAATACCTTCCACCAGCCCCTGCTTTTGCAGCCAGTCAGAGAGCGTGCCCGGGCTGCGGTTGCCGATAAGATAGGTCACCAGCTCGTCGGTTTTGCTGCGGAACTGCGCCGTGTTGTTATCAATACGGAATTCAACGCGTAAGACCTTGCGGGGCAAGGCCGGGACATAGTGAATAACGATGCCTTTTTGCGCGTCCGTGACAACCGGCACGTTAATCTGCGGCCGCTCGATATTTTTATTTGGCACCCTGCCATAGGTTTGCGCCGCCATATTTGCCAGCGCTGGCAACGGTTTATTACTGTAGATCACCGCTTTCATCAGGTTGGCGGAGTAGTATTTGTCGCGAAACGCATGCAGCGCATCGAGCACCGGGCTACCCGGTTTGTCGCTCAGCGTTTCAAGATTGCCGCCTGAGAAGCGCGAACCCGGGTGCGCAGGGTTGATGGTTTCTGCGCTGACCTGCGCCATGCGCATACCGTCTCGCGTGCGCGCCATGGTCAGTTCGGCGTTCACGGCGTTGCGTTCCCGGTCGGCATATTTTTTATCCAGCAGCGGTGCGGCGATGGCATCCGCCAGACGGTCGACCGCGCCATCAAGCGCATCATTTTCCACTTCCAGGTAAAACGCGGTGCGATACGGCGCGGTACTTGCGTTGTGGCTGCCGCCATGCATTTTCAGAAATTCAGACAGGCTGTCCGGCTGTGGGTATTTTTTAGAGCCCATCAGCGTCATGTGCTCAAGGTAGTGCGCCAGTCCCGGATGGGCTTCAGGATCTTCCAGCGAACCCACCGGCACAACCAGCGCGGAGAGCGATTTCACCGCCTGAGGGTCGGAAACCAGCAGCACGGTCATCCCGTTATCAAGACGAATCGCCTGATACTGACGGGTGTCCTTTTCGCTCTTACGGATTGTTTCCTGGACGGGTTGCCAACCGGAATCGGCCTGAGTGACGGGAGCCCAAAGGGCGATAAACAAAACAAACGCTTTTAACAAGGTGCTGCCTGGCATTACGACCTCTTTATCACGGCTACATCATTAACAACGTGCGTGCTGGACACGCCAGCATCTCTTTCTCTGGGTACATCAGTCCGTGATAAGAGGTGCATCATAAATGAACACCTCATGCTGCGCAATTTTTATACAGTGCTCAGGACTGATTAAATTTGTACAACGGTAACAGGTAGCGTTGCGCCTCTTCCGTGATAATGTCGAAGTATTCTGGCTCCAGCGTTCGCCATAAACGTTGATACCAGACATCGTCGCCCTCGCCACGTACCATCATGTTCCCTTCGTAGGCCTGCAAAAACTTGCTGCGAGCTTTCTGGAGCGAAGCCTCATCCGTTAACATGGCATCATTCTGCGCGTCGTAACAGGCTTTTATCCACGCCCCCCCACTTTCAGGCAGTAAAAGCAGTGGTTTGTTCATGCCCTGACGGTAGCCTTCAATATAAAGCGACAGATACGTCAACGCCTGATCAGGCTTCATGGGCGGGAAGCGCCACTCGCCGTCCTTACGTACAAACAACCGGCTTTCGCCTTCGTGACCATTCGCACAGTAGACAAGATGTTCGAGCCAGAGTTGCAGGCCATGTGAAACGCTGAGCATGGAGGGGCGCCAGCGCAGCAGCCCGTCAGACTGCACGTGCGTGAGCCAGCCGCTGAGGTGGATACCGTTACAATCGAGATCGATTTCAATGCTGCTCGCCGGCTGCCGACACGCGATAACCCGGTCAGCAAGCGCTTGCATCTCCTCGCACTGGGCATCCCAGACGATTTCGCCGAACGCGCCATACGGAAGTAATCCCGACGCCCTGAAACGTCTGAACAGTTTGCTGGCATCTTCTTCGTCAACCAGCGCATTCAGAAGCTGGGAATTGAGCTTAAACCGCTCCAGCCCATCAAGAATAAACGGTTCCGCATCGGGGATTTCGCTCTCTTCCGAGCGGAAGTTAACCTGCAAGCGTTGCTGGAAAAAAGCCCGAACCGGATGCGCCCAAAAGCGCTGTAGCTGCTCAAACGTGAGGGTGTCTATGGCGAGCGGTTCGAGCGCCTGAATAAAATCGGTTTGCGGTGTCCCCTCGTTCTTCGCGGCGGGAAGCCACTCACGGGCGTAGCTTTGCAGTTCATCAGGAACGTAATTGACAGGATCAAACGGCATACGGCTATGGTGACAGGTGATATGCGCTTTCACCCGACGTTCGCTTTCGTCGCAGTTACAGGCTTCATCGCCCGGCAGATAGTGACTCTGTCCGATGTAGTCCACCAGCTCCTGCACCAGCACCGACGGGAAACGCTCGCTGTTGTCCTGAATTGAACGCCCGATATAGCTGATATAGAGCCTGCTTTGCGCGGACATCAGCGCCTCAAGGAAAAGATAACGGTCATCATCGCGGCGGCTGCGGTCGCCCCGCTTCGGCTGTGCGCTCATGAGATCAAAGCCCAGGGGAGGCAGCGCGCGTGGATAAATACCGTCGTTCATGCCAAGCAGACAAACCACTTTGAACGGGATTGAACGCATCGGCATCAGGGTGCATATATTCACCGGCCCTGCAAGGAAGCGCTGGCTGATGCGCTCCTGGTCAAGGCGTTGCGTCAGCTCATCGCGCAGAAGCGAAAGGGGAACCGCCTCGTGATAGTGCGAATTTACCCCCTCATCCACGATGGCCTGCCACTGCTTCTCGATAAGCGCCATGGCAGCCTCTGTTTCGCTGTCCGGCAGGAAGAAATCATTCAGCATGTCGCGGCAAACCGGCAGCCACTCTTCAAGCGGGCGGGGCTGCATCAGCGCGCGGCGCCAGCGGTTGAGCTGCATCAGCAGCGAGGCCAGGTGACCTACCAGTTCCGCGATTAACCCGCTGGACTCATCGTACGGCAGCACGTCATTCCATTCGCCGTGGATGCTCTCCATCGCATACCCCAGCAGCATGCGGGTAAGGCCAAACTGCCAGGTGTGCTGGCCGGTTGGTGGAAGCTCGAACTCCTGAACGTTGTCATCGTCAATTCCCCAGCGGACGCCGGATTCGTTCACCCACTGACGCAGGTAGCGCAATCCCTCTTCGTTAATGTCGAAACGTGCGGCCAGAACAGGCACATCCAGCAATGCCAGCACATCCTCAGAGATGAACCGGCTATCGGGCAGCGAAAGCAGGCTGATAAAGGCCTGAAGCGCCGGGTGTGACTGACGAGCGCGGCGGTCTGAGATGGCGTAGGGCAGATAGCGGTCACCCGTTGCGCTGCCAAATACCGCCTGAATAAACGGGCTATAGCTGTCGATATCCGCCACCATCACCACGATATCGCGCGGTGTCAGGGTTGGATCGTCCTGCAACATGGCCAGCAGGCGGTCATGTAGAACTTCAACTTCACGCTGTGGACTATGGCAAACGTGGATCGCGATACTACGATCGTCAGGATCCAGTTTTCGCTTCTTATCGCTTCGCGCAAACTCCTCGGCGGTGATCCCGGCAACGGCACGGTTCTCTAAATCCAGAATATCGAGCTGAATATTGTGCAGCAGGCTGTCGGGCGTAATATCCGCAAACGCATCCACGTCCCCCTCTCCCGAGGAGGTGATATCTGAAAGCAGATAAATATAGTCGCGCCCCAGCTTGCCCCACGAGGCAAGCAGCGGGTTCGGCAGGTTCTGAATCCCCTCTTCATCGAAAAGCTGCGCCGCGTTTTCAGTGTCCTTAAACAGCGGCACGGCACGTTCCTCAAAGAGGCGTTTTCGCTGGCGGGTGACCAGCCGTGAAAGCCAGCGCGGATCCTGAATATCTCCCCAGTAGTGCCGACACGGGTTGGTAAAAAGGATATGGATATCAGTGTGCTTACCGAGCGCTTTGAGCGCGTTCAGGTAGACCGGCGGCAGCGCGGAGATACCGCAAATGAACACGCGTGACGGCAAACGGGCTGGCCGTTCTGCGGTGTTCTCAAGTGTTGAGATAAAGCGATCGTACAGGTTAGCACGGTGCCATTTAGGCTGACCGAGCTGCTCGGTATGCTCGACCAGCGCTTTCCAGAGAGGCGCCTGCCAGATTTGCGCTTCCGGCAACCCATCGACTAATTCTCCCGCTTCCCAGCGAATCAGCCATTCTGCACGGTAAACCAGATACTGGTCGTAGAGGTCGGCGGTGCGTGAGGCCAGTTGAAACAGTTTGCGCTTGTCGGTGTCATCATTCAGGTAGTGGCGCAGCATGGCGAACTCTTCATGCTCCAGCATGTCCGGCAGCAGCGTCATCAGTTTCCAGGCCATGCTTTGTTTGTTGAAAGCGCTCTGCTCGGGAATATCCGGCAGGACGCGAACAAACATCTCCCAGATAAAGCTCGCGGGCAGCGGAAAATCGATGTTCGCCGCAATGCCAAACTTCTGCGAAAGGGACATTTGCAGCCACTGCGCCATACCGGTGCTCTGCACCAGCACCATTTCTGGCTCAAACGGATCGTCGAGACGCTCTTGCTCAACGATATACTCAATCAGTGCTTCCAGCACATCCAGACGATTTGAGTGGTAAACCCTTAGCATAAACGCTCCCGACTACCGGCTAACCGGACAATGCAGACGCGTCAACGCGCCCTGCAGCCCCATAGGAGAAATAAGTGTGACCGTGATGCTGACACATCCGGTCTGTGTTGTCTGCCCCCGACTGACCTGCCAGCCCGGCGGGAGCATCGACGTTGAGATCTGCGACTGATTCCACGCATGATGCCATAGCTGACGATACTGGCTAAGCGCCGCATACCGGGCTGCCAGCGCGCGATGATATCCGGATAACGCCGTCACAACCACAACCAGCAACATCATTGCCAGCAAAACCTCAACCATGCTAAATCCTTTTTGTCTGCTCAGGGTAACTGACATAGCGCTTTTTCCTTAAGGGGGCAGAAATCGCTCCAGCCGTGGGCAGAAAAGCGTATTTGTCCTTCCGTGATTTCCCCGCCCTGCCAAAGCAACAGATCGTCAATTCCGGCAATAAGCAAAGCCCGATCCCTGAGCAGCCTTAAACAGACCCGCCAACGCTGCGTCTGCTTGCACTGAACCTCTGGCCGTAATGCCCAGCGCTGAACGCGTCCCCACTCCAGCGCAGACTGCACGGCAGCCTGCTGGCGAACGGACAGACTCTCATTACTCACCACAGCATTAAAAGTTTTCAGCTGCTGGTTTAATCCGGTGAGGAGCAGCGTGCCGAGCACCAGCAACAGCAGGACCAGCGCCAGCGATGACATGCCCCGCTGACGATTCACAGATTAAACCCCGTTACGGTGTGGCGGGCTGAAAAGGGTGTGGTCAGTTCACCTTTGCGCCGGGCGCGCAGCTCGACATTGATTACCGGTGCAAAACCAGCATGGTCGGTTTTGGTGATCATGAACTGCTCTATCAGGATCCGATCGGGGTCGGTGAGTTTATCCCACCCCTTACCTTCACAGGACGTCGCGCCCCGCAGCGTTTCAAGCACGCCGGCTTCAAGCCGAAATCCCGTGCTGTCATTTTCTGACGCGGAGGTATCCCACTGACCGTTGCTGTTTGCATCCCACTGCACAATTGCACATCGCCCTTGCCTGCCGATGATTAACCCTTGCCCCTGACAATGCCCTCCACAGTATCCTGCTCGCTGGAGTTGTTTACCCATCGCAAGCAGGCGTTGCCACACCTCATCTTCCAGCTCTCGTTGCCCTGATTGCAGTAAAACACCCCGCTGGAGCCCCGGTAAAAAACGTGACGTGCTGAGTAACAGAATGCTGCTTATCGTCATCGCGATCAGGACCTCCAGAAGGGAGAACCCTTTTTGTTTTACTGGCATAGACTTTCTCCTGCGGCATTACACAGCCTGATACGCCCACCATTTGAGACAACAACCCACCACGCACCGGCGCGGCTCTGCACGCGAATATGTCCGGCCCATGCGGTATCCCTTAAGCCGTAAAATCCCAGCGCAGGCGTTACGTCGCTCAGCGTGACCTCCGGCCATAACGGTTTCATCACGAACGGGCCGCCGCTGTCGCAGCCCGGGACCACAGCGCTGACAAGGCAGGCATGCTTCCCGTCAGCGTGAAGCGCGATCCTGTGCTCGCTGTTGTGACGATTTGCGTCGTTTCGCAAAAACACCAGGTAATCCCGCACCTGACAGGCGGTCTGCCAAAGCCGCTGCCGCTGTTGCCAGCTGTCCCAGCCATAAAGCCCCGTCGCGCTGAGAATCACGACCAGCGAGATGGCGACAAGGGTTTCGATAAGCGTAAAGCCATGTTCGTTTTTCATGGCGGGAGTGTCGCGGAAAGGCAGAAAAGGCGCGAGCGTCAAACCAGAACATTACGAGCCGCTTTCAGGAAAATGTCGTCTGTTGCAACGCATTGCATCCTCTCTGGAAACAGGCTCGAAAAACAAAACGAGCGCGAAAAAAAACCGGCGCTCAAGAGCACCGGTTGTGTCAGGATCCGCCGTATCAGATGGCGACAGGCGCTTTAATGCCGGGATGCGGGTCGTAGCCCTCAATCTCGAAGTCATCAAAACGGTAATCGAAGATTGATTCCGGCTTACGTTTGATCACCAGTTTCGGCAGCGCGCGCGGTTCACGCGTCAGCTGGAGATGCGTCTGTTCCATATGATTGCTGTAGAGATGGGTATCACCGCCCGTCCAGACAAAATCGCCCACTTCAAGATCGCACTGCTGCGCCATCATGTGCACTAACAGCGCGTAGCTGGCGATGTTAAACGGCAGGCCGAGGAACACGTCGCAGGAGCGCTGATAGAGCTGGCAGGAGAGCTTGCCGTCCGCCACGTAGAACTGGAAGAAGGCATGGCACGGTGCCAGCGCCATTTTGTCCAGCTCACCCACGTTCCAGGCAGAAACGATGATACGACGCGAGTCCGGGTCATTCTTCAGCTGGTTCATAACGGTTGTGATCTGGTCGATATGGCGACCGTCCGGGGTTGGCCACGCGCGCCATTGCTTGCCGTAGACCGGCCCCAGGTCGCCGTTTTCGTCTGCCCACTCGTCCCAGATGGAGACATTGTTTTCATGCAGATAAGCAACGTTGGTATCGCCTTGCAGGAACCAGAGCAGTTCATGAATGATCGAGCGCAGATGGCAGCGCTTCGTCGTCACCAGAGGAAAGCCTTCTTGCAGATTGAAGCGCATCTGGTGGCCAAAAATGGAGAGCGTACCGGTGCCGGTGCGGTCGTTTTTCGGCGTGCCCTCGTCGAGCACTTTTTTCATCAATTCAAGATACTGTTTCATGGTTCCTCAGGAAAGTTGTTGCTGTGGACGACGACGATACGCCCAAATCATCATAATGGCACCCGCGACAATCATCGGGATGGAGAGGATCTGCCCCATGCTGATGTACTGTACCCATTCGCCGGTAAACTGCGCATCCGGCTGGCGGAAGAACTCGACGATGATACGGAATGCGCCGTAGCCAATCAGGAACAGACCAGAGACAGCACCCATTGGGCGCGGTTTGCGGATGTACAGATTCAGGATGATAAACAGCACCACGCCTTCCAGCGCCAGCTCGTAAAGCTGAGACATATGGCGCGGCAGAACGCCGTAGGTATCGAAAACAGACTGCCACTCAGGGTGCGAAGGCAGCAGCGCGATATCCTCTGCGCGCGAGCCCGGGAAGAGCATGGTAAACGGCACGCTCGGATCGACACGCCCCCACAGCTCACCGTTGATGAAGTTGCCCAGACGCCCTGCGCCCAGCCCAAACGGGATTAACGGCGCGATAAAATCAGCCACCTGGAAGAAGTTACGTTTGGTGCGTTTGGCGAAGATCACCATGACCAGGATCACACCAATCAGCCCGCCGTGGAAGGACATGCCGCCGTCCCAGACGCGGAACAGATAGAGCGGATCGTTCAGGAATACCGGGAAGTTGTAGAACAGGACATAGCCGATACGGCCGCCCAGGAACACGCCGAGGAAGCCAGCATAAAGCAGGTTTTCCACTTCGTTCTTCGTCCAGCCGCTGCCGGGACGACTGGCGCGACGGCCAGCAAGCCACATGGCAAATACGAAGCCCACCAGGTACATCAAACCGTACCAGTGAAGCGCTACGGGTCCTATTGAGAAAATTACCGGATCAAATTCCGGAAAATGCAGATAACCACTGTTCATCTGTCACCACAAGATGTTGTTATTCCGCTGAAAGTGGACAGCGGCTGAATTGCATTCCCGCCGTTGGCAGGTGCTCCAAAGTTGCGAATCATAGCATAAGGCAGGCGCGGAGGATGCGCCTGAGATGTAAAAGATGTGTATAGGGTTTGATGCGCGCAGGTCCCTTCACCCTGGCCCTTTCCCCAAACGGGCGAGGGGATTGTTAGCTGCTCGCATTCATTTGTGGGGTTCCCTCCACCCTGAGGAAGAGGGGAAAGGCGTTAGCGACCACCGCGGATCAGGCCGCCCATACCGCGTCGTTCCATAAATGCCGCCACCTGGTGACGAACCTCAGCTGCCAGCTGCGCGTCAAGGCTGCGCTCAGCCAGCTCGCGGGCATCATTGACGTCAATATGACGCAACAAATACTTCACGCGCGCTACCGCGCGGCCGTTCATCGACAGATGGCGATACCCCAGACCAATCAGGATCGCGACGCACATAGAGTCTCCGGCCATTTCACCGCACAGGCGTAGATCAATACCGTACTGTTCAGCCTCACGGGCGATCATCGCCAGGGCACGAAGCATCGCCGGATGCAGGCTGTCGTAGATGCTGGCAACGCGGGTGTTGTTGCGATCGACCGCCAGAATGTATTGCGTTAAGTCGTTGGTGCCGACGGAGATAAAATCGACGCGGTTCGCCAGCTGCGGCAGCATAAAGACCATTGAGGGCACTTCGAGCATCACGCCGATACGCGGTTTCGGGATCGCATAGCCGATCATCTCTTCCACTTCGCGCCCGGCGCGTTCTATCAACCGCCGCGCTTCGTCGATCTCGTCAATACTGGTGACCATCGGCAGCAAAATGCTGAGATTCCCCGTAGCCGCGTTGGCACGCAGCATCGCACGAACCTGAATAAGGAAGATTTCCGGCTGATCGAGGGTAATGCGGATCCCGCGCCAGCCGAGGCAGGGGTTCTCCTCGCTGATGGGCATGTAGGGCAGCTGTTTATCCGCGCCGACGTCCAGGGTGCGCAACGTTACGGGTTTGTCGTTGAACATCTGCAACATGCCCTGATACTGCGCAACCTGCTCCTCTTCTGAAGGGAAGCCGCTTTGCAGCATAAACGGGATTTCGGTGCGGTAAAGGCCAATGCCGTCGATGCGGCTGCCGAGCTTTTCTTCGTGCTCGGGGCTTAAGCCAGCATTGAGCATCACCTTTACCCGCTCACCGCTTTTGAGCTGCGCGGGCAGGTTGACGTCATCCTCCGCCAGCTTGCTTAATTCATTCTCTTCGCTGATAAGGCGCTGGTACTCCTGGAGGAGAACCGGCTCAGGATCAACCAGCAGCTCACCGCGATACCCGTCCACCACCAGCGTGCGGCGATGCAGCACGGAGGGCTGAATATCCGCGCCCATAACGGTCGGGATACCGAGCGCACGCACCATGATGGCGGCATGGGAGTTAGCTGCGCCATCGCGCACCACCACGCCCGCCAGCCTGTCCTGCGGTAACTCCGCCAGCGTCGTCGCCGAGAGTTCATCGGCCACCAGCACAAACCGGCTTGGCCAGGCATTCGCCCCCTGAATGGTATCATCGAGGTGGAAAAGCAGACGTTGCCCAAGCGCGCGTAAATCACCGGCTCGCTCTTTCAGATAACCGTCAGTCAGCACCGCAAACTGTTCGGCAAATTTTTCGATGACCTTTTTAACCGCCCACTCTGCCACCGAACCTTTATCGACCTCGGCAAACAGCTCACGGCGCAAGCGCGCATCGGAAAGCAGGTGTGAGTAAAGATCGAAAATGGCCGCCGTCTCTTTTTGCGCACCAGCGGCAAAGCGTTTGCTGTAGCGACGAAACTCATTCGCCGCCTCTTCCAGCGCGGCGGTAAGCCGCTCGCGCTCAAGCGCTTCATCCAGCGTAGAGGCTTCGTAGACCTGCTCCATCAACGGTAGCGTGGCATCCATCCAGCCTTCGGCGATAGCGACGCCCGGCGAGGCCGGAAGCGCGCGGATACGCGTATGACGATACTGGCCAAAAAGGGCGGCCAGCTGGGACTGGGAGAGGATCGCAGCCATCTGCGTTGCCAGCGTGACGAGGAAGGACTCCTCGCTTTCGTCGTACTGGCGCAACTCTCGCTGCTGAACAACAAGCACGCCAAGCAGCTGACGGCGCTGAATAATCGGCACGCCAAGAAAAGCGCGGAATCGCTCCTCTTTTACGGAAGGAATATATTTAAAGCTGGGGTGTTTTTGCGCATCGGCAAGGTTGATTGGCTCCGCCAGTCGCCCGACCAGGCCAACAATACCTTCATCAAACGCGAGCGTGACGGTGCGTCCCCGTGGTTTTTTTAAACCGCGGGTTGCCATCAGGTAGTAGCAACGTCGGTCATGGTCGGCCAGATAGACCGAACAGACTTCGGTTTCCATCGCAAGACAGATGTCCGTCACCAGAATATTCAGCGCCTCGTTGAGGCGAGGCGCACTGGCAACCTTTTCAACTATTTCTCGCAAGCGGGTGAGCATGATTTGCGTAGCTTAACCTCTTTTACGTCGCCAGGCAGGTGCGCTCTGTGGCTTAGGAGGCGTCTCCTGAAGCTGCATAACGGCACTTGCGAACTCTTTCATCACCCTACGGTAAACATCGCGCTTAAAAGACACGACCTGACGAACCGGATACCAGTAGCTTACCCAGCGCCAGCCATCAAACTCCGGCGTGCTGCTGGTTTGCATATTGATATCTGAATCGTTGCCCACCAACTGCAAAAGAAACCACTTCTGTTTCTGGCCGATACAAACCGGCTTTGTGTCCCAACGCACCAAACGTTTCGGTAACTTGTAACGCAACCAGTTGCGGGTCGAAGCCAGGATGCGAACATCTTTGCGGCTTAAACCAACCTCTTCAAACAGCTCCCGGTACATCGCTTGTTCTGGGGACTCTCCAGGATTGATCCCGCCTTGCGGGAACTGCCAGGAGTGCTGACCATATCGCCGGGCCCACATCACCTGACCCTGACGATTACAAATTACTATTCCTACGTTTGGGCGGTAGCCATCGTCATCAATCACCGGACTACCCCAAACTAAATCTGATATATGAATGATTGTTTCACACTACAGGGAGGCGGTAAACCACTCTCTTACAGGCCTGCAACCTAATAACATTTGAATAACTCACAAATTTGTGAGGAGTTATAAACAGATGAGGGCGACTGAGACCATTTTTATTCACCTTTTCTGTGGATATAGTTGTGAAGAAGTACGGAATTACCGATGAACAACCTTGTAGACCGACGAAACGCCCGTTTATGCCCTTCATAATAAAGCATTTAAATTCATATCGTTATAGTTAAAAACAGGGCATTAAAGGCGATTAACGTGACGATCGTCACATCAAAGATCCTCCTGCTGATGAAAGATCGAACAGCGTCGGTTTTATCCACAGATTGTGCCAATAAGTTAGGCACAATTTGTGTGAAAATTCGATTTTCATCGCACGTCAAGGCTGTAAATTGAAACAGTAGTGGTGGTTATACCCAGTTATCCCATTTTTCTGTGGATAACATGGTGTAAGATCCTGTTTATTGTCAGTGACCAGAATTGCACAACCTGTTTTTTAGCCATGCCACGCTGCTTTTTATCCTAAAAAACCTGATAAAAACCAACCACATGGAATATGTACTCAGAAAAAGGTAAACTCTATCCACAAGGGATAAAATATCAGCTCATTTTTTAACCAAAAGGTTGTTAGCATGCATTCTCTCGCCCCACTGCTCTCCCCTCCCGTCAGTGAAGCTCAGCTGCTCCAGCAGGCACAGCGTCTGGCAGGCTATTCGCTGGGTGAGCTGGCCGTGATGGCGGGGCTGACGATACCTAACGATTTGAAGCGCGATAAAGGCTGGATCGGCGTGTTGCTTGAACGCTGGCTGGGCGCAAGCGCGGGCAGTAAACCGGAGCAAGATTTTGCGGCGCTGGGCGTTGAGCTGAAAACGATCCCTGTCGATAGCCAGGGGCGGCCGCTGGAAACGACCTTTGTCTGCGTGGCGCCGCTGACGGGGAACAGCGGAGTGACCTGGGAAACCAGCCACGTCAGGCATAAGCTGAAGCGGGTATTGTGGGTACCCGTTGAGGGCGACAGGCAGATCCCGCTGGCAGAACGTCGCGTTGGCGCCCCGCTGCTCTGGAGTCCGGATGAAGAAGAGGAGAGGCAGCTTTCCGAAGACTGGGAAGAGCTGATGGATATGATTGTGCTGGGACAGGTTGAGCGGATCACCGCCCGGCATGGCGAAGTGCTGCAACTCCGTCCAAAAGCCGCCAACAGCAAAGCGCTTACTGAAGCGGTAGGTGCACGGGGCGAACCGATCCTGACGCTGCCGCGCGGTTTCTATCTTAAAAAGAATTTCACCGGGGCGCTGCTGGCACGCCACTTCCTGTTGAAAACATAGTTTTTTACCAATTTTGCGCTCCGGCTAACATAATCTCCTCCTTTTTAAGATTTCCCCCCTTTCACCTGTCGTAATATCAGGTTATTACTACACTATGATTTGATACGAGCCAGGTGAGGATGAGAACGATGAAAAAATGGGCAGTAATTATCTCAGCAGTCGGTTTAGCGTTTGCGGTATCGGGTTGTAGCAGCGACTATGTCATGTCAACGAAAGACGGTCGTATGATCCTGACCGATGGCAAACCCGAAGTCGACGACGATACCGGTCTGGTGAGTTACCGCGATCGCGAAGGCAACCAAATGCAAATTAATCGCGACGAAGTATCCCAGATCATCGAGCGTTAAACAGATAAAGGTCAGTAGCTTGCTGGCCTTTTTGATTTTTTCCTTCCCCTTTTGCCTTCCCTCTGCCATGTTTATATTCCTTTGTCGGGAGGTTCCTGACGCAGTCTGTATGTCTAAAAAGGAAACCGGCTATGCATTATCACCGTATCCCCCACAGCGCTCTGGAGATCAGCCAACTGGGGTTGGGCACCATGACATTTGGTGAACAAAACAGCGAAGCCGATGCCCATGCACAACTCGATTACGCCGTCAGCCAGGGCATTAACCTGATTGACGTGGCGGAGATGTACCCTGTTCCTCCACGCCCGGAAACACAAGGCCTTACCGAAACGTACGTCGGCAACTGGCTGGCGAAACGTGGCAATCGCGAAAAGCTGGTTCTCGCCTCTAAGGTTAGCGGCCCCTCCCGTAATAACGATGCCGGGATCCGCCCTAACCAGATCCTCGATCGCAAGAATATCCGTGCCGCGCTGGATGCCAGCCTCAAGCGCCTGCAAACCGACTATCTCGATCTTTATCAGGTGCACTGGCCGCAGCGTCCGACAAACTGCTTCGGCAAGCTCGGCTACACCTGGAACGAGAGTGCTCCGGCCGTTACCCTGCTGGAAACGCTGGAAGCACTTACGGAATGCCAACGCGCGGGCAAGATCCGCTACATCGGCGTTTCCAACGAGACGGCGTTTGGCGTGATGCGCTATCTGCATCTGGCCGATAAACACGATCTGCCGCGCATCGTGACCATTCAGAACCCGTACAGCCTGCTGAACCGCAGTTATGAAGTGGGTCTGGCGGAAGTGACGCAATACGAAGAGGTGGAGCTGCTCGCCTACTCTTGCCTGGGCTTCGGTACCCTGACGGGCAAATACCTGAACGGCGTGAAACCGGCTGGCGCGCGTAACACGCTTTTCAGCCGCTTCACCCGCTATAGCGGTGAGCAGACGCAAAAAGCCGTTGCGGCGTATGTGGATATCGCGAAGCGTCACGGGCTCGATCCGGCGCAAATGGCGCTGGCCTTCGTGCGTCGTCAGCCGTTCGTCGCCAGTACCCTGCTGGGCGCGACAACAATGGCGCAGTTGAAAACCAATATTGAGAGTTTCCACCTGACCCTCAGCGAAGAGGTGTTAGCGGAGATTGAAGCGGTGCATCAGGTTTATACTTACCCGGCACCTTAAGTTGACGTTTTGCCCGGTGGCGGCGTTGCCTTACCGGGCCTACAAAATCTGCCAACATCACGAAACGTAGGCCGGGTCAGGCGGAGCCGCCACCCGGCAAAGATATCACCGCCGACGCTGCCAGACCCACAGCCCGGTAATCGCCAGCGCAAACAGTGCGCCAAACCCCACTCCGATTGCCACGACCGGCGCGCCCGCTTTTACCGCCAGCGAGTAGATCCCAAGCATCAGCAACATCGCCATGTTTTCGCCAAGGTTTTGCACCGCAATGGCGTTGCCAGCCCCGACGGTCTGCTTGCCGCGCTCCTGCAAAAGCGCGTTGAGCGGCACCACAAAGAAACCGCCTAACACGCCAATCAGTAACAACAGGGCATAGGCAGGCAATATGGCATGTTGCAGGGAGAAGAACAGAACGCCGACGCCGATCAGGATCCCCGCAGGCATGCAGCGCGCAACGGTTTCAAGCGTTACCAGTTTGGCCGCCGCCCCGGCCCCGACAACAATCCCGACGGCAACCATGGCATTCAGGTAGGTCGGCGTGGCGTTATCTGTTATCCCCAGCGCCACCGGTACCCACAGCACCAGCAGGAAACGCAGCGTGACGCCAGCCCCCCAGAACAGGCTGGTCCCCATCAGCGAGAAGCGCGTTTCACCGTTGCGCCACAGCACGCGGCAGGCATTAAAGAAGCTGCCGGTCATTGGCCCAAAGCGCCAGGATTGTCCCGGACGCGCCACTGCCAGTTTAGGGATAAACAGGTTGGCGATCACCGCGCCGCCGTACATCAGGGCACAGATGCCAAGCGCGGCGAGCACGTGCCAGTCTGCCAGCACGCCGCCCGCCACCGAACCCAGCAGAATCGCCGCAATGGTGGAGGACTCCATCAGGCCGTTGGCCTTTACCAGCTTATCACCGGTGGTAAGCTCCCCCAGAATGCCGTATTTCGCCGGAGAGTAAGCGGCCGCGCCAATGCCCACCAGCGTGTAGCCGACAAACGGGTTGATACCAAAGCAGATGCTTGCCGCGCCCAGAAGCTTAAGGCTGTTGGCAAACATCATGACCCGACCTTTCGGGAAGCTGTCTGCCACCTGGCCGACAAACGGCGCAAATACAATGTAAGCACCCACAAACACCATCTGTAGGATCGGCTGGCTCCAGTCGGGATAAAACTCAGCTTTCAGCAATGCCAGCGTGGCAAACAGCAACGCGTTATCGCCGAACGCGGAAAGAAACTGAGCGGCGATAACCGCCATCATGCCTTTCGACCAGATTGAAGTGTTAGTGTGTACTGACTCACGCATTTTGCTGTTCCGCCTCTTCAACCATGCCCTTCAGGGTCACGAAATCGGGTTTACCGCTGCCCAGCACCGGTAACTGTTTGAGATAACGAATATCGCGGGGCACCGCCAGCTCGGGAATACCGTGTTCGCGCGCATACCTGAGCAGCGCGTCACGCTTCAGTTCAGCGTCGGTGGTAAAGAGCACCAGCGCCTCGCCTTTACTGGCATCACTTTTCACCACGGTCGCATGCATTTTCTCCGCAGAGACCGCGGTCGCCAGCGTCTCCACCATTTCAAGAGAAACCATTTCACCGGCGATTTTGGCGAAGCGTTTTGCCCGTCCCTGGATCTGCACGAAGCCCTGATCGTCGAAGCGCACGATATCGCCCGTGTCGTACCAGCCCGTTTCAACCTCGCCATTGACGTTCTCAGCCGTCGGCGCTTCGAGCACGCCCGGATTTTCCACGCGCAGATAGCCGTTCATGACGTTCGGCCCTTTAAGCTGAAGGCGTCCGCCGTCTTCAATGCCCGGCACCGCCAGCAGCCGCGCATCCAGCCCCGGCAGAATGCGGCCAACCGTTCCCGGTTTTGCCGCCATCGGTACGTTGATGGATACCACCGGCGCGCACTCCGTCACGCCATAGCCTTCCAGAATGCGCAGGCCAAATTTGTCCTGCCAAATCTGGCGCGTGCTGTCCTGGAGTTTTTCCGCCCCCGCCACCACGTAGCGCACGCGGAAGAAATCATACGGGTTGGCGAAACGCGCGTAGTTACCGAGGAAAGTGGACGTGCCGAACAGCACGGTGCAGTTACGGTCATAAACCAGTTCCGGCACAATGCGGTAGTGCAGCGGGCTTGGGTAGAGGAACACTTCGGCACCGGTCAGCAGCGGCGTGAAGAGCCCCACGGTCAGGCCAAAGGAGTGGAACAGCGGCAGCGCCGACATAAAGCGATCGTTGGCGGTAAAGTCGGCGATAGTTTTGATCTGTTCGACGTTCGCCAGGATGCTTTTATGGCTGTGAACCACGCCTTTCGGGTTGCCTTCAGAGCCGGAGGTAAAGAGGATGATGGCATCGTCTTCCGGCTGCTGCTTGACCTGCGCCAGATGCGGCATCAGCAGATGGGCAAAAATCCACAGCTTATCGGCCGTCGTGACGTCTGCTTTCAAATCTTCCAGGAATACCCAGCGCACCTGGGTCAGCTGTTCCGGCAAGTGCCACAGCTTGCCTTTATCCAGGAACTGGCGGGAGGTAAAGACGGTGTTGATTTGTGCCGCGGTAATCGCGCTGGAGAGCCCCTTCACGCCCGCCGTGTAGTTCATCATTGCCGGAATGCGGCCCCGGGAGACGGCACCAAAGATCACCGCCGCGCTGATACCCGCGTTCGGCAGCATCAGGCCAATCTTTTCGCCCCGTTTGCTGTACTTCTCGAGGATGCGCCCGACAAACAGCGTTTTGGTCAACAGTTTACGGTAGGTATCCGGCGTAAAGTTGATGTCTTCAATGCAGTTTTTCTTCGCGCCGTAACGATACTGCGCCGACAGCAACGATTCATACAGCGTTTCGCGCGGGCGAACGGCCATGCGCGCTTCCATCATAATCTGGTGCAGCATCTCCCCGGCGATTTTACGGCGGTCACGCGCCCGCGGCGCCTCGGGCATCGGCAGAGACGTTGGCGGTAAAATGTGCAGCGTGATTTTCGGGAACAGGCGCTGCTTCACCAGCCCTTTCAGGCGGCTGAAAAAGGTCAGTTCAGCCCCCTCAATGCGCAACGGCACGACGGTGGCGCGTGACTTCGCCGCGACAAAACCGGCCCCGTCATAAATTTTCATCAGGGAGCCCGTCACGGAAATACGCCCCTCCGGGAAGATGACGACCGGGCGTCCCTGCTCAACCAGACGCACCAGATGTTTAATCATCATCGGTTTGGTTGGGTCGAGCGGCACAAAATCAATCAGCGGCCTGAGCCAGCGCATGTACCATTTTTCACTGATGGAGCTGTACACCGCGAAGACGGGACGGACGGGCAAAAACAGCGCCAGCAATACGCCATCAAGAAAGGAGACGTGATTCGGAGTGATGAGAACACGCTCGCCATAGAGCGCCTGCGTATCGCCCGTTACGCGGATGCGAAACAGGACACGGAACAGTGTGCGGAAGAACCCAAAAAGCATTTCAACTCCCTTTGCCAGCCAGTGTGAAAGGTATAAATGGTGGCAGATTACACGAGAAGTAGTGAGGGAGCGATAGCAAATACAGAGGCGAAAAAAAACCTGCGCATCCGCGCAGGTTGGTGCAAGAGAAGAGTACGAAAACGTACTAAGAATTCTCACCAATCAATACCTCTGGGATCTTGATTGTGGTCTCTGGCGGTACGCTTCGCCAGTGAGAAAACGCAAGGGAATGAGCCGAAGTGCAACCAGGTGTGAATATTCTCTGTTGCTGTTACAGGTTGAACTTACAGGCAAAAAAAAACCTGCGTAAAACGCAGGTTGGTGTAAATCGTGTTAATCAACCGAAGCTGATTCCACCTATTAATACCTCTGGGATCTCGACTCTAGCAATTCACGGCGCATCGTTGCTAACGGACAATCGCAACAGCCTGAGGCAAAGTGTAACTAAAGGTTCAGATTGACATTATTCAGACATGACTGGCCGTGTAACGATTACACCGCGAGGGATGTTCTGCATCACGTTTGCAGAGGACGCCCACCCGGTCCCCTTGAATGCGCGCCGCTTTTCCGCAACACTAGTTAGTGTGTAAACGCTTACCCCTATAAGAAGGTATTGAATGGCGACAATTAAGGATGTGGCTCGTCTGGCGGGTGTTTCCGTCGCGACCGTCTCCCGCGTGATCAACAACTCCCCTAAAGCCAGTGATGCATCGCGCCAGGCCGTGCAGGACGCCATGGAAAACCTGAATTATCACCCTAACGCCAACGCGCGTGCCCTTGCCCAGCAGTCAACAGAAACCATTGGGCTGGTGGTCGGGGATGTGTCCGATCCGTTTTTCGGCGCGATGGTCAAAGCCGTAGAACAGGTCTCTTATCACACCGGTAATTTTCTGCTGATTGGTAATGGCTACCACAATGAACAAAAAGAGCGCCAGGCCATTGAGCAACTGATTCGCCATCGCTGTGCGGCGCTGGTGGTACACGCCAAAATGATCCCCGATGCCGAGCTGATTCACCTGATGAAACAAATGCCGGGGATGGTGATGATCAACCGTATTATTCCCGGTTTTGAAACCCGCTGCGTGGCGCTTGACGACCGTTACGGCGCATGGCTGGCAACCCGTCATCTGATCCAGCAGGGCCATACCCGTATCGGTTATCTGTGCTCCAACCACCCGATTTCCGATGCGGAAGATCGCCTTCAGGGTTATTACGACGCGCTGCGCGAAGCCGGTCTGCCCTGCAACGATCGCCTTGTGGCGTACGGTGAACCGGATGAGAGCGGCGGCGAGCAGGCGATGACCGAGCTGCTGGGACGCGGGCGGAATTTCACCGCCGTGGCCAGCTATAACGATTCCATGGCCGCAGGCGCAATGGGCGTGTTAAACGATAACGGGATTGACGTGCCGGCAGAAATTTCGCTGATTGGCTTTGATGATGTGCTGGTGTCGCGCTACGTGCGCCCTCGCCTGACCACCGTGCGTTACCCGATAGTAACCATGGCCACGCAGGCGGCAGAACTGGCGTTAGCGTTGGCCGAGCATCGCCCGCCGCCGGAAATTACTCACCTGTTCAGCCCAACCTTAGTGCGCCGTCACTCGGTAGTATCGCCCGCTGAAGCCGCGAGCGAACAGCGATAGAGATGGACGGTTTTATCCGGGTATTCCAGCGCATCGCCGATGTAGTGCCAGCCGTAACGTTCGTAGAAGTCGCGGCAGGCAGACCAGAGATGCAGCTCGTGATACCCGGCGCGTCGCGCATAGCCCTTCACATGCTCCTGAAGTTTTCCCGCCAGCCCTTTTCCCCGGGCCGCTTCATCGACATACAGCGCAGCCAGCCATGGATGAAGATCCTGCCGGGAAATCAAATCGCAGCGCCACAGCCCAACGGTGCCCAGCAGCCGATCGTTCTCAACGGCAATAAAGGTGAGCGGTAACGCGCCCGGCGTCAGGCTGTGCTCGACGATGCTCTGGAAAAAGGCGCGCGGCACTCCTTCACCAAACGCTGCCCAGATCCAGTCGATTACCTGCTCTGTAAACTGCGGCGCAGCGTAAAGCGGCAGGATCTTCACACCAGCTTCCCCTGGAAAAGGGGAACCGATTCGAAGAGATAGCCGTCAAAATCTGGCGCGTCTTCGTCTGACAGCTCAAGCAGGCTCTTTTTAACGTTTTCAAGATGCTGGAACATGGCCTGCCAGGCCCCCATCACGTCGCGGCGGCGGAGCGCAGCGAGAATGGTTTGCCTGTCGCCGAGCCACTTCAGGCGCCAGGCGCGGCTGGCGATATGACCGTTGAACTGCTGCCACAGCGGGCTGCTGTCCATGTGATGCCAGACGCTCTCAACTGTCGCCAGCAGCATCTGGTTTTGGGTGGCTCCCGCCAGCACCAGGTGGAACATTTTATTGTTGTCCTGGCTGCGATCGTCGATGGCAATCGCCCGCTGCTCCTGCTCGATGATGCGGCGCAGGTTGTCGATGTCCGCGCGGGTTGCCATTTTTGCGGCAAAGGCAGCAATGTTGCTTTCAAGCAGCTGACGCGCCTGGAGTATTTCAAACGGACCAACGTCACTGTTCAGAAAGCGCTCTTCCTCGTTTTCATGCTCCTCCGGAATGCGCATCACGTAAACGCCAGACCCCTGGCGAATATCCACCGTCCCCTGAAGCTCAAGCATCAGCAGCGCCTCGCGCACGATGGTGCGGCTCACGCCATACGTCTCGGCGATATTGCGCTCCGGCGGCAGGCGCGATCCCACGGGATAATGCCCCTGGATAATTTGCGCACGTAAATCCTCGCCAATTTCCTGGTACTGTTTTTTTTCCGGCAGGATGACAGCCTTATCCACGTTTTCACCTGTGTTTTTCAGTTAATGCGCGGGCCGGACGTCCTTCCGGCCAGTTTGTGCACTATTTTACCAGAAGGCTTACTTCCATTCATCGTCAACGCTCAGCGTGAGCATGCGCGTCTCGCGCAGCTGGCGGAACCAGGAGGCCGATGCCTTTGCCCGTCGGGCGCGATGGTTCTCAAGGTCGATTTCAATGAGCCCGTAGCGGTTTTTAAACGCGTTCATCGGCGAGACGTTGTCGGTGAAGGCCCACAGCATATAGCCGTGGCAGTTCGCGCCTTCCTCGCGCGCCAGCAGCGTGTAGTAGAGATGTTCGCTGATAAACGCGATGCGGTACGCGTCATTAATAATGCCGTCGCGGTTGCGGAACTGCGCTTCGTTCTCCACGCCCATCCCGCTCTCCGCCACGAACCAGTCGATGTTGCGGTAGTCCTGTTTGATCCGCATCGCCATGTCGTAGATGATGCGCGGATAAATTTCCCACCCGCGGGAGGGGTTCATTCTGCGCCCGGGCAGTTCGAACGGCTCGTAGTAGTACGCCGGATGGAACGGCGTCTCCGGGTGCCAGGCGCGGGACGGGGCTTTTACGCGGTGCGGGTAATAGAGGTTGATCCCCAGCTCGTCAACGGTGTTGTCGGCAATCAGCGCCAGCTCGTCAGCCGTGTAGTCCCACTGCACCTGGTGCTGCGCCAGCAGGGTCAAGAGCGCCTGCGGATAGCGCCCGTGCACCAGCGGATCGAGAAAAACGCGGTTATAGAACAGATCGTACATCTCCGCCGCCCGCACGTCATGCGGCGCGCGCGAGCGCGGGTAGGTCATCTCCGGGTTGAGAATACAGCCCACCGTGCCGTCATAACCCTTCTCACGGAACAGCTTCACCACTTTTGCAGTCGCCAGAATCTTATGGTGGTTCCACTGCATCCAGGTACCGGTGTTTTGCTCATAGGGCCAGCGCAGCGCGTCGAGGTAGACGCGCGTCTGGACCACAATCGGCTCGTTGAAGGTAAACCAGCGGGTAACGTTGCCGTGAAAGCGCTCAAACACCTTTTCCGCGTAGCGTACAAACAGCTCGACGACGTGCTTCGACGCCCAGCCGCCGTAGGTCTCCAGCAGCACGCCCGGCAGCTCGTAGTGTTCCAGGCAAATCATCGGCTCAATGCCCTGACGGTGCATTTCATCGAACAGCGCGTCGTAGTACGCGGCGTACTCCTCGTCTACCGTCGCATTTTCATAGTCGGTTAAAAAGCGCGACCAGTTGATGGAGGTGCGATAGTGCGTCAGGCCCGCCTGCTTCATCAGCGCCACGTCTTCGCGGAAGCGATTGATAAAATCGGTGGCCACCGCCGGGCCATAGCCGTTGTGCCAGACGTGACGATCGTTCTTGTACCAGAGATCGATCCACGAATCCTGCCCCGGCTTTTTGCCGCTCCAGCCCTCGGTCTGCCAGGCCGATGCCGCCGCGCCCAGAATAAAGTCCTGCGGTATGGCTATCTGTTTTGTGCTCATCATATCCTCATGCGTTATCGGTGGCTTGTTGCAGCGCGGCCTGCTCTGCGCGGCGCGAGGCAATTTTCACAAACGGCAAGTAGATAATCACCGCAGTCACGATGCAGATAAACTGGGTGATCACCGCCCCCATGGAGCCTGCGGTGGACAACCAGGCGTTGATCAGCGGCGGCGTGGTCCAGGGCACCATCACCACGGCTTTACCGGCAAACCCTGTCACGGTGGCAAAGTAGCCAATGGAGCCCGTCACCAGCGGCGTGATGATGAACGGGATAGCAAGGATCGGGTTGAGCATGATTGGCATACCGAAGATCACCGGCTCGTTGATGTTAAAAATGCCTGGCCCGATGGACAGCTTGGCGATCTCCTTCATCTCTTTACGTTTGGTGGCAATCATCACCGCGATCAGCAGGCCGATGGTCAGGCCGGAACCGCCGATGCTCATATAAACATCCCAGAACGGCATGGTGATGATGTTCGGTACCTCTTTGCCCTGCTCGAACGCGCTCATGTTGACGGTGATCGCCCCCAGCAGCAGCGGCTCGCGGATCGGCTTGATCATCTGGTTGCCGTGAATACCAATCACCCAGAACAGCTGGGCGACAAACATCAGCAGCAGGATCCCCGGCAGGCTTTGCACCACCCGCTCCAGCGGCTGTTGCACCACCTGGTAAACCGCGTCGTAGAGATACATACCGGTAATCTGATGGAACACGAAGCCAAAGGTCGCAATGGCGGTGGTGGTGATAATGGCCGGTATCAGCGCGGAGAACGACGCGGCGACGTTTGGCGGCACCGTGTCCGGCATCCTGATTTTCAGTCCCTTTCGGTTTTCCAGCCAGCAGTAGATCTCCACCGACAGGATGGCGATAAACATGCCGAGGAACAGGCTACGGGTATCGGAGAACTGGCGCAGCAGCACGTCTTTCACCACGTGCATCTCGCCGTCCACCAACATTTCCACCGTCGTCGGCGTCACGCAGATAAAGCAGATCACCGCCAGCAGTCCGGTGAACAGGGACTTTATGCCGTTAATACGCCCCAGCTCAATGCCGATTAAAAACACCGCGCCGATGTTAAGGAAGTTCAGCGTGGCATAGTTAAGCGCGCTGGTGATCGGCTTTAACGCCGCGAGAAACGCCAGCGACTGAAAGCTCGCCAGGCCGTTTTTCGGATCCAGCACCATATTGGAGATCAGTACCGAGAACGCCCCCACAATGATGACCGGCATTAAGGTAATAAACGCAGACTTGATCGCCTGGATATAGCGATAGCTGTTGAAGGTGGTGGCAAAACTGCCCAGAGCGTCGATCAGTTTTTCCTGAAATGCCATAGGGTAATACCTCAGTAAAAGGGCTTTTATTGAATAAGGTGTACAGCCGGATACTATTGGTATGCCAAAAATAGCGTCAGCAGCCGCTTTGTTCTGTGATTAAGCTCTCAACGACGCCAGAGGTATTCCAGATAGCGATTTATCACCATTTTGGTATACCAATGGCAGGTATTTATTCCGCGAGTGAAGATCGTTACCGAAAAGCGTGATCGTTATGGGGTTTTGCCCTCCCCACGTCGCTTATGCGCCGGATGGTCTGTGTTAAACTGCAAACCATTACGTGGAAACAGGAATTTCGAATGGCAACAATGCTGGATGTCTCACTGCGTGCGGGCGTGTCGAAGGCCACCGTTTCGCGCGTGCTGAACGGCACAGGTCAGGTTAAAGAGAGCACGCGTCAGCAGGTGTTTCGCGCGATGGAGGAGCTGGGCTATCGTCCGAACTTTCTCGCGCGTTCGCTGGCTAACCAGACCAGCAACAGCATTGGTCTGGTCGTCTCGACCTTCGACGGTTTTTACTTTGGGCGTTTGCTACAGCAGGCGTCGCGGCAGACCGAAACGCACGGTAAACAATTGATTGTCACCGACGGCCACGATGCCCCCGAACAGGAAGAACAGGCGGTGCAGATGCTCGCCGACCGCAAGTGCGATGCCATCGTGCTGTACACGCGTTACATGAGCGAAAAGACGATCCTGAAGCTGATCAACAGCGTGCAGACGCCGCTGGTGATCATTAACCGTGAAGTGAGCCAGGCGGCGGACCGCTGCGTTTTCTTTGAACAGCAGGACGCAGCCTTCAAAGCGGTGGATTACCTGATAAGCCAGGGCCATCGGGAGATCGCCTGTATCACCGTCCCGATCCACACGCCAACGGGTAAAGCGCGGCTGATGGGCTACCGTAAGGCGCTGGAGAAGCACGGTATTCGTCTCGACGAGCGGCGGATTAAATACGGCGATGCGGGCATGACGCGGGGTTACGAGCTGTGCAAAGAGCTGATTGCGGAAAAGACGCCGTTCAGCGCCCTGTTTGCCTGTAACGATGATATGGCCCTGGGCGCCTCCAAAGCATTACACCAGGCCGGGCTGAAGATCCCGCAGGATATTTCGCTGTTTGGTTTTGATGATGCCCCCAGCGCAAAGTGGCTGGAGCCTGCCCTGTCGTCGGTGTATCTGCCGATCGATAACATGATCGTCACGGCCATCGACCAGGCGATCCGGCTGGCAAAAAACCAGCCGGTTGAAGCGATCCCGCCGTTCACCGGCACGCTGGTTTTACGCGATTCGGTGACAACGGGCCCCTGGTTTAATCAGACCAGCTCTAACGCCAGCAGCTCCTGAATGGTCTGGCGACGGCGAATCAGCCGCGCCACGCCGTTATCAAACAGCACTTCCGGCAGCAGCGGGCGGCTGTTGTAGTTTGAAGACATCGACGCCCCGTACGCACCGGTATCATGCAGCACCAGATAATCTCCCGGTTTTACCTCTGGCAGCGAACGGGTTTCGACTTTCCCGCCTTCCTGCTGAGTAAAGACGTCGCCGGATTCGCACAGCGGGCCGGCAACCACGGTGTCGATGCGCGGCGCGTTGACCAGATCGCGGCCATCGGCAGCCAGCGCCGTGATGTGGTGATAGCTACCGTACATGGACGGACGCATCAGGTCGTTAAAGCCAGCATCAATCAGCACAAAATGACGGCTTCCCATCTCCTTCACGCTACGCACCTGCGCCACCAGCACGCCGGCTTCGGCGACCAGGAAACGACCCGGCTCAATCTCCAGCTTCACCGCGTGGCCCAGATGGGCGGCGATGCTGTCGCGCGCGGCGCTCCATAGCCCGTAGTAGTGATCCGTGTCGATCGCCTCTTCCCCTTCACGATAGGGAATGGACAACCCGCCGCCGGCGGAGATCGCCTCCAGATCCTGACCAAAATCGATCACCTGACGCACCATGGCGCCACAGACCTGCTCAAGGTGACCGTAATCCACGCCGGACCCAATGTGCATGTGAATACCCACCAGCTTAAGATCGTAGCGTTGTAACACCTCCAGCGCCGCAGGCATATCGGCATACCAGATCCCGTGCTTGCTGTTTTCGCCCCCGGTGTTGGTTTTCTGGCTGTGACCGTGACCAAAGCCCGGGTTGATGCGCAGCCAGACGCGATGGCCAGGAGAGACCTGCCCAAGCTGCTCCAGCATATCCACCGAACCGGCATTGACCGGGATTTGCAGCTCGTGCACGCGCGCCAGAGTGGCGTCGTCAATCAGGTCGGCGGTAAAGACGATCGCGTCGCTATCGGCTTTGGGATCAAACCCCGCCGCCAGCGCACGTTCGATTTCACCCAGCGATACGGAGTCAACCTTTACGCCCTGCTCGCGCATCAGGCGCAGGATGTGAATATTGGAGCAGGCCTTCTGCGCGAAACGCACCACGTCAAACTGATGCAGCGCGGCGATCTTCTCGCGGACAATCTGCGCATCGTAGACCCACACCGGACAGCCGAATTCGGCAGGCAGGCGCAGCAGGTTATCGGCGTTCAAATCGGTTTCGGTCTGGTTGAGCGGGCGTGGCATGGTCGTCTCCGGGAATCTGTTTTTTATTATTACGCCATAGCCTGAAGAGAATAAAAAATATCGTTTTATGGTGAGTCTATGCAAAAATGATATGGATAACGCTCAGACATCAGGTGCCCTATGCCCGCCGTTAACCTACGCCATATCGAGATTTTTCATGCGGTGATGACCACCGGCAATCTCACTGAAGCCGCGCAGATGCTGCACACCTCGCAGCCTACGGTCAGCCGCGAGCTGGCGCGCTTTGAGAAGGTGCTGGGGCTGAAGCTATTTGAACGCGCGCGCGGCAGGCTGCATCCGACGGTGCAGGGGTTACGTCTGTTTGAGGAGGTTCAGCGCTCCTGGTACGGCCTGGACAGGATCGTGAGCGCGGCGGAGAGCCTGAGGGAGTTTCGCCAGGGCGAGCTGTCCATCGTCTGCCTGCCGGTCTTTTCCCAGTCATTTCTGCCGGTGCTGCTACAGCCGTTTCTGGCCCGCTATCCGGAAGTCAGCCTGACCATCGTGCCGCAGGAGTCGCCGCTGCTGGAGGAGTGGCTTTCGGCCCAGCGCCACGATTTGGGTCTGACCGAAACCCTCGTGACGCCCGCGGGCACGGAGCGCACGGAGCTGCTCTCGCTGGATGAGGTCTGCGTGTTGCCCGTCGGCCATCCGCTTAGCCACAAAGCGGTGCTGACGCCAGCGGATTTCCACGGCGAAAACTATATCAGCCTGTCGCAGACCGACAGCTACCGGCAGCTTCTGGACGGCCTGTTTGCCGAACATCAGGTGAAGCGGCGGCTGGTGGTGGAAACGCACAGCGCGGCATCGATTTGTGCGATGGTGCGCGCGGGCGTGGGTATTTCGGTGGTGAACCCGCTCACGGCGATGGATTACGCCAGCAGCGGAGTGGTCCTGCGCCGGTTTAGCGTTTCCGTTCCCTTTACCGTGAGCCTGATCCGCCCCCTGCACCGCCCCGCCTCAGCGCTGGTGGATGCGTTCAGTGAACACCTGATTGCGCACGCGCGTCAGGTGGCGCTTCGCTTACCTGACCTGCAAAAACCCTTATGACAGCATAAACTCCACCGCATCGGCGGCGTGAAGCGCGGCGGTATCAAATACCGGTATCGGGCTTTGGTCCGCCGGCACCAGCAGGCCAATTTCGGTACAGCCGAAAATTACCCCTTCCGCCCCCTGCTGGGCCAGTTTCTCAATCACGCTGACGTACCAGGCGCGAGAAGATTCGCTGAAGGTACCGAGGCAGAGCTCATCAAAAATAATCTGATTAATGCGTGCCCGGTCAGCCTCCTCCGGGATCAGGCTTTCAATCCCGAACTGACTGCTCAGCCGCCCGCGGTAAAAGTCCTGCTCCATGGTGTATCGCGTCCCCAGCAGCGCCACGCGCGTCATGCCGGCAGTACGTATGGCTCGCCCGGTGGCGTCCGCGATATGTAAAAACGGCAGCGAGCAGCGGTCTTCAATATGCGACGCCACCTTATGCATGGTATTGGTACACAGCAGAATACCCTGCGCCCCCGCACGCTCCAGCCCAAGCGCGGCGTCCGCCAGCATCTGCCCGGCTTTATCCCATTCCCCGCTCGACTGGCAGGCTTCGATTTCATGAAAATCCACGCTGTGCAGCAGCAGGCTGGCCGAATGCAGACCGCCCAGACGCTGTTTGACGCCTTCATTAATCAGGCGGTAGTACGGGATCGTTGATTCCCAGCTCATGCCCCCTAACAGACCGATCGTTTTCATCTTTCCTCCTGTACGTTTCACCCAGTGAAGCAAACTTGTGATCGCCTTTCCAGTTATTTGGCTAATCGTTTCCTTTTATGCGTGGGTGAGATAAGTTAAATGAAACATTGTTTCATTACATGACAGGGCGAAAATATGTTTATTTTCCATAAAGAGACCACGCTTGACGATCTGGGTAATGGCGTGACGCGCCGTATTCTTGCGCACGACGGCAGGATGATGGCGGTGGAAGTGAATTTTGAGCAAGGGGCGATTGGCCCGATGCATAACCACCCGCATGAGCAGCTCACCTACGTTCTTTCGGGCGAATTTGAATTTACGATTGGGGAAGAGAAGCATGTGGTGACGGCGGGCGACACTCTCTATAAAGCGCCGCACGTGATGCACGGCTGCGTCTGCCTGAAACCCGGTACATTGCTGGATACGTTTACGCCGGTACGCGAAGATTTCCTGAAATAAAAAAAGGCGCTCATTTGAGCGCCTTTTTTGATGTTACTCCGTCACCGGCTCAGGAAGCTGTTCCGGCAGCGGGTTGCGGGAGCTCATCGCCTCGCGCAGCAGCACGCTGCCACAGGCAAACAGTCCGCCCAGAACACACGCCAGCAGCACGATCAGGGCTTTGCCCGGACCATCTTTTTTCACCGGCATAGAAGGAGAAAGCTGGTATTTGAATGGCTCCAGGCTCACATCTTCGAACGAGAGTTTTTGCAGCTGTGCCAGATAGTATTCGCGGTTCTGGAAATCGGCGTTCAGCTCAGAAACGTCCTTCAGATTTTTTTCAATCTGCAACTTCTGCGCAATCCCGTCCGCGCCGAGCGCAACGGAGTAATCCGGATCGTCTTTCACTGCCTGTCCATTGCTGTAGACCGGCTTTTTGATCCCTGCCGCGTTCGCCACTTCCAGCGAGTAGTTGAGGCGTTGCAGGTTGGTATTGTGGATATTGGTCAGACGGACCCGATCCAGCTCCAGCTGCTGTTGAACCGTTTTGGTTCTCAGGATCAGCTGATCGCGGATGTTTTGCATGGTCTCCTGCTCGACGATGCGGGAGATGTACTGAATATACCCGTTCAGCACCTTCTGCGCGTCCTCTGCCGTTGGGGCCGTGAAGCTTAACGTCCAGGAGAGGTACGGTGCTTTATCGGCATTCTTTTCCTGGGTGTTATCAATGGCCTTCATCTTTTCGGCAATATTGACCACCGCGCGGTGCAGCTCCAGCGGGTCAACCTCGGCGCCATCGAGCTGAGCCATCACGTAAGGCGAGCTCTTCATGTACTCTTCAAGCAGCGACTGGGACTGAAACTTTTTGATAAACAGATTAAACACATCCGCACGGGTGACTTTCACATCCACATCAAGCACCTGTAGCGCCACCATCATCTGGCGCAGCGAGCTCCACTGCGTCTGTTCCGCTGGCGTAATGACCGCTTTACTGGTCCACTTTTGCGGTATCAGGAAGGCGATTGCCAGGCCGACCAGTGCAAATGCGAACACAATGGTGACGATGCGTTTTTTTGCTGCCAGCAGGACGTCCAGCAGACCCAGAAGATCTATTTCTTTAGCGCTGACCGCCGGGGGAGCATATTGAGGAAAGTTGAGATCCGTATGTTGTTTGAAATCCATCGCTGACATAACTGTTCTTCTTTTAGGGATGCAGTGAAATTCTGCCTGACTGGTTCCGGTGTAACAAATCATACAAGAATGTAAGAATTATCTGAATGCCGAATTGATACATCTGTAGACCTGCTATCAGATCTGGTAGTTAGCCACGCTGCGTGACTATTGTTATTCCCGCTCCCGATTTTGCGTCTTATCCCCTCGTCAGTGCCCGCGGCGATCGTCCGTGAAAAGTCAAAAATGCCACCTCCCTCACTATATTGAAACAGCGTTTCGACGCCGATCACATTTCCACCATTAAGCGCATGACGCAGAAATAAATCGCAATAATATAAAATAAAACGATGTTTTAGTATCCAAGAACGCCGGTTCAGCTCTTTTAAAACCCAAAGCGTTCCCAGCAATAACGAAAAAGAAAAAACGTTAAAAAACAATCTACTGTTTTGCCACCACCCGACATTGCACCCTGAATTTCATCTCTCATGCCGCGCAGTGCGGGCCTGGGAAAATGTAACAAAGCTGATTCCGTATTAAACCATTGATTGCCAGGTAGGTATGTATGAATGAAAACAAGCTGCTGGGGCTCGCATGGATATCACCCTACATCATCGGGTTGATACTCTTTACGGCATTCCCCTTCGTCTCGTCGTTTTTCCTCAGCTTTACGGATTACGATTTGATGAGCCCGCCGGTGTTTAACGGCATCGAAAACTATCGCTATATGTTTACCGAAGACACGCTCTTCTGGAAATCCATGGGCGTGACCTTTGCCTACGTATTTCTGACCATCCCGTTGAAGCTCGCCTTTGCATTAGGGATTGCCTTTGTCCTGAACTTTAAATTACGCGGCATCGGATTTTTCCGGACGGCCTACTATATTCCGTCGATCCTCGGCAGTTCCGTTGCTATTGCCGTCTTGTGGCGCGCTTTATTTGCGATCGATGGCCTGCTGAACAGCTTTATCGGCGTATTGGGTTTTGACCCGGTGAACTGGCTGGGAGAACCGTCGCTGGCGCTGATGTCCGTTACCCTGCTGCGCGTCTGGCAGTTCGGTTCCGCGATGGTCATCTTCCTGGCCGCGCTGCAAAACGTACCGCAGTCCCAGTATGAAGCGGCGATGATCGACGGCGCGTCTAAATGGCAAATGTTCATGAAAGTGACCGTGCCGCTGATTACGCCGGTGATCTTCTTCAACTTCATCATGCAGACCACGCAGGCGTTCCAGGAATTTACCGGGCCGTACGTGATCACCGGCGGCGGGCCGACCTACTCCACCTACCTGTTCTCGCTCTACATCTACGACACCGCGTTCAAGTACTTCGATATGGGCTACGGGGCGGCGCTGGCGTGGGTGCTATTCCTGGTGGTGGCCGTCTTCGCCGGCATCGCCTTTAAGTCGTCGAAATACTGGGTGTTCTACTCCGCCGATAAAGGGGGCAAAAATGGCTGATATTCAACAACTTTCCACGGCAAGAAGCGTTGCGGAGCGCGAAGTGGCCCGCACGCTGCGCAGAGAGAAAATCAACGCCACCGTTCGCTACGCGATCCTGCTGTTTGTCGGCCTGCTGATGCTTTATCCGCTGGTATGGATGTTTTCGGCGTCGTTCAAACCGAACCACGAGATCTTCACCACCCTGAGTCTGTGGCCCGCCCACGCCACCTGGGATGGCTTCGTCAACGGCTGGAAAACCGGCACCGAGTACACTTTCGGCCATTACATGCTGAACACCTTTAAGTACGTCATTCCGAAAGTGATCCTGACCATTATCTCCTCTACCATCGTGGCGTACGGCTTTGCCCGCTTCGAAATCCCGTGGAAGAAGTTCTGGTTCGCCACGCTCATCACCACCATGCTGCTGCCCAGCACCGTGCTGCTGATCCCGCAGTACCTGATGTTCCGTGAGATGGGCATGCTGAACAGCTACATGCCGCTGTACCTGCCGCTGGCCTTCGCCACGCAGGGGTTCTTTGTTTTCATGCTGATCCAGTTCCTGCGCGGCGTCCCGCGTGACATGGAAGAGGCGGCGCAAATCGACGGCTGTAACTCCATTCAGGTGCTGTGGTACGTGGTGGTGCCGATTCTGAAGCCGGCCATTATCTCCGTCGCCCTGTTCCAGTTTATGTGGTCCATGAACGACTTTATCGGGCCGCTGATTTACGTCTACAGCGTGGATAAATACCCCATCGCACTGGCGCTGAAAATGTCCATCGACGTCACCGAAGGCGCGCCGTGGAACGAAATTCTGGCAATGGCGAGCATCTCCATTCTGCCATCCATCATTGTCTTCTTCCTGGCACAGCGCTACTTCGTACAGGGCGTCACCAGCAGCGGAATTAAAGGTTAAGAGGGAAATACCATGGCTGAAGTCATTTTTAACAAGCTGGAAAAGGTCTACTCCAACGGTTTTAAAGCGGTACACGCTATCGATCTGAAAATCGCCGAAGGGGAATTCATGGTGATCGTCGGGCCATCCGGCTGCGCCAAATCCACTACCCTGCGCATGCTGGCGGGGCTGGAAACCATCAGCGGCGGCGAGGTACGCATCGGCGACCGGATCGTGAACAACCTCGCGCCGAAGGAGCGCGGTATTGCAATGGTGTTCCAAAACTACGCCCTCTATCCGCACATGACGGTGCGCGAGAATCTGGCCTTTGGCCTCAAGCTGAGCAAGCTACCGAAAGATCAGATTGAGTCTCAGGTGAATGAAGCCGCCAAAATTCTTGAGCTGGAAGAGCTGCTCGACCGTCTGCCGCGCCAGCTTTCCGGCGGCCAGGCGCAGCGCGTAGCGGTAGGCCGTGCGATTGTGAAAAAGCCGGACGTGTTCCTGTTCGATGAGCCGCTTTCAAACCTCGATGCCAAGCTGCGCGCCTCAATGCGCATTCGTATTTCCGACCTGCACAAGCAGCTGAAGAAGTCCGGAAAACCGGCCACCACCGTTTATGTGACCCACGACCAGACCGAAGCGATGACCATGGGCGACCGCATCTGCGTGATGAAGCTCGGTCACATCATGCAGGTGGATACGCCGGACAACCTCTACCACAAGCCGAAGAACATGTTCGTGGCGGGCTTTATCGGCGCGCCGGAGATGAATATTCGCAGGAGCGTGCTGATCGAAAAAGCGGGCCAGCTGCACATCGCCATCGGCAATGAAACCATGCCGCTGAACGCGGAGAAGCAGGAGAAAGTCGCCGCTTATGCAGGTCAGGAGATTTTTTACGGCGTGCGCCCGGAGTTTGTCTCGCTTTCAGATGTGCCATTCCCGAACGGCGGCTGTAGCGGGGAGATGGTGCGCGTTGAGAATATGGGCCACGAATTCTTTGTGTACCTGAAAGTCGCGGACTACGAACTGACCGCCAGGATCCCGTCCGATGAAGCCAAGCCAATGATTGATAAGGGGCTTCATCGTAAGGTGTATTTCACGTTTGATATGAACAAATGTCATATTTTTGACGCAAAAACTGAACAGAACCTCTCTCTCTGATGGAGTGATAAAAATGAAAAAAGTGCTTTTAAGCGCAGCAATCTCCGCGACCCTGGGCCTGACCGCTTTGCCATCGATGGCGCAGAATGTGGATTTACGGATGTCCTGGTGGGGCGGCAATGGCCGTCACCAGGTTACCCTGAAAGCGCTGGAAGAGTTCCATAAACAGAACCCGGACATCAACGTGAAGGCGGAATACACCGGCTGGGACGGTCACCTCTCCCGTCTGACCACCCAGATTGCGGGCGGCACCGAGCCGGACGTAATGCAGACGAACTGGAACTGGCTGCCGATCTTCTCCAAAACCGGTGACGGCTTCTACGATCTGAACAAGATGAAGGACGTGATCGACTTAACCCAGTTCGATCCTAAAGAGCTGCAAACCACCACCGTGGACGGCAAGCTGAACGGCATTCCGATTTCGGTGACGGCGCGCGTGTTCTACTTCAATGACGAGACCTGGAAAAAAGCGGGTATTGCCTACCCGAAAACCTGGGATGAGCTGATGGCGGCCGGTAAAACCTTCGAGAGCAAGCTCGGCAAGCAATATTATCCGGTCATCCTGGAGCACCAGGATACGCTGGCGCTGCTGAACTCATACATGATCCAGAAGTACAACGTTCCTGCGGTGGATGAGAAAACCAAAAAGTTCAGCTACACGAAAGAACAGTGGGTGGAGTTCTTCCAGACCTACAAAAAGCTGATCGACAGCCACGTCATGCCGGACACCAAATACTATGCCTCGTTCGGTAAGAGCAACATGTATGAGATGAAGCCGTGGATCCAGGGTGAATGGGGCGGCACCTACATGTGGAACTCCACTATTAACAAATATTCCGACAACCTGAAGCCGCCGGCAAAACTGGAGCTGGGCAGCTATCCGATGCTGCCGGGCGCCACCGACGCGGGCCTGTTCTTCAAGCCAGCCCAGATGCTGTCGATCGGTAAATCGACCAAAAACCCGGAAGCAGCGGCGAAGCTGATTAACTTCCTGCTCAACAGCAAGGAGGGGGTCGATACGCTGGGTCTGGAGCGCGGCGTGCCGCTGAGCAAAGTAGCGGTACAGTATCTGACCGAAGACGGCACCATAAAAGAGGACGATCCTTCCGTGGCGGGCCTGCGTCTGGCGCAGTCGCTGCCGGCGAAACTGACCGTCTCGCCATACTTTGACGATCCGCAGATTGTGGCGCAGTTCGGTACCTCTTTGCAGTATATCGACTACGGCCAGAAAACCGTGGAAGAGACGGCCGCCGACTTCCAGCGTCAGGCGGAGCGTATTTTGAGACGTGCGATGCGGTAAACACAAAGCCGGGTAAGCGAAGCGCCACCCGGCAATTTACATTACACGCCGATATTACGTAGTTTCTCCCCTTTCATCAGCTTGCGTTCAATATGTTCCAGGGTCACGCCTTTGGTTTCCGGGATCAGCCAGAAGGTCACACCGATAAACGCCACGTTCAGTACCGTATAAAGCCAGAAGGTACCTGCCGCGCCAATTGCATCCAGCAGCGTCAGGAAAGTCGCGCCAATGATCATGTTCGACACCCAGTTAGTGGTGGTGGAACAGGTGATCCCAAAGTCGCGGCATTTCAGCGGCTGAATTTCCGAGCACAAGATCCACACCACCGGCGCGGCGCTCATTGCGTAACCCGCGATGCACATCATAGTCATGCCCACGGAGAGCCAGGAGAGGCCGCTTGATGCCGTGCCGTTATCAAACTGCATCAGGCAGTAGCCGAGGATCAGCGTGCCGAGCGCCATCACGCTAAAGCCAATTTTCAGCGCCGGTTTGCGTCCGGCTTTATCAACGGTGAACACCGCGATAAAGGTCGCGAACATAAAGGTCAGCCCTACCACCAGCGTGGCGATCATCTGCTGTTCGGTCGTGGTAAAACCGGCCATTTTGAAGATGCGCGGGGCGTAATACATGATGATGTTCATCCCCGTAAACTGCTGCATCGCCTGCAACAGCATGCCGAGGAATACCGCGCGGCGCACGTTGCGGTTAGCCTTAAAGAGGGACCAGCCGCCCTGCTTCAGCTTCAGGCTTTCGCGGATTTCGTTTAGCTCTTCACGGGCTTTTTCAGACGTGTCGCGCAGCATGCGCAGCACCTCTTCCGCCTCCACGTGGCGTCCTTTTTGCGCCAGCCAGCGCGGGCTGTTCGGCAGGAAAATGACTAACACAATCAGCAGCAACGCGGGCAGCGCCAGCACGCCAAGCATTGCCCGCCAGTTACCGCTGTAGCTGAAGTACGTATCCGACAGAAACGCCAGCACGATACCGAGCGTTACCATCAGCTGGTACATGCTGATCATCTTCCCGCGCACGTTTTCGCTCGCCATTTCCGAGAGATAAAGCGGCGCGGTGTAGGAGGCGATACCCACCGCGACGCCCAGCAGCACGCGGGACAGCAGCAGCACTTCAACGTTGGTGGCGAACGCCGAACCAATGGAGCCGGCAACGAACAGGATCGCCCCAACCATCAGGCTGTATTTGCGCCCGAGACGGAATGACAGCCAGCCGTTAAAGAGCGCGCCGATGGCCGCGCCCAGCATCATGCTGCTCACCACCCACTCTTGCAGGCGATTACTTAACGTAAAGTGATCGGTAATAAAGGGCAGCGCGCCGGCGATAACGCCGATATCCAGGCCAAACAATAAACCGGCGACGGCTGCCGCAACAGAAACAAACTGGTTCATGCGTCGGGTATCGCGCAACGCAGCGGGCATAAGGGTAGAGTCATTTATAGATGTCATAGTTTCCTGCCTCAACAGCGAAATTCGTTAAGTGAAATTACGAGATACCGGAAGAAAGTGTCAGGTCGGAACTGGTGAAGATATGGATTTTTTCGCTACGACATATCGATCTGTGATGGACATTACAATTTCAAATCAGGGCGATTTATCCTTATTTTTTATTAATTAGTTAATATCTAACCAATAAATGTGTGATGCCCGTCATCCATTCCTTTTCAGTATGGATTTTTCATCTTTAAGGATATGGATAAAGGCAATTTTGGCGTAAAAAAACCTCCGCCCGAGGGCAGAGGTTCTTTATTCAGGATGAATTAACGTGCCAGCCAGCCGCCGTCGACGGCAACGGTGTAGCCGTTAATGTAATCCGATGCCGGGGACGCCAGGAACACAACCGGCCCCATCAGATCGCTCGGCAGACCCCAGCGACCCGCAGGAATACGCTCCAGGATTGCCGCGCTGCGCTCTTCATCCGCACGCAGCTGCTGGGTATTGTTGGTGGCCATGTAGCCCGGCGCAATCGCGTTGACGTTGATGTTGTGCTGCGCCCACTCGTTTGCCAGCAGACGGGTCACGCCCATCACCGCGCTCTTCGATGCGGTGTAAGACGGCACGCGTATGCCGCCCTGGAAGGAGAGCATCGACGCGATATTGATGATTTTGCCGCCTTTACCCTGCGCGATGAAGTGCTTCGCTGCCGCCTGGGACATAAAGAATACGCTCTTGATGTTCAGGTTCATGACGTCGTCCCAGTCCGTTTCGCTGAAGTTAATCGCGTCTTCACGACGGATCAGGCCCGCGTTGTTAACCAGAATATCGATATGACCAAACTCCGCCACCGCGCGATCCAGCAGCTCAGGGATCCCGTCGATTTTGCGCAGGTCAGCGGTCAGGCTCAGGAAACGACGGCCCAGCGCGGTGACGCGCTCGATGGTTTCCGTTGGCTCAACGATGTTAATCCCGACGATATCACAGCCCGCTTCCGCCAGGCCTAACGCCATACCCTGCCCCAGCCCGGTATCACAACCGGAGACGACAGCCACTTTACCTTGCAGAGAAAATGCATCCAGAATCATGTTTGTTCCTTAATCGTTCAGCGCCTGTCACCAACAGGCAGATTTATGCTTAACTGCCTGCGGCTAGCGCAGATCCTTAACAGCGACGTGGTCCATATCATCGAAGACCTGGTTTTCACCGACCATACCCCAGATGAAGGTATAGGCTTTCGTCCCCACGCCAGAGTGGATAGACCAGCTCGGCGAAATGACCGCCTGCTCGTTATGCATAACGATATGGCGCGTCTCCTGCGGCTGTCCCATCATGTGGAACACGCAGGCATCTTCATCCATGTTGAAATAGAAGTAGACTTCCATGCGGCGCTCGTGGGTATGGCACGGCATGGTGTTCCAGAGGTTGCCCGGCGCAAGCTCGGTCAGCCCCATGCTCAACTGGCAGGTTTCCAGCACGTCCGGAACGAAGTATTTGTTGATGGTGCGACGGTTGCTGGTGAGGTTATCGCCAAGGGTCACCGGGGAAACGTCCGCAGGCGTCACTTTTTTGGTTGGGTAGTGGGTGTGTGCCGGGGCGCAGTTGTAGTAGAACTTCGCCGGTTTGCTGGCGTCGACGCTGGCAAAGACCACTTCTTTTGCGCCTTTACCGACGTACAGCGCGTCGCGGTGGCCGATCTCGTAGCACTGGCCATCGACGGTAATGGTGCCCGCCCCGCCGATGTTAATCACGCCCAGCTCGCGGCGTTCAAGGAAGTAGCTCACGCCCAGCTGTTTGCCCACTTCACCGCCCACGGAGACGGTGTTCGCCACCGGCATAATCCCGCCCACAATAATGCGGTCAATATGGCTGTAGACCATGGTGTACTTATCGGCTTCGAACACCTGCTCAACTAAAAACTCACCGCGCAGCCCCTGGGTATCCAGCGTTTTTGCGTGCGCGCTGTGGATGCTTTGTCTGACTTCCACATCAACCTCCAGAATGGATCGTGCCCGAAGGCAAAGATAATTAACGAAACAACGTTCCGTTTTCGTGATGAGCACATATTATCCCCTGCCACAGTGGTTTTCAATTGCATTTAAAACATCGTTTCATTTTTTCTGCATGTTTATGCCGGAAATGGTGTTTCGATCACGATAAATCTATCAGGACGGTCTTCTTATCCATGAAACTGATAAATTGCGCTGTCAGTCACACACAATGAAACATTGTTTTGATAATTTAACACCCAGTTTTCAACCCACAATTCGCGTTCAAAGGAGTGCATTATGGCTAAAGGTATGCGGGTCAAGCTGAACTACGAGGTCAGCCGCGATCCGGATACAGGCGTGGAAGTCACCCGCCTGACCCCACCGGAAGTAACCTGTCATCGCAACTACTTTTACCAGAAGTGCTTCTTTAACGATGGCAGCCATCTGCTATTCGCCGGGGAGTTCGACGGTCACTGGAACTATTACCTGCTGGACCTGAAAAACGCCGAAGCGGTGCAGTTAACTGAAGGTGCGGGGGATAACACCTTTGGCGGCTTCCTCTCCCCGGACGATAAATCCTTCTACTATGTGAAGAACGATCGCACCCTGCTGGAGGTGGATTTACAGACGCTGGCGGAGCGTGAAGTGTACCGCGTCCCGGAAGAGTGGGTCGGCTACGGTACCTGGGTTGCGAACAGCGACTGCACCAGGCTGGTGGGCATTGAAATTGCAAAACGAGACTGGACCCCGCTCAACGACTGGAAAATTTTTCACGATTTTTTCCACAAAGGGCCGCACTGCCGCCTGCTGCGCGTTGATCTGAAAACGGGTGAAAGCACCACCATTCATGACGAGAAGATCTGGCTGGGGCATCCCATTTATCGTCCGTTCGATGACAATACCGTGGCCTTCTGTCATGAAGGGCCGCACGACCTGGTTGACGCCCGCATGTGGCTGGTCAACGAAGACGGCAGCAACGTGCGGAAAGTGAAGACGCACGCGGAAGGTGAAAGCTGTACGCATGAATTTTGGGTGCCGGACGGCTCCGCGCTGATCTACGTCTCTTATCTGAAGGGCCAGCAGGGCCGCACCATCTCCCGCTTCAACCCGGACACCGGCATTAATGAAGCGGTAATGAATATGCCCGCCTGCTCGCACCTGATGAGCAATTTTGACGGCACCCTGCTCGTCGGCGACGGTTCCGGCACGCCTGTCGATGTGAAAGACACCGGCGGCTACACCATTGATAACGATCCTTATCTGTATGCCTTTGACGTGGCGAAGAAAGCGTTTTTCCGCATCGCCCGTCACGACACCTCCTGGGCTACGGTGGCGAACAGCCGCCAGGTAACCCACCCGCATCCGTCCTTTACGCCGGACGAAAAAGCGGTGCTGTACAGTTCCGATAAAGACGGCAAACCGGCCCTCTATATCGCGAAACTCCCCGAGCAACCTGAAATGTTGCATGCCTGACTTGAGTAAGTGTTTCTGTAACTGGCCTTGCCCTCCGATTCGGAGGGCTTTTTTTTGCGAAGAAGGTGGATTATCAGAGTTGTAGGCCGGGTAAGCGTAAGCGCCACCCGGCGGTTTTTAGCGAAGAGGGTGGATTATCAGAAGGAATACGCCACGCCTGCACGGAAGCGGGTCTGTCGTTCGTCGGTCTCTTTAACCCCCACGTTACCCACCTCAACATACGGTGCCCAGTTTTTATCCCATTTATAGGCCAGCTTGGCGTTATATTCGTTGGAATAATCTTTATTGTTATTTCGGGCCATCCCTTCAGTGCTTTTCGCGTAAACATAATTCAGCTCGGTACGCCAGTCATCTAATACCCAACCGACCCACGCATCACCACGGTTAACTTTATCATCGTCCTTATTTGAGCTTGACGGGTAGCGGGTATATTCGTAACGGTAACGCGCGGCGACGTAGAAGCCATTATCGAAGCTATATTGCACATGCAGATTCGGTTTATAAATGGTGCGGCTGTCTGTACTTTCAATCGTAAACGCAGGGGTCAGGGCGATATTGTCCGTCGCTTTCCAGCGCCAGCTAATCTGATCTTCATGACCGTTCCCCACCACGTCGGCAAAAGGCTGATCCGCCTTGTCACCGCCGGATTTCCACTTCGCTTCAACGGAAAAACCGAAGCCATTATCAAAGCGGTGCGAGACGGCAACACGGTCGGCATTCGAGCCGCTGTCGATATATTCGTGACGCAGATCGACGGTCACAGCGTGGGCCGCAAACGTGCTGGAAATAAGAGAGGCAAGGACCAGAGATTTTTTAAACATGAATAAACCCTCAATTAAAATATCGTTTCGTTTTTATGAAACTTGAGTTTATTTTTTATGCACCGTTATTTTAGTGACAAAGATCGAAATTATTTGTTTCATTTTTTTTGGCAAAGATCGACGTGAACCCCATCAACAAAAAAGGCGTATTACCCGTAAATTCCAGGAGTGAGATCACACTAAGCACTTCGCAATGCGAATAATTAACCGCGCAATGAATATTGCGGGCTTCAGAAAGAACGCAAAAGCATTAAAAAAGGATTCAGCGGGATAAAAAAACCTCCCGTAGGGAGGCTTGTTGTGTGCAGAGAGGGAAATTACCGTTCGATAGCCAGCGCCACCCCTTGCCCTCCGCCAATGCAGAGGGTTGCAATTCCTTTTCGGGCGTTACGCTTTTTCATTTCGTGGACTAAAGACACCAGAATACGGCAGCCAGAAGCGCCAATGGGATGACCCAGCGCGATCGCCCCGCCGTTAACGTTGACCCGCAGCGGATCCCATTCCAGCATTTTCCCGACCGAGATTGCCTGTGCAGCAAAGGCTTCGTTGACTTCAATCAGATCCACGTCGCTCAGCTGCCAGCCCGCCCGCTCCAGACAGCGGCGCGTGGCATAGACCGGCGCAATCCCCATTAACGCCGGATCAACGCCCACGCTGGCAAACGCCTTGATGCGCGCCAGCACCGGCAGATCCAGCTCCTGGGCTTTGCTTTCACTCATCATCATCACCGCCGCCGCACCGTCGTTGATGGAAGAGGCGTTGCCTGCCGTCACAGAACCCAGCGTTTCGAAGGCGGGATCGAGTTTTGCCAGCCCTTCCGCGCTGGCATCGGTGCGCGGCTGCTCGTCGGTATCAACGATAAGCGCTTCGCCGTTCTGGCGCAGGGTGCTGACCGGGACAATTTCATCGCGAAAGCGCCCGGAATCGATCGCCGCGCGCGCTTTTTGCTGCGAGCTGAGGGCATACGCGTCCTGAAGCTCGCGGCTGATCCCGTATTCCCGCGCCAGGTTCTCCGCCGTCACGCCCATGTGGTAATCGTTAAAGGCGTCCCACAGCCCGTCGTGAACCAGACTGTCGAGCAGCTGGCTGTTTCCGAGCTGCGCGCCGGTCCGGCTGTCGGTCAGCACGTGCGGAGCGCGGCTCATGTTCTCCTGCCCGCCGGCAATGACCACGTCCGCTTCACCGCACTGGATGGCCTGCGTCGCAAGATGGAGCGCCTTCAGACCTGATCCACAGACGTCGTTGATGGTGATCGCCGAAACGGTGTTAGGCAGGCCGCCCTTCAGCGCCGCCTGACGCGCAGGGTTTTGTCCCGCGCCTGCGGTCAGCACCTGGCCCAGGATCACCTCATCAATTTCATGTGCGGCAATCCCGCTGCGTTCCACCAGCGCTTTTACCACCACGCTGCCAAGATCAACCGCAGAGTGACGCGCAAGCGCTCCCTGAAAACAGCCGATAGCCGTACGTAACGCACCCACTATAACGACATCTTTCATCACGACCTCTGTGCAAAATGACATGACGATAGTAGAGGATTGTTATCAACAATTGACGCAAATGTTTAAAATTAGTGAGTTTAGTCACAGGATTAGCGTGCGTCCTGCAAGTACTGGCGCAGCCAGCTTCCAGCGACGCCGGGCGGTGTTCGTTTGTTCCATAACAGATCGATAGCAATCGACCTCGGCCAGCCCGGCACGTTCAGCTGAACCAGCGATTTCGATGCGGCAAATTCATCCACCAACGCGCAGGGCAACGCGCACCAGCCAAAGCCCTGTACCGCCATGCTCAGCAGTAACAAGTAATTCGGCGCGGACCAGACCGGCCCACGCGCAAGGGTGGCTTCCCGTTCGAGATAGGTACTCAGCCGCAGCTCGCGCCAGCCGTGCAGCTCGTCCGCCTGCGTCTCATGCTGCGCAGCCAGAGGATGTCCGGCAGAGACGTAGATAGCCATCCGCGTTTGCACGGGCAGACGGGTCGCGCCAATATCGGTCGGGTAGCTGTCGCGCGCTTCCGTCAGGCCAATTTGCGCCCTCTCCTTTTGCAGCAGGTCAATCACGTCTTCCTCTTCCCCAATCAGACACTCGAATTCCGTGTGCGGAAAACGTCGGTCGAACTGGCTCATCATCTCTTCCAGCACGGCCGGGTTGAGCGTATCGGAGAGAACAAAGGTAAAACGTGCCTCCGTTTGCGCCGTTAAGGATACGGCCAGCTCGTCGAGGCGCGCGCTGGCGGCGAGGATCGACTGGACATAGCCCAGCACCTGTTCACCCTGGGCGGTTAACACCGGGTGACGCGCCGAACGGTCGAACAGCTCAAACCCCAGGTCAGCTTCAAGGTTGGCGATGGAGGTGCTGATGGTGGACTGGCTTTTGCGCAGCCGTCGGGCCGCAGCGGAAAACGAACCAGCGGCGACGGTTTCAACAAACGCGGTCAAAGCTTCAGGAGAATAGCGCATGATGTATCTGCTTTATCGATGGATACCATCTTTTATATATCACCTTAAGCGATAAGAATAGGCGTCATTCACGCCCCTGCTGGCGAATTCATGAGGTAACTATGCAACATCAGGATGCACTCCAACGTAAATTGCCGGAGCGGATCTTCCACGCCGTCTGTTTTGAAGGCATTGCTACGGCGATCCTCGCCCCGACGGCCGCGTGGCTCATGCAGCGCTCGGTGCTGGAAATGGGTGGGCTCACCATTATTCTGGCGACCACGGCAATGCTCTGGAACATTATCTACAACTTTGGCTTCGACCGTTTCTGGCCCGTACAGCGGGTGAAGCGCACGGCGAAAGTGCGCGCCCTGCATGCGCTGGGTTTTGAATGCGGCTTTATCGTGATTGGTGTGACCATCGTTGCCGCCGTGCTCGGAGTGACGCTGCTTCAGGCATTCACGCTGGAAATTGGTTTCTTCCTGTTCTTCCTGCCGTACACCATGCTCTACAACTGGGCGTACGACACTTTGCGGGAGAAAATCATCAAGCGCCGCCAGCAGCGACGCGCGCTGGCAAGCGAATGATCCTCGGGCCGGAGGCGATCTCCGGCCCTTCACCTGCGAAGCAACGGCGACCTCAACGCATAATTATGGTAAATTGCACTCCTTTTTGTTCGTTTTATAGTTGATACGTTGCTCTAATGTCGAAAATTTGGTCAAAAGAAGAGACTCTCTGGAGTTTCGCCCTCTACGGCACTGCCGTGGGCGCAGGAACCCTGTTCTTGCCCATTCAGCTCGGCTCTGCTGGCGCGATTGTCCTGCTGATCACCGCCCTTGTGGCGTATCCCTTAACCTACTGGCCGCACAAGGCGCTGGCGCAGTTCATCCTGTCATCGAAAACGAAAGGCAGCGAAGGGATCACCGGTGCCGTGACCCACTACTACGGTAAAAAGATCGGCAACCTGATCACCACGCTCTATTTTGTGGCCTTCTTTGTGGTGGTGCTGATTTACGCGGTGGCGATAACCAACTCGCTCACTGAGCAGCTGGCGAAACGGATGACGGTGGATACCGGCGTGCGGATGCTGGTGAGCTTTGGCGTGGTGCTGATCCTGAACCTCATCTTCCTGATGGGGCGGCACATTACCATTAAGGTGATGGGATTCCTGGTCTTCCCGCTGATTGCCTATTTCCTGTTTGTCTCGCTGTACCTGACGGGCAGCTGGCAGCCGTCGCTGCTGACCAGCCAGATGGCCGTCGATCGGCACACGCTGCATCAGGTGTGGATTTCCATACCGGTGATGGTTTTCGCCTTTAGCCATACCCCGATTATCTCGACGTTTGCCGTAGACCGTCGCGAGAAATACGGTGAAGAGGCCATGGGTAAATGCAAAAAAATCATGAAAGTGGCGTACCTGATCATCTGCCTTAGCGTGCTGTTCTTTGTCTTCAGCTGCCTGCTTTCGATTCCACCGTCCTATATCGTGGCGGCAAAAGAGGAAGGGGTGACAATCCTGTCCGCGCTGTCGATGATGCCTTCTTCCCCGGCATGGCTGGGCATTTCCGGCATTATCGTGGCGATTATTGCGATGTCGAAATCGTTCCTCGGCACCTATTTTGGCGTGATTGAAGGGGCAACGGAGATTGTGAGGTCGTCGCTGAATCAGGTGGGGGTGAAGAAAAGCCGCGCCTTTAACCGCGCCGTTTCCATTCTTGGCGTGTCGTTGATTACCTTTGCGGTCTGCTGCATCAATCCGAACGCGATCTCGATGATTTACGCCATCAGCGGTCCGCTTATCGCCATGATCCTGTTCATCATGCCGACGCTGTCGACGTACCTGATCCCGTCGCTAAAACCGTACCGCTCCATCGGCAACCTGCTGACGCTGATTGTTGGCGTGCTGTGCGTGTCGGTGATGTTTGTCGGTTGAGTGCGTAGTTTTTCCGTTCACATTACGGTTAGTTGTTAATTTTAACCCCTCAACCTGTGAACGGGATAAGGGGGCCACCGCGGCCCCCTTATCAATCCCCGCGGCCCCGCGGAAAATCGGTGCTTCGCACTGCGCTCACCTCCCGACAGTCTGCCTGCGGTCGGCTCAACTCGACATCCTGTCTCGATTCGCCTCTTGTCGCCATCCATGGCGTCCAGCCCTTGTCATCCAGTCTCCGGCTCGCCGATTTTAGCGGGGACTCAACACCCCTGCCCCATTCAGGCAGTGAAGAAGCTGGAGGAGGCATTAGTCCGGCTGAAAATCGCCGAATCGTTTCCTGGAGGCAGGGGCGACGCGCATGGATGCGCGTCGAGGGCGGCTTTACATGGACGTTACCTCCGCCCGTCCCCGATAAGCCGTAAGGAATAAGATGAGGGCACCGCGAAGCGGCGATTTTCCTGCCGGGAGCCGGGATTGTTAAGGGGGCGGCGGTAGCCCCCTTAACACGTTCACCGCAGCGGGCGTTTCAGATAGCAAAGATGCTATAGTGAACGGAACAATTCTACTGCTATACCAAAGAGCATCTTAGCCAGAAAATCACGCCCGAATATCGTCATACTCCCGCGTGTTATCAAACTCATGCTTCGCAAACGGACACAGCGGGATAATTTTACGGCTCTCACCGCGCATCTTCTCCACCACTTTTGCCACCAGCTGCTTACCCACACCCTGCCCTTTCAGGCTCGGATCCACATCGGTGTGCTCTATAATACTCAAATGCTCGCCGGTCGGGACAAAGACGATCTCCGCCACCTGATTGCCTTCGGCGTCGTTGACGTAAAACTTGTTATGGCCTTCAAGAATATCCATGGTTCCTCGCTTATTTTTGGCGGTACTTCAGCGCACCGCTCGGGCAGGTATCAATTACGCGTACGACAGTTTCTGCATCCACTTCATCCGGTGCGATCCACGGTTTACGCTTCAGGTCGAACAGCGCCGCGCTGCCGCGCACGCAGTTGCCCGAGTGTATGCAGATCCCGGTGTTGAAGTAGACATCGATTTTCTCACCGGTGTAGGCCCGGTATCCCGCATCCAGTAGCTCCTGATCCATGACATTGCCTCTGTAATTATTGTGGTGACAAATGCAGCATACCCTCACCCGTTCCGGCTGACCACGTCAAAAAAGACGATCGGACACGTTGTTTTCGGCTCGTTATTTCGCTCCTCACTTAAGACTATTCCGAATAAAAAGACGCTGGTCAGAAAGATATATTTTTGCGCTACGTCAATTCTTGTAATAATTCTCGCCGCGTTCACATTAAGATTATTAGCTAAGCGGAATCCTAACGACACAAGTTATTTCCCTCTAAGCAATGGATTTACTTCCTATTTTCAAAAGCCATAACGAAGCGGTATTTCCACCGCCCCTCTGGAAATAGCGCAAAACAACCCAGACAGGAAATTTGACTCTTCTCACATAACGACTAATGTTAATTCCTGAACGACAACTGATACGAATTACTTATCGTATCTCCTGACATAAACGCAACATGAGGGTTGATATATGGCAGAGCAACATCGTGGTGGTTCCGGTAATTTCGCTGAAGACCGTGAGAAAGCATCAGAAGCTGGGCGTAAAGGCGGCCAGCACAGCGGCGGTAATTTCAAAAACGATCCGCAACGCGCATCTGAAGCGGGTAAGAAAGGGGGACAGAACAGTCACGGCGGAGGCCGTAAATCTGACAACTCCTGATCTTATTTAAAGCTCTTATAAATATACCGAGAGCATGCTGCGGGCCCGTCGGCTCGCAGTACCTTCCCTTTATTTCACTGGAGCGAATATATGAATATGAAAAGTGTTGAAGATGTATTTATACACCTGTTATCCGACACCTACAGCGCTGAGAAGCAGCTGACCCGCGCGCTAAGCAAATTAGCCCGCGCCGCATCCAGCGAGAAGCTGAGCGCCGCGTTCACGGCTCACCTCGAAGAAACGCAGGGACAGATCGAACGTATCGATCAGATTATTGAGCAGGAATCTGGCCTCAAGCTCAAGCGCATGAAATGCGTTGCGATGGAAGGCTTAATTGAAGAAGCCAACGAAGTGATTGAGAGCACAGAGAAAAATGAAGTTCGTGATGCCGCCTTAATTGCCGCTGCGCAGAAAGTTGAGCACTACGAAATTGCCAGCTACGGCACCCTGGCCACCCTGGCAGAACAATTAGGCTATAAAAAAGCCGTTAAACTTCTTGCCGAAACGCTGGAAGAAGAAAAAGAAACCGATCTCAAATTAACCGATCTGGCTGTCGGCAATATTAATCAAAAAGCCCAGAAAGGATAAATACTAATTTGATGAGCATCAGCACCAAAAATTAACCAGAATATAAACTACCAGGAGTTAATTATGAATCATGTAGAACACTACCATGATTGGCTACGCGATGCCCATGCGATGGAAAAGCAAGCCGAATCAATGCTGGAATCAATGGCCAGCCGTATTGATAATTATCCCGACTTACGTGCACGAATTGAACAACACGTTAATGAGACTAAACATCAAATTACTGTGCTGGAAGAAATTCTCGACCGCAACGATATTTCCCGTTCGGTCATCAAAGACTCTATGAGCAAAATGGCGGCACTCGGCCAGTCCATTGGCGGCATGTTCCCTTCCGATGAAATTGTTAAAGGCTCTATCAGCGGCTACGTTTTTGAGCAGTTTGAAATTGCCTGCTACACCTCCCTGCTGGCTGCGGCCAGGAAAGCGGGCGATACCGCCTCCATTCCTGCCATTGAGTCCATTCTGGAAGAAGAGCGCCAGATGGCGGACTGGCTGATTCAACATATCCCTCAGACGACGGAACAGTTCCTGCTGCGTTCCGACGCGGACGGCGTTGAAGCGAAAAAATAACGGAAGAGGGAGAACCTATGTTTCGACACGTAAAACAGCTGCAATACACGGTCCGCGTAGCCGAACCGAATCCGGGCCTGGCCAACCTGCTGCTTGAGCAGTTTGGCGGGCCACAGGGCGAACTTGCCGCGGCATGTCGTTACTTTACGCAGGGACTAAGCGACGACGATCCCGGTCGTAAAGATATGCTGATGGATATCGCGACCGAGGAGTTAAGCCACCTGGAAATTATCGGCACCCTGGTGGGTATGCTGAATAAGGGTGCGAAAGGTGAGCTGGCGGAAGGCGTTGAGAATGAAGCGGAGCTGTACCGGTCCATGACCGAGAACGGCAACGACAGTCATATCACCTCCCTGCTCTACGGTGGCGGCACGCCGCTGACCAACTCCGCGGGTGTGCCCTGGACGGCAGCCTATGTAGATACCATTGGCGAACCCACAGCCGACCTGCGCTCTAACATAGCCGCAGAGGCGCGCGCCAAGATTATCTACGAGCGGTTGATTAACGTAACGGACGATCCGGGTGTTAAAGATGCGCTGGCGTTTTTAATGACGCGTGAGGCAGCGCACCAGCTTTCGTTTGAGAAGGCACTCCAGTCGATCCGTAATAATTTCCCACCGGGTAAACTGCCGCCAATCGAAGAGTACACCAACAAGTACTACAATATGTCTGAGGGGGGAGAAGTTCGCGGCAGCTGGAACAGCGATAAGCACTTCGACTACGTGGAATCTCCTCAGCCAGCGGTCGATGGTGGTGACGGTGGCGCAAGCGTGACGCTCACAACAGAGCAGGCCACGCTGGTCAAAGCGATGTGCGCGCGCACGAAATCCGATCCTGATGCCGATCCGCTTACCGGCGCCGAGCTTGGTGCGGGTAAGAAAAAACCGTAACCGGTTTTGCCAGGCCGCCTGAGGCTGCCTGGCAATACCATGTGCGCTATCAGTTCCAGAGGTACGGAGCATGTTCGAGCTCGATGCGTTTCATCTGGCCAGGATCCAGTTCGCCTTTACCGTCTCTTTTCATATTCTCTTCCCTGCGATCACCATCGGGCTTGCGAGCTATCTGGTGGTACTCGAAGGCATGTGGCTTCGCACAAAAAACGATGTCTGGCGATCGCTATACCATTTCTGGCTAAAGATTTTCGCCGTGAACTTTGGCATGGGCGTGGTTTCCGGGCTGGTGATGGCTTACCAGTTTGGCACTAACTGGAGCGGCTTTTCCCAGTTCGCGGGCAGCATAACCGGCCCCCTTCTCACCTATGAAGTTTTAACCGCCTTCTTCCTGGAAGCCGGTTTCCTGGGCGTGATGCTGTTCGGCTGGAACAAGGTTGGCCCCGGCCTGCACTTCTTTGCCACCTGCATGGTGGCGCTGGGCACGCTGATGTCCACCTTCTGGATCCTCGCCTCCAACAGCTGGATGCACACCCCGCAGGGCTTCAGTATCCAGAACGGACAGGTTATTCCCGAAGACTGGCTGGCCATCATCTTTAACCCCTCTTTCCCTTACCGCCTGATCCATATGTCCATTGCCGCCTTCCTGTGCAGCGCCTTGTTTGTGGGCGCGTCCGGGGCGTGGCACCTCCTGCGCGGTAACGATACGCCCGCGATCCGCAAGATGTTCTCCATGGCCATGTGGATGGCGCTGCTGGTCGCGCCCATTCAGGCCGTGGTCGGGGATATGCACGGACTGAATACGCTTGAGCATCAGCCGGCCAAAATCGCCGCGATTGAAGGCCACTGGGAAAATCCGCCGGGCGAGGCCACCCCGCTGCTGCTGTTTGGCGTACCGGATATGGAAGAAGAGCGCACCAAATACGGGCTTGAAATTCCGGCCCTCGGCAGCCTGATCCTGACGCACAGCCTGGATAAACAGGTGCCTGCGCTGAAAGATTTCCCGAAAGAGGACCGTCCGAACTCGCTCATCGTCTTCTGGTCCTTCCGCATTATGGTCGGCATGGGCCTGCTGATGATTACGCTTGGCGTGCTGAGCGTCTGGCTGCGCTATCGCCGTCGGCTTTACCACTCCCGGCCATTCCACTGGTTTGCCCTCTGCATGGGGCCAGCCGGACTGCTCGCGCTGCTCGCCGGATGGGTCACCACCGAGGTAGGCCGTCAGCCGTGGGTCGTCTACGGCTATCTGCGCACGATAGACGCGGTGTCTCTGCACAGCACGTTGCAGATGAGCATCAGCCTGCTGGCCTTTATCGTGGTTTACTGTTCGGTGTTTGGCGTGGGCTATGTGTATCTCGCCCGGTTAATTAAGAAAGGGCCACAGCCTGTCGGCACGCTGACATCTAACACGTCGGGCACCCCTGCCCGTCCGCTGTCCGCCGCCGAGTCCGTTCCGGAAGAGGAGAAGATCTGATGGGCGTCGATATCCCGGTCATCTGGTTTGCCATTATTGTCTTCGCCACGCTGATGTACATCATCATGGACGGCTTCGATCTCGGTATCGGCATGCTGTTCAGCTTTGTGGGAGATGCCAAAGAGCGCGACGTGATGGTGAACAGCGTCGCCCCGGTCTGGGACGGAAATGAAACCTGGCTGGTTCTCGGCGGCGCGGGGCTGTTCGGCGCGTTCCCGCTGGCCTACGCGGTGATTATCGATGCTCTGACCATCCCGCTGACGGCCATGCTGATCGGGCTGATTTTCCGCGGCGTCGCGTTTGAGTTTCGCTTCAAGGCAACCCCTTCCCACCGCAAGTTCTGGGATTACTCCTTTGCTGGCGGGTCTCTGCTCGCGACCTTCAGCCAGGGGATCGTGGTCGGCGCGATGATCAACGGCTTTGACGTCGAAGGCCGACGCTTTGTCGGTTCCTCGCTGGACTGGTTCACGCCGTTTAACCTGTTCTGCGGGCTGGGCTTAATTGTCGCCTATACCCTGCTGGCCACCACGTGGCTAATCATGAAAAGCGAAGGGGCGCTGCAAAACCGGATGCGCGAGCTGACCCGACACGTGCTGCTGGCGCTGATCGCCGTCATTGCGGTGGTGAGCATCTGGACGCCACTCGGCTGGCAGTTTGTCGCCGAGCGCTGGTTCACTCTGCCCAACTTCTTCTGGTTCCTGCCGGTCCCTGTACTGGTGGCGGTATTCAGCCTGTGGATCTGGCGGCTGACGCGCAATCCCGACAGCCACGCCCGCCCGTTCCTGCTGACGCTGGGCTTAATCTTTCTCGGCTTTAGCGGGCTGGGCATCAGCCTGTGGCCACACATTATTCCGCCGCACATTACCCTGTGGGAAGCCTCTGCGCCGCCTGCCAGCCAGCTGTTTATGCTGATCGGCACGCTGCTCATCGTTCCGGTGATCCTGGTTTACACCGCCTGGAGCTACTACGTCTTCCGGGGCAAAGTGTCTGATACCGAAGGTTATCACTAAGGATTGCTATGGCAGGCTGGCATACACGCGCCATTATTTACCAGATTGATACCGCCCTGTTTTACGATCTTAACGGCGATGGCTGCGGCGACATCGCCGGGATCGCCGCGAAGCTGCGCTACATTCGCCGGATGGGCGCGACGGTTATCTGGATCACCCCGTTTTACCTCACGCCTTTTCTCGATGAAGGCTATGACGTGAGCGACCATTTGCAGGTCGATCCCCGCTTCGGCAAGCTCAACGATATTATCGCCTTCATTGAGCAGGCGCGGGAGCTGGGGATGAAGGTCATTATTGAACTGCTGATCCAGCATACCTCGGATGCGCATCCCTGGTTTCAGCAGGCCCGCCGCAACCCGCAGTCACCCTACCGGGACTATTACCTCTGGTCCGACACGGATGAGGACGACACGCCCCCAATGTTCCCTGGCGTGGAAAAGAGCGTCTGGACATGGGACGACGAGGCGGGGCAATACTACCGGCATATGTTCTATCGCCACGAGCCGGATCTTAATCTGGCTTCCCCTGCGGTGCTGAAGGAGGTTGAGAACATCATCATCTTCTGGCTAAAGCTCGGGGTGTCGGGCTTTCGTCTGGATGCGGCGTCGCACCTGACAAAACAGGCCGGACGTGGGGATGAAAAACGCGGGCTGTGGATCCTGGAACACCTGCGGCGTCTAATCGAGCAGCGTAACCCGGACGCGATCCTGCTCGGCGAAGTCGACGTGGAGGTCGAAGCCTACAAAGCGTATTTTGGGCAGAACGATCGGCTGAATCTGGTGCTGAATTTCTGGCTCAATAAGTACTTCTACGTCAGCCTTGCGGAGAAAAGCGCGCGACCGCTGCGCAACGCGGTAAAGAAGATGATTGTGCCGCCAGACTCCTGCTGTTTCGCCAACTGGCTGCGCAATCATGATGAGCTGGACCTGGAAGGGATAGGGAAAAAAGCGAAGCAGACCGTCGTTGATGCCTTTGCCCCGGATGAAGAGATGAGCGTGTATCAGCGTGGGATCCGCCGCCGTCTGGCGCCGATGCTTAATGGCGATCGAAAGCGGCTGGCCTTTTGCCATGCGGTCTTATTTTCGCTGCCGGGCGTACCGGTCATGCGCTACGGGGATGAGATTGGCATGGGAGATGATTTGGATCTGGAAGAGCGTTACGCCGTCCGCACTCCGATGCAGTGGGCCGGATCGCAAGGCGGCGGCTTCTCAGATGCCGACCCGGATACCTTTATCGCCCCGATCATTGACCACGGTCCGTACCGCTACCAGAAAATCAACGTGGCGGACTCCCTGTTGCACCGCAGCTCGCTTCTGCACCGCATTATCGACATCGCCAATACGCGCTCCGAGTTTCCTGAAATCGGCGTCGCGCCGTTTCGCCTCATCACTATCGACAGCGATGCGGTGCTCGGGCTCTATTACGAAACCGATACGCGCAGCATCCTGACCTTCGTTAACTTCAGCGATAAGCCCGTTAATTTTACCGCCAGAGGGATCCGACACGCCACATGGACCGCCTGCCTGGCAGACAAACGCTACGACGACGCGCTGATTTGCGGTAAAACCGTTGAGCTTAACCTCAGCGGCTACGGCTACCGCTGGTTCTGGACCGATCGTACCGCGTTGCGCTGATTAGCGTCTCCGGGAGAGCAGCAGACGAGCCACGATCGCGCCCGTGACGGCAAGGGATCCGAGCAGCACTTTCCCCGGCATACCGGAGGTGACGCTGGTGGCGCGCTCTTTTGCTTCGTTGGTGAAGTGCCCGTGGATTTTATGCAGATCGTTAACCGGCCGATCCAGATAGTCCTGGCGATCGTCCGCATTCAGCGTATCGGTCATCTGCCCTTCCCAGGCTTTTTTGACCATTAGCCGGTCCAGAAAACCGGGGAAAAGGAATTGCCCGACAATCGACTGGATCGTGCTGCTGCCCACCCACAGCTCCCGCACCGGTTTTTGCGCTACCTTGAAAATCGCGCTGGCAGCCACTTCCGGCTGAAACACGGGAGGAACCGGTCGCATAGCCCAGGCAAATTTATTCCTCGCCCACTCGAACTGCGGCGTGTTGAGGCCCGGCATCTGTACCATGGCGATCTGCACCCGGCTGTTTTCATGCATCAGCTCGGTGCGCACGGCGTCGGTAAACCCGCGGATCGCGGCCTTCGCCCCACAGTAGGCTGACTGCAAGGGAATGGAGCGGTAGGCCAGCGCGGAGCCAACCTGAATAATCGTCCCCCGGTCACGAGGCGTCATTAACTCCAGCGCGGCGCGGGTGCCGTTAACATAGCCCAGATAGGTCACCTCGGTGACGCGGCGAAATTCCTCAGCGGACATGGTACGAAACGGCGCAAGCATCCCGCCCATGGCGTTATTCACCCACACGTCAATGGCCCCTAGCCGGTATTCAATTTCGTTGGCAGCCTCGGTCACCGCCTTGCTGTCCGCCACGTCGGCCTGAACGGCACACGCGTTAATCCCGAAACGGCGTAACTCCTCTTCCGTGGAGCGCAGGCTCTGCTCATCGCGGGCAATAATGCCCACGTCGTAGCCCGCTTTAGCAAAGTGCAGCGCCGTGGCTTTCCCCACGCCCGCCGTACCGCCGGTAATTACGATGACAGCCATAGCCTTTCCCCTTGTTTCAGACGTTATCCCAGCCGGAAAGTATTTCGATCAGTTCAGACAGCGAATAACGCACCGCTTTTTCCACCACATCCTGACATTCCCCGGAAAACAGCACGGTGCGGGTTTCCGTCTGCCCGCAAATATTCCAGCCGAAGCAGACCGTACCGGCTGCGGTGCCATCGTCTCCGCCTTCCGGCCCCGCATAGCCGCTGATGGCAACGCCGATATCCGCCTCGGCAATATCGCGAATTTTCGCAGCCATCTCGGTCACCGTCTGCTCGCTGACGGCGGTGAACCGTTCAATCGTGTCGTGGTTAACGCCCAGGATCCGCTCCTTCGCTTCGTCGCTGAATACCACCATGCCCACGTCATAAAATTCTGCGGTATTTTCTTCTGCACAGAGCGCCACCGCCAGATTACCGCCGGTACAGGACTCCGCCGTGGTCATACGCAGCCCTCTGTCTGTGAGCGTTGTGGCGAGCTTTTTCGTCAGCTCGCTGACGGTCGTGTTGTTATCGTGAATAAGGTTGCTCATGGATGTGCCCCTTAATTAATTTTCTTCAGGAATAATCGAAATATGGCCGTTACGCTCAAGGATCGCGTACTTAATATCTTTTAATTCCGTTATGCCGTGATTCTGGCGTGCTGAAACCAATATATCATCGCAGGATACATCGACTTTTTTCAGTTTATCCGCAATGGGAACACCATTCTCTACCAATATCACCGGCGTGCCATCAAGAACATTCTCAACGGAGGAAGAATATTTTTTCATCAGGCCAAAAATAATATCCACCACCACCAGCGTTGTTATTGTAATCATCGCCCCGGTAACGGAAAAATCTTCGCCCAGTAGCGCCTGCTGTGTCGCCTCACTGATAATTAAGAGCAAAATAAGGTCAAAACTGGTCATTTGCAGCAGGGCGCGCCGCCCGGCGACTTTAAACACGATAACCAGAAACAGGTATATTGCCAGGGCACGAAAAACCATGTCCATATTCGACTCCTAGGGGTAAATAAACTGCCAGAAGCGGATATCTGGCTCGTTGTTTACGCGGATGCTGTTTGTCCATTTCCCTGCTTTTGTCGGCGTGATGAACAGCAAGACGGTGAACTTATCGCTCTGTTTTAAGTTATCGTAGACAAGAAACAGGGTATTCCCACGGCTATACATACTGTCCGGCTGCGGCCAGACGCTGCCTGGCTCATACACGTCGCTGCTTTCGCTGGTCAGGCTGAGGGTGTATTTGCCCTCAGCTTTTACCGGGAAGGTGAGCGCCATCCGCGATTCGGTTTGGCGGCGGCCGAAGCGCTCATAGCTCAGATTCAGGGATTTTGCTTCGTTTGTTTTCTCCACGTCGCTGAGCGCACCGCTGGAAAACAGGCCGGCGATCGCGGCCACGATAATAGCTAACAGGACAATAAAACCAACCTGACGAAATGCATACTCAAACGTCAGTAAACGATTACTCTCTTTTATCCCGGGCACTTTTTCATTTTCAGGTTCCATGGCTTTCGTCACCGTTTCGCTTAATTGCCGAAATTTATGATTTTTCTACGCAAATGCTTTTAAGACTTATCACATTTGCCACATAAAGGAATAGCAACAATACTTAATAAGTCAAGACATGCAAAATGAAGGATATCAGATGAAATTATCAGCCATTACAGCTTTGTTAATATTAATTATCCCTTCTGCATGGGCAGATAATAACGGCGGGTTACAAAAGGGTGAAGCGCCCCCACCACCGCATGCGCTGGACAGCGGTTATCGTGGTACTGATGATGCGCGCATTATGACGATAACTCAGGCGAAAGAGATGCATGACGGCGCCTCTATTTCACTGCGCGGCAACCTTATTGACGGGAAGGACGATAAATACGTATTCCAGGATAAAACCGGGAAAATAGATGTTGTTATTCCGAAAGCCGTATTTGATGACAGAACCGTGGAGCCTGACAACATGATCAGTATTAGCGGCTCGCTCGATAAAAAATCATCACCACCCGTCGTGCGGGTCAGCCACCTGCAAAAATAATTCAGCGAAGCGTTAACGCTGTACCTATCCATCAAATCTCACCCCTAACAAGGAGTTAGCTATGAGTGATAATGAACAACGTACGAACGCTTACCCAACGCCCCCTTTCCCGGAACAGCCCCAGACGCCACCGGGCCTGGCCTCTGAAATGGACCCTGTTCCCGATCACGGCGAGACAAGCTACAAAGGGCATGGCCGGCTTACCGGTAAAAAAGCGCTTATCACCGGGGGCGACTCCGGCATCGGGCGCGCGGTAGCCATTGCCTATGCCCGCGAAGGGGCAGACGTGGCGATCAACTACCTGCCGGAAGAGGAAGAAGACGCAGCCGAGGTGATTGCCCTGATTAAAGCCGAAGGGCGCAACGCCGTCGCGCTTCCGGGCGACGTACGGGACGAAACCTTCTGTCAGAACCTCGTGGAGCAGGCCGTCAGCAAGCTGGGCGGGCTGGACATTCTGGTGAATAACGCTGGCCGCCAGCAGTACCGTGAGTCGCTCGAAGAGCTGACCACGGAAGATTTTGACGCGACCTTTAAAACCAACGTTTACGCGCCTTTCTGGATCACTAAGGCGGCGCTACGCCACCTGAAAGCCCCCGCGTCCATTATCAACACCTCATCCGTACAGGCGGTAAAACCGAGCGCCGTACTGCTTGACTATGCGCAGACCAAAGCCTGTCTCGCGGTGTTCACCAAAGCGCTGGCGAAGCAGCTGGGGCCGAAAGGGATACGCGTTAACGCGGTAGCACCAGGACCTTACTGGACTGTGCTCCAGCCCAGCGGCGGTCAGCCGCAGGAAAAAGTGAAACACTTTGGTGAGAGCACCCCGCTGGGGCGTCCGGGTCAGCCCGTTGAAATCGCGCCGCTGTACGTCACGCTTGCCTCGGATGAGTGTTCATACACATCCGGCCAGGTATGGTGTTCAGACGGCGGGGATGGCGTCATTTAACGATCAAGGCGAAGCCGCCACCCGGCAAATCGTTGCATGCGAATGCTAAAAGGCTGCGAAAGCAGCCTTTTTTACGTTCAAGGGGTAACGAGAGTAAACCAGAAACGGAAGCTTTCCATGCAGCGCAGCATGTCATCCACCTTCGCGGCATTGCCGACGATCGTCACCTCACCTGCCTGTTGCGCCTTTTTCAGCGTGGTTTCTTTAAGGATGATTTTGTTCAGCGTTTCCCGGCTGAGCGTTATGGTCGCATCCGGATCTTCTGCCTGAGCGTTGGCGCTATGGTTTAGCACGCCATTTTCCAGCTCCAGCTTATACCTGCCGCCCTCACGGCCTAAATCAACGTTAAAAATGCCGCTGATATTCGCTGCCCTGACGCCGTTAAGGTGAACGCCGAAATAATCGAAAATCATCTCCGTCGACATGGCGCGGACCGCATCCGGGCTGGCGGTTTTGGGCGTCGGCATTTTCTTCACGCCGTGGCGCAGCTCCTGCGCGCCGGTGAGGTAGGCGTTACGCCACGGCCCTGACTCGGCCTGGTATCCCAGCTGATCAAGCGCGTCGGCTTCCAGTTCGCGCGCCGCTTTATTATTGGGATCGGCGAAGACGACTTTACTGACCACCTGTGCCACCCAGCGGTAATTCCCCCTGGCGTAATCAATACGGGCTTTTTCAAGGATCGCGCTGGCTCCCCCCATGTAATCGACATACTTTTTCGCCGCCTCGACCGGCGGCAGTTTATCGAGCGTCGCTGGATTGCCGTCGAACCAGCCAAGATAGTAGACATAGGTAGCTTTGACATTGTTGCTTACCGAGCCGTAGTAGCCGCGGCCTGCCCAGGATTTTGCCAGCCCGTAAGGCAGGGCGAAATTAGCGGCTATTTCATCCCGCGTCAGCCCTTTATTCGCCAGCCTTAGTGTCTGGTCGTTAATATAGCGGTAGATATCACGCTGGCTCTTCATCAGCTTCACCACTTTATTGTTACCCCACGTGGGCCAGTGGTGCTGCGCGATGATGATTTCCGCTTTATCACCCCAACGATCGATGGCGTTATTGATGTACTTTGACCATGCCAGCGGATCGTGTATTTTCGCCCCGCGCAGCGAGTAAGTATTGTGCAACGTGTGAGTGACGTTCTCCGCGGCTTCAATCAGCTTTTTCTCTTCTATATACCAGAGCATTTCCGCAGGCGCTTCCGAGCCCGGGGCCAGCATAAAGTCATAGGTGAGACCGTCTATAACCTCTTTCTGCCCGTCTACGACAATAGTGCGAGTGGGCGCGATGAGCGTCACCGTGCCTGCTGAGGTGGTGGTCCCCAGACCCC
>NZ_JADBQL010000013.1:44043-109499 GCF_014895905.1 Enterobacter cloacae complex sp. P15RS | reverse complement strand
CACCTGCCCCTTCACGCCGGGCTTCAGCAGGTTTCCATGGATATAGCTGGCACGCCGACTCATGGCATTTCCGGTCATGATATTTTCCGATACCGCCTCTTCCATAAAACCGGCTGGGGCATAGACTTTCACCTTGCCGGACGTCACCTCGGCTTCATCCACTACGCCACGCACACCGCCATAGTGATCGACGTGGCTATGGGTATAAATAACGGCAACAACCGGACGTTTGCCGCGATTATTGGCGTAAAGATCCATGCCCGCTTTGGCAGTTTCAGCAGACACCAGCGGATCGATAACCGTGATCCCCTCTTTACCCTCTACGATCGTCATATTCGACAGATCGAGGTTGCGGATCTGGTAGACGCCTTCTGTGACCTCAAACAGACCACCGATATTATTCAGCTGCGCCTGACGCCACAGGCTCGGGTTGACGGTATCAGGTGCTTTTTGCCCTTCTTTGATAAAAGCATATTGCCGGGGATTCCAGATAACGGCGCCTTTTTCATCTTTAATCACCGCAGGCGGCAGCGGGGCGATAAAGCCTTTATGCGCATTTCGGAAATCGGTTTTATTAAAGAAGGGCAACTGACCATAAAGTGCATCATTCATTTCCTTCGTACGGGCAGTTGCCTCCTTTACGTCCTTCTGTGCCAGGACAGGCAATGAGATCAACGAGGCCAGGAGCAGACCAGCAACGGCCATCGCACTAACGAGAGTTTTAAATTTCATACTTCCTCGAGGAGACATATTCACGCTGGCGGTACAGGGGGGAAAGGAGGCTATCACCGGAGTTTCCTTTTACCTAAGGAAATAACGTTTATAAATAAACAAGGTTAACCTTTCGTCGCTGTGGCCTTCAGGGATAATGCTGAGTCCCATTATTTTTCCGGAGTGATTCGATGAAGAGCCTGCCGTTCTTTTTCGCTGTCTTAAGCCTGAGCACATTAACAGCATGTCGTTCTTCCCCACCCGATAACGTTGAAAAGATTAATCATCTGCAAATTCCACTGGTATTGCCGGGAGAGAAACCGCCGCAGGCACAGATTTCTCATACCGCGTCTCTTTATCAGGAAAATAAACAGCAGATTGATAACTTAACGCGCAGCGTAAAATCGCAGTATCTTCAGGGCACAACCGCAAAAGAAATTTTTGTTTCTGACAGTGCGGTTCAACGCGTCTATGCCTCGTTGACCAAACTGGAACAATTAGATATGGTTAATCAGCAGTACCTGAAAGATAAAAACTTAACGGGCCTGCAAGATATTCACCTCATTCTTGAACCGTTATTATCCAGCTGAATGCAAAAAACCCGGCTACACGGTAGCCGGGTTTTTATTATGAGTAATGTCACGGGCATCAGTCGTACTGACCGAAGCGATAGCTAAGCCCTGCGGTGACGGAACTCAGGTCGCTGCTCACACCGATCTGATTAACATTACCCACGTTGCTAACCCACTGGTACTCCAGGCGACCCGCCCAGTTTTTGTTGAAGGCGTATTCAGTACCTACGGCTGCAAGCGGGCGCACGCCGGTTTCAAAGCGATTGTGACCACTTACATCGGATTCAGCGCGATAGCCCATCGCACCGGCACGGCCATAAATATCCCAGTCATTGGTCAGGGCGTAGCTCGCCTTCAGAGACATTTGCAGGCCCTGAGTCTTCATTTGCGCCCCTGCGCTATGTTGACCCTTGATCTGCATATTTCCTAAATAGTCATAACCGCCTTCTACCGCAAGCCATGGGGTAATCTGATAACCCGTATAAACACCTCCACCGACATTATCATGGTCAAAATCGAAGTGGTCGGAATTATTGTTATCAAATGCTTTTGAACCCGTACTGGTATCAAAATAGTGAGACCAGCCGAATTTTGCTCCGCCGTACCAGGTGCCCGCATCCGCGGCGGCTAGCGCTGAAGTGGCGGTAAACGCATTTACCATAATCAATGCGATAACTGTCTTTTTCATAAATATACCGTTTACGTGATAAAATAAAATTTAGAAAGCAAACGATATAGAAAATGAACAGTCTCGTTAATTCTATTTCTGTTTAATTTTAAACTTTCGCTAGAATGATTCAGGTAAATGCCTGACTTCCAGCAGATATCCACCGCGCCTGAAGGAGATATACTCTCCCTGCTTAAGGGCGGATAATACATTGAGTATACTGCTGCGAGAGAGCAGCGTTCGATCCTGAATATATTCCAGAATCGTGGTTCGTAAACGCGTCTCTTCAGGTAATAAAATCATTTCCTGAAGGTGGTTACGAATAACCGAATAGGTACGCTGCTGTAGTACCTGCGCATCACGGAATATCAAATAGGCCGTGTGGTATGAGAGCAGCGCCGCAACATCCTCCCAGACGCCCTCGGCACGAAACAACGCTGCCGCCTTGTCCGCATCGAGACGTAAAATGGTCGACGTCCTCTCGGCCCGCAGAAAATGCCCCTGGGTAGGCTGGATCATCTCTGCGATACCAAACAAATGCGGCTCGTAAACGGTTACTACCACCAGTCCATCCGAGGCCCGCAGCAGGGACAACTCCCCTTCCAGAAAGAGATACATCTGCTGCTTCCCTTTCCGTAACCACGTGAGTCGCTTGCGCGGGACAACCTGCACTTTCTCCGCTATCGGCTCAAGGATAGCGGTCAGTCGTTCGATGGATTTTTCGGGTCGAACAGGCGGTAAAATATGCATGATACAACCTTCTGACAGTGAATATCTGCGAGTATAGACCATATATTTTAAGCGGTTAGCCGATCAAAACTGATAGCTGTAGTTGACACTGGCAAACCAGAGATAAGGATGGTCGTAACTTCCGGCAAACGCCGTCGGCGATTTCACATGCGAGGACTGCATATGAAGATACGAAACGGCAATACCCATATTGCTGGCCGGGGTGATCTGATACTGGGCTCCCGTGCCAAATCGCCACTCATCGCCGGTAGGTAAGGTTAAGGCCACATCACTCTGGCTTTCATACGGCGAGCTGTCGAACGCCACGCCGGCATTCAGTCGCCACTGAGGCGTTGGACGATACTGCACGCCCACCGCGCCATGCCACGTGTCCTTGACACGGCTGACGTTGTGCAGCTGCTGGTCCCCGACAACAATTTGCGGCGCGCCGAACCGGCTCCAGTCCTGCCAGCCGAGATCGCCCATAACCGACCACCGCGGATTTATATCATGCACCAGGCTGAGCATGATTTGCTGCGGCGCGCTGATTTGCGCCGACACCGGCAGGTCGTAGGTGCCGTTCTGTAGACGCGCTTTGCCGTCAATATTGAAGCTGTAGTCCGTTTCGCTGTTCCACGTAATACCGGCTCGCGTCTGGTCAGTCAGCTGCATCAGCAGCCCAAGCCGATAGCTCATGGCCAGGTCTTCATCGCGTTGCCGGTAGTCATCATCGTTAACGTTGCGGGTCAGCGAGAAGTAACCATAGTTAACGTTGGCAGACGCACCAATCGAGAGACGGTCGTTAAGCTTATAGGCCAGCGAGGGGCTGAGCGTCATGGCCACCATGGTGCTCTTTTTGATGAGCCTGTCGCCCGTCCAGCTGCCGTAGTCGATCCCCAGGCCGTAATTACCGTAAAGCCCGACCCCGGCATAGAGATTATCGGTCACCTTCTGGCTATAAAAGGCGCTGGCATTTGGGATGGTTTTCATCACGTCGCCGGGGCTTTGATCGTTATCGTTATCCAGCTGGTTATCGATGGAGCCGTCCATAACCTGTAACCCACCGGTGACCATATGATCCGGTAACCGCGTCATGCCGGCAGGGTTGGTCATAATTGTCGAGGCATCCTGCGCACGAGCGGCCTGCCCTGCGCCGGCAAGCGCGGTATCTTCGGTGCCTGCTTCATAAAAATAGAGGGCGCTGGCATGGGCACTGGAGGCGGCTAATACGCCAGCGCACAGGAGGAGTCGTGTTTTCATCTGCGATCCGGGAAATAAAAAATTTGCCGACAGATATAACAGGGGCGCCTGATGACGTAAAAAGGAAGAGGGTTTAATTTTAAATTATGCGCGCGCGTATTTATATTTATGACACTCCAGCGACAGCCGGAACAAAGGCACCGCGATTCTGCCTGCACCTGGAGAAGAATGTCTTACCATGCCGTTTGTACTTGTTCAGCTTAGGACAAGCGTTACTCACTACTGGGATCGCTCTTATCCTCTCGCATGGATTCGATAAACTCCCGTTGCTCCGGTGTGAGTTCAAGCTCATCCAGCAGGCGATCTAACTCTTCTTCAGGCGATTCCTTTTGATTCTTTCTCTTCCCGCTAGCCATACTCACCCTTGAGTTATTAGGATTAATCTCAGGGTATCCAGGGTACAGGAAATGTGCAACTCACCGTGTTACGTCGACAACCGATCATAACAATGAACGAAAGGGGAAGCAGGTACGCCAGTACAGGATAGTCAGCGCTAGTAAGCAACCTACTGAAATAGAGAGTTTTTCGAACGGTTCTACTTGAGGAAATTCTGGAGCGGGCGAAGGGAATCGAACCCTCGTATAGAGCTTGGGAAGCTCTCGTTCTACCATTGAACTACGCCCGCTTTGAGGTGCGTAAGGCATTATAGACCTTACGCTTCTGCATACAAGCCTCTTCACAGCTAACTGGCGATAATCTAATCACTTAGCACTTCGGCTTGCTGCCCTGCGCCGGAAGATAACGCTGCGGATCGATGGCCGTGGCCTTATAGCGGATCTGGAAGTGCAGCTTCACCGTATCCGTCCCGGTACTGCCCATGGTCGCAATCTTCTGCCCCGCCTTTACGTTCTGACCGTTGTTGACCAGCATCGTGTCGTTATGCGCATAGGCCGTAATGTAGTCCTCACCATGCTTAATCATGATCAGGTTGCCATAACCGCGCAACTGATTACCGACATAAACCACCTTCCCGGCTCCCGACGCGTAAACCGGCGTGCCGCGCGCGGCTGCGATATCAATGCCTTTGTTGCCCCCTTCCGAGAGCGAGTACGGCGCCACCACTTTTCCGCTGGCAGGCCAGATCCAGCAACGCTGACCGACCGGCGGCCAGGAGGATTTTGGTACCTGGTAGGATGGTGTGACTTTGGCCGTTTTGCGCGTTGAGGATTTTTTCCCTGAGGAGGAACCGCCGTTAACCTTGAGCTTCTGCCCTATCTCAATGGTATACGGTGGAGAGATGTTATTCAGGCGCGCCAGCTCCTTCACGCTGGTCCCCGTGGCGCGTGAGATGCGGTAGAGTGTGTCTCCGCGCTTAACGGTATAGACGGCACCGGAATAACTGCCCATATCCGACGATTTACTCCCCGAGCATCCCGCTACAAATAGCGTCAGCGTCAGGCAGAAAACGGCAATGATCGGGTTTCTCGTCAGGCTTCCTGCAAACAAAACAGCTCCTCGGTCAGCGTGAATGGCGCACTATGATAGCAGCCCAAACTGATGCCGGTCATGCCCTTTTCCGCTCTGTGGGCCAAACCGTTCACATAAGAATGCAGTATAATAATTCTGCTGATGGTGCTGAACCATTTGGCATTTTGGCACTGGAGCATCAATGAGTATTCAAGAACACGTTATTTTGGTAAATGACCAGGGAAAGGTGATTGGCACTCAGGAGAAGTACGCCGCGCACACGACACACACCCCGCTACACCTGGCTTTCTCTTCGTGGCTGTTTAACGCTAAAGGAGAATGTCTGATTACCCGGCGCGCCTTAAGTAAAAAAGCCTGGCCTGGCGTGTGGACGAACTCCGTTTGCGGTCATCCACAGACCGATGAAGCGACGGAGCAGGCGATTATCCGCCGCTGCCGCTTTGAAATCGGCGCCGAAATCACCGACATCACTCCCGTTGCCCCGGCGTTCCGCTATCGCGAAGCCGACCCGTCCGGGATCGTTGAAAATGAGATTTGCCCGGTCTACGCGGCCCGCGTCACGAATACCCTCGCAATCAATAGCGACGAAGTGATGGAATATCAGTGGGTGGAGCTGGACGCGCTATTTCGCGCGCTGGACGCCACGCCGTGGGCGTTCAGTCCGTGGATGGTGCTGGAAGCGACAGCCGCGCGCGAAGAACTCAGCGCCTTCGCCGCGCAATAAAAAAGCCCCGGCGAAATACGCGCGGGGCTTTTTTTACATCTTAGCGGCTTATTTCACCGGACGCATCGCCGGGAACAGGATCACGTCGCGGATGGTGTGGCTGTTAGTGAACAGCATAACCATACGGTCGATACCAATACCCAGGCCAGCCGTCGGCGGCAGGCCGTGTTCCAACGCGGTTACGTAGTCTTCGTCGAAGAACATCGCTTCGTCGTCGCCTGCCGCTTTCGCATTAACCTGATCCTGGAAGCGCTGCGCCTGATCTTCTGCATCGTTCAGCTCGCTGAAGCCGTTGCCGATTTCGCGGCCACCGATGAAGAATTCGAAGCGGTCAGTGATTTCCGGGTTCTCGTCATTACGACGCGCCAGCGGAGACACTTCCGCCGGGTATTCGGTGATGAAGGTCGGCTGAATCAGGTGCGCTTCTGCCACTTCTTCGAAGATCTCGGTCACGATACGGCCCAGACCCCAGCTCTTCTCCACCTTGATACCGATGCTTTCGGCGATCGCTTTCGCAGAGTCAAAGTTATCCAGATCCGCCATCTCGGTTTCCGGACGGTATTTCTTGATCGCTTCGCGCATGGTCAGTTTTTCGAATGGCTTGCCGAAGTCGAACACTTCTTCACCGTAAGGCACTTCGGTGGTGCCCAGAATATCCTGCGCCAGGGTGCGGAACAGGGATTCGGTCAGCTCGATCAGATCTTTGTAATCCGCATACGCCATGTAGAGTTCCATCATGGTGAACTCTGGGTTATGGCGCACAGAGATGCCTTCGTTACGGAAGTTACGGTTGATCTCAAACACGCGGTCGAAACCACCTACCACCAGACGCTTCAGGTACAGCTCCGGCGCGATACGCAGGTACATGTCGAGATCCAGGGCGTTGTGATGGGTGATGAACGGACGGGCAGATGCGCCGCCAGGGATCACCTGCATCATCGGGGTTTCCACTTCCATAAAGTCGCGGTTAACCATGAACTGGCGAATACCGGCCATGATCTGGGAGCGAATTTTGAAGGTCTTACGGGATTCATCGTTAGAGATGAGGTCCAGGTAGCGCTGACGGTAGCGCGCTTCCTGATCCTGCAAACCGTGGAACTTGTCCGGCAGCGGGCGCAGGGCTTTGGTCAGCAGACGCAGCTCGGTGCAGTGGATAGACAGTTCACCGGTCTTGGTTTTGAACAGTTTACCTTTTGCGCCCAGGATATCGCCCAGGTCCCACTTCTTGAACTGCTCGTTGTAGATGCCTTCCGGCAGGTCGTCACGGGAGACGTACAGCTGAATGCGGCCGCCAACGTCCTGTAAGGTCACGAAGGACGCCTTACCCATGATACGACGGGTCATCATACGGCCAGCCACGGACACTTCAACGTTCAGCGCTTCAAGCTCTTCGTTCTCTTTACCGTCGAAGTCAGCGTGCAGTTGGTCTGAGGTGTGGTCACGACGAAAATCGTTCGGGAACGGCACGCCCTGCTCGCGCAGCGCTGCCAGCTTCTCGCGGCGGGTTTTCAGTTCGTTGTTAAGATCGACTACCGCGTCAGCGCCCTGTGCTTGTTGTTCAGACATGTTGGTTCCTCATAACCCTGCTTTCAAACTTGCTTCGATAAATTGGTCCAGGCTGCCGTCCAGCACCGCCTGCGTGTTACGGGTTTCAACCCCGGTACGCAGGTCTTTGATGCGGGAGTCATCAAGGACGTAAGAACGGATCTGGCTGCCCCAGCCGATGTCGGACTTGTTGTCTTCCATCGCCTGCTTCTCAGCATTTTTCTTCTGCATCTCCAGCTCATAAAGCTTCGCTTTCATCTGCTTCATGGCCTGGTCTTTGTTCTTATGCTGGGAACGGTCGTTCTGGCACTGTGTGACCAGCCCGGTTGGAATGTGGGTAATACGCACCGCCGATTCCGTACGGTTAACGTGCTGACCACCCGCGCCGGATGCGCGGTACACGTCAATACGCAGGTCCGCCGGGTTGATGTCGATATCGATATCTTCATCCACTTCCGGGTAGACAAACGCGGAGCTGAAGGAGGTGTGGCGGCGGCCACCGGAGTCAAACGGACTCTTACGCACCAGGCGGTGCACGCCGGTTTCAGTACGCAGCCAGCCGTAGGCGTAGTCACCGATGATCTTGATGGTGACAGACTTAATGCCGGCAACTTCACCTTCAGACTCTTCGATAATCTCGGTTTTGAAACCGCGCGCTTCCGCCCAGCGCAGATACATACGCATCAGCATGCTGGCCCAGTCCTGCGCTTCGGTACCGCCAGAACCTGCCTGAATATCGAGATAGCAGTCCGCGCTGTCGTATTCGCCGGAGAACATACGACGGAATTCCAGCTGCGCCAGCTTCTCTTCCAGCACGTCGAGTTCCGCCACGGCTTCGTTAAAGGTTTCTTCGTCGTCGGCTTCGACGGCCAGCTCCAGCAGCCCAGAAACATCTTCCAGACCCTGCGACATCTGATCCAGCGTATCTACGATAGCTTCGAGGGAGGAACGCTCTTTACCCAGCGCCTGAGCGCGTTCAGGTTCGTTCCAGACGTCCGGCTGTTCCAGCTCGGCGTTTACTTCTTCGAGACGCTCTTTCTTGGCATCGTAGTCAAAGATACCCCCTAAGAACGTCAGAGCGCTCCGTGAGGTCCTGAATGCGGTTTTTTACCGGATTAATTTCAAACATGGTCTGTTTTCTTTTATGAGCTTGTCAAAATGCGGTGATAAGAGCGGGATTGTACCGAATCCACGCCCTTTTTTATAGAGATTACTGACGCTAAATTGGCCAGATATTGTCGATGATGATCTGAAGGGAGCGGTTACCGCGAAACTCGTTAATATCCAGCTTATAGGCCAGCTCAACCTCGCGCACGCCGTTGTCCGGCCAGATGGAGGTATCAACGTTAAAGGCTATGCCGTCCAGCAGCGGCCCGCCGCCGACCGGTTCCACCATCACTTTGAGGTGGCGTTCGCCGACAATACGCTGTTGCAGCAAACGAAAACGCCCGTCGAAAAGCGGCTCCGGGAACATCTGCCCCCACGGGCCCGCATCGCGCAGCATCTGCGCCACGTCCATGGTCATTTCAGCCGGGGAAAGCTCACCGTCAGAAACCACTTCCCCCTGCAACAGCGACGGATCGATCCAGTCGGTGACCAGTTCGCCAAACAGACGCTGGAATTCGTCGAACTTCGCCTCTTCGAGTGACAGGCCCGCGGCCATCGCGTGGCCGCCGAACTTAATCATCAGGTTCGGATGAAGCGTGTCGAGACGCTCCAGCGCGTCGCGCATGTGCAGCCCCGGAATCGAGCGTCCGGAGCCTTTCAGCGTGCCGTCCCCGGCAGGCGCAAACGCGATCACCGGACGGTGGAAGCGCTCCTTGATGCGTGAGGCCAGAATGCCCACCACGCCCTGGTGCCATTCAGGGTGATACATCGCCAGCCCGCCCGGCAGGGTATCGCCGCTGCGCTCCAGCTTTTCGCACAGGGTCAGCGCTTCGGCCTGCATCCCCTGCTCAATCTCTTTACGGGTCTGGTTGAGCGCGTCCAGCTCATTGGCCAGCACGCGCGCTTCGCCGATGTTGTCGCACAGCAGCAGCGCGACGCCAACGGACATATCGTCCAGCCGCCCCGCCGCGTTCAGGCGCGGGCCGAGGGCAAAGCCCAAATCGCTGGCCGCGAGCTTAAGCGGATCGCGGTTGGCAATTTCCAGCAGCGCCTTGATCCCCGGACGGCATTTACCTGCTCGAATACGGCTTAAGCCCTGCCAGGTGAGGATCCGGTTATTGGTATCGAGCGGCACCACGTCCGCTACGGTTCCCAGCGCCACCAGATCGAGATATTCCGCCAGGTTCGGCACGGCTATCCCGCGCGATTCAAACCAGCCCTTATCGCGCAGCAACGTGCGCAGCGCCAGCATCAGATAAAACGCCACCCCTACCCCGGCCAGCGATTTCGACGGGAAATCACAGTCGCGCAGGTTGGGGTTAATGATGGCTTCGGCGGCCGGCAGGGTTTCTCCTGGCAGGTGGTGATCGGTGACCAGTACCGGGATCCCCAGCGCATGGGCATGATCGACCCCCGCATGAGAGGAGATCCCGTTATCCACGGTCATGATCATCTGTGCGCCACGGGCGTGGGCCTGATCGACCACTTCCGGGCTGAGGCCGTAGCCATCCTCAAACCGGTTCGGCACCAGATAAGTCACGTTATCGCAGCCCAGGGCACGCAGGCTGAGCACGCTCAGCGCGGTACTGGTTGCGCCGTCGGCATCGAAATCGCCCACCACGACAATCCGCGTCCCTTCACGGAACGCGTCGTAGAGCATGTCGGTCGCTTTTTCGATGCCGCTCAGCGCCTGCCAGGGCAGCATGCCTTTGACGCTGCGCTCAAGATCGCTTGCCGTTCGCACGCCGCGGCTGGCATACAGCCGCTTTAGCAGCGGAGGAAGGTCGGCGGGTAAATCGACCGTATCCACCGCTTCACGGCGGCGCAGTTTTATCGGGGCTTTCACGCGAATTACTTACCGCCCGTCTGTTTCTGATGCGCGTCGAGGAACGCTTTCATCTCTTTTGGACCCTGATAGCCCGGCACCACGTAACCGTTGCTCAGCACAATGGCTGGCGTTCCGCTCACGCCAAACTGGACGCCCAGCGCGTAGTGGTTAGCAATGTCGATATCGCAGGACGCAGGCTTCACGCCTTTGCCGTTCATCGCGTCATCAAAGGCCTTATTGCGATCTTTCGCACACCAGATCGCCTTCATATCCTGCTCGGGCTGGCTCTGCACGCCGGCGCGTGGGAAGGCCAGGTAACGCACGGTAATGCCCAGCGCGTTGTAGTCTTTCATCTCTTCATGCAGCTTGTGGCAGTAGCCGCAGGTGATGTCGGTGAAGACGGTAATGACGTGTTTTTCCTGCGCCGCTTTGTAGACGATCATCTCTTTTTCGAGCGCGTTCAGGTTTTTCATCAGCAGCTGGTTAGTGACGTTCACCGGCTGTGCGCCGCTCACGTCGTACATTGGCCCCTGAATAATGTGCTTGCCGTCTTCGGTCACGTACAGCACACCGCTGTTGGTCAGCACCGTTTTCATGCCAGCCACCGGCGATGGCTGGATCTCGCTGCTGGCGACGCCGAGTTTCGTCAGAGACTGTTTAATGGCGGCATCGTCCGCATGGGCAAATCCGGAAACTGAAGCTGCCAGCAGGGTGAACAGCGCTAAAGACTTTTTCATATATGATCCTGTAACAATTCGTCGGCACTCACGCGCGAGGGTGGTGCTGTTGGTGTAGCTGCCGCAGGCGTTCCGTCGCGACATGGGTGTAAATCTGCGTCGTTGAAAGATCGCTGTGTCCAAGCAACATCTGCACCACGCGTAAATCAGCGCCGTGGTTTAACAGATGCGTCGCGAAGGCGTGACGCAAAACGTGCGGCGACAGCTTTTCACTGTCAATACCCGCCAGTGTGGCGTAATGTTTAATGCGATGCCAGAACGTTTGTCGCGTCATCTGCTGCGCGCGCTGGCTCGGGAATAATACATCAATGGAAACGCCGTTCAGCAGCCACGGACGCCCGTGTTCCAGATACGTCTCCAGCCAGTAGACCGCCTCTTCACCCAGCGGTACCAGCCGTTCTTTGTTCCCTTTACCGATGACGCGCACCACGCCCTGACGCAGGCTGATATCGCTCATCGTCAGGCCAACCAGTTCGGAAACGCGCAAGCCCGTGGCATACAATAGTTCAAGCATGGCTTTATCGCGTAACTCCAGCGGAAGGTCAACTGCGGGCGACTGTAATAATCTCTCAACTTGTGCTTCGCTGAGATCTTTTGGCAGCCGCTGAGGCAGTTTAGGCGATGCCAGCAGTGCGCTGGGATCGTCCGCGCGGATCTTCTCGCGGTAAAGGTGCTGGAACAGGCGGCGCATGGCGCTCAACAGACGCGCGGAGCTGGTGGCTTTGTACCCCCCTTCCATCCGCTCGGCCAGTAACCCTTGCAGGTCATCGCTTTGCGCGCTTTCAAGCGTCAGCCCCCGGTGCGCCAGCCACTCCACCAGCAGGGTAAGATCCCGGCGGTAGGCGCTGAGCGTATTTTCAGCGAGGTTTTTTTCCAGCCACAGCGCGTCGAGAAACTGTTCGATGAGTGCGAGATCCTTTTCCACATCCGCCCCTTTGGTTCTGCAATCCGGCCATTATGCCTGATTGCCATCGGTTTCTGGTACACTACGCGCAAAGTCATAGCAAGAATTGAGATTGTTACGCGATGAATATTGGTCTGTTCTATGGTTCCAGCACCTGCTACACCGAAATGGCGGCGGAGAAAATTCGCGACATCATTGGCCCGGAACTGGTGACGTTGCATAACCTGAAAGATGACTCGGTCGCCTTGATGGAGCAGTACGATGTGCTGATCCTGGGCATCCCAACCTGGGATTTTGGTGAGATTCAGGAAGACTGGGAAGCCATCTGGGATCGGCTCGATACGGTCAATTTCGAGGGCAAAATCATTGCGATGTACGGCATGGGCGACCAGCTGGGCTACGGGGAGTGGTTCCTCGACGCGCTCGGCATGCTGCATGACAAACTGGCGCCTAAAGGCGCGACGTTTATCGGCTACTGGCCTACGGAAGGCTATGAGTTCACCAGCCCAAAACCCGTCATTGCCGACGGCCAGCTGTTTGTCGGGCTCGCGCTGGATGAAACCAACCAGTACGATCTCAGCGACGAGCGCCTCCAGACCTGGTGCGAGCAAATTCTGGGTGAGATGGCCGAGCAGTTTAGCTGATTTACTCCTGCGTCGGCTGTTGCACGATTAGCCGGCGCAGATCCCGCCACTCCGCGGCATCCATACTGTCTGCTGCCAGCCACAGGTGCTGGCGTCGATTGTCCTCAACCCGACGCAGCCGTAGCATCATCCCGGTGTTGAGCATCCACGGCGTCCCTATCATCTCCCACTCTTTTCCCTGCCAGCGCAGGCGAGAATCCATCAGCAGCTTGATTTCACCCTGTCGGGCGTTGATTCGACGCTGGCTTCGCACGCTGTCAAACACCACAAACGACAGCAAAAGCAACCACAGAGGGGTGTAGCTAAGCGGCCACGGCACCAGTAACACCAATGCCGCGACCAGTCCGTGGAGCAGTAACGACATCCACTGTGAGCGCCACGAGACGCGAAGATCAGATTGCCACAGGACCACGTTCCTGATTCCGTGTTTGAATTAATTGCACCATCCGTTGCAACTCGGTGTCGGCGGGCTTGCCGTGATTCATCAGCCAGTTGAATAAATCCGGATCGTCAGACTCAAGCAAGCGGACAAACAGACGCTTATCGTCATCGCTTAAGCTGTCGTACTCATACTCAAAGAAAGGCATGATGGAGATATCAAGTTCACGCATGCCGCGACGGCACGCCCAGTGAATACGGGCCTTGTTGTTAATATCCATGTTCTGTTTCCTGCATTACGTTTGGCACAGTCGGTATCCCGTTCGGTATTCATTATTGCTTTCCGGGACACCTGGTAGTGTAACGTGTTTTTGACCGTTTCTTTACTGGAATATTGCGAACTACGAGCAGGCTTCCAGAATAATCCCTATTAAGACAGTGGATTACACTATTTTGCGTAGCGCTACGCATAACCAGGTAATGGCACGAATGGCCTGCTGAAAGCGCTTGCAATGAATACAGTCTCTTTTACCATTAGGTATTATCAAAGCGTTAAGCAATTCAGGACATCACTATGGCATTTACACCATTTTCTCCTCGCCAGCCCGCCGCCTCTGCGCGTCTGCCGCTGACGCTGATTACTCTTGATGACTGGGCACTGGCGACACTGACCGGTGCGGACAGCGAAAAATACCTGCAAGGCCAGGTCACAGCGGACGTGGCGCAGTTGACTGAACACCAGCATCTGCTGGTCGCCCATTGCGATCCAAAAGGCAAAATGTGGAGCAACCTGCGTCTGTTCCGCCGTCAGGACGGGTTCGCCTTCATTGAGCGCCGCAGCCTGCGTGACGCCCAGCTCAAAGAGCTGAAAAAATATGCAGTCTTTTCTAAAGTCACTATCGCCCCGGACGATGAACACGTCCTGCTGGGGGTTGCGGGTTTCCAGGCGCGTGCAGCGCTGAAAAACCTGTTTGCCGAGCTACCGGATGCCGAAAAACAGCTGGTCAGCGAGGGAGCGACCTCCATTCTGTGGTTCGAGCACCCGGCGGAGCGCTTCCTGCTGGTAACAGACGTGGCAACGGCGGAACGGGTCACCGAGGCCCTTCGCGGTGAAGCACAGCTCAACAACAGCCAGCAGTGGCTGGCGCTGAACATCGAAGCGGGCCTGCCGGTGATTGACGCGGCAAACAGCGCGCAGTTTATCCCGCAGGCGACCAACATTCAGGCGCTGGGCGGTATCAGCTTTAAGAAAGGCTGCTACACCGGTCAGGAGATGGTAGCGCGGGCGAAATTCCGCGGCGCGAACAAACGTGCCCTGTGGACGCTGGCGGGCCACGCCAGCCGCGTGCCGGAAGCGGGTGAAGATCTCGAGATGAAGATGGGTGAAAACTGGCGTCGTACCGGCACCGTATTAGCCGCCGTACAGCTCGATGATGGCCGCCTGCTGGTGCAGGTTGTCATGAATAATGATATGGAGCCCGACAGCGTATTCCGCGTGCGGGATGATGCGAACACGCTCAGCATTGAGCCGCTGCCGTATTCACTGGAAGATTGATGCTGTATCGCCCGGTGGCGCTGCGCTTACCGGGCCTACAGATCCCGTAGGTCGGATAAGGCGAAGCCGCCACCCGACAACAAACTACACCTGCCCCACATACAAATAAATTGCCAGGAAGTGGCACACGCTGCCGCCCAGCACAAAGCCGTGCCAGATCGCATGGTTGTACGGGATGCGCTTACAAACGTAGAAAATCACGCCCAGCGAGTAGACCACACCGCCCATCGCCAGCAGCGTCACGCCCCCGACCGCAAGCTTAATGGCTAACTGATACACCACAATCAGCGAGAGCCAGCCCATTGTCAGATAGGTGACCAGCGACAGCACTTTGAACCGGTGCGCGATGGTCAGCTTAAACAGGATCCCCAGCAGCGCCAGGCTCCAGATCACAATCATCAGGCCACGCGACAGCGGTGAGTTGAGCCCCACCAGCAAAAACGGCGTGTAGGTGCCTGCAATAAGAAGATAGATAGCGCAGTGGTCAAATTTCTTGAGCCATATCTTCGCCCGCTGGTGCGGAATAGCGTGATACAGCGTTGAAGCCAGAAATAGCAGGATCATACTCCCGCCATAGAGGCTGTAGCTGGTGATGGCCATCGCGCTGGCGTTGGAATCCACCGCCTGCACCAGCAGCAATACTAAACCGACAATCCCAAACACCAGGCCAATGCCATGGCTTATACTGTTGGCTACTTCCTCAGCCAGCGAATATCCCTGTGCGATTAATGGTCTGCTCACCATACTTAACTCCGGGAAAACAAAAGATGATTATTCATCGCCAGTCTATGCTAACTGAGAATGATTCCAGTGAACACCTGTTAGCTAAAATAAATCCACAATAAAGATTTATCCTTATAATTCAATGCAATGAAAAAACAATCCGCCGTACAGATGTAAATGATTTCATTAACGCCTGAGTAATCAATGAGATAAAACCGTCTCCCGCCGCCGGGCGGCATGATATGATTCAGGGATAGTGTCCGACAGCGAGTTTAGCCATTGTGAGTATGTTCACCCATTCCGCCATTGCCAGCCTCAACAATCTGGAAATGATGGTCTACAACTACGTCATTAAGAACCGTGACAAAGTGATGTACATGACCATCCGCGAGCTGGCGGATGCGGCGGGCGTTTCCACTACCACCATCCTGCGCTTTTGCCGCAAGCTCAACTGCGATGGCTACTCTGAGTTCCGCGTGCGCTTTAAGCTTTACCTGGAGCAGAACGAGCCGCAGCAGGCAAATTTTGGCGCCAGCGAAATTATCAGCTTCTTTAAAAGCGTAAATAACGAAGAGTTCGATGCGTTATTAGATGAGGCCGTCGATATTATTTTATCCTCCGAGCGAATTATTTTCGTCGGCGCAGGCACGTCCGGATCGCTGGCAAAATATGGCGCGCGTTTCTTTTCAAATATCGGAAAATTCAGCAACCATATTGACGATCCCTATTTCCCGGTCACGAACGATATGGCTAAAAATGCGCTGGCTATTGTGCTCTCCGTCTCCGGCGAAACCGAAGAGATCTTACGCTTTGCCAGCCAGTTCAGCCTGCACCGCTGCAAGGTACTCTCCATTACCAGCCATGAACACTCTCGTCTCGCGAAGCTGGCAGACTTCAATCTCTCCTGGCACGTTCCGCAAACGCGAATCGGCGGCGTTTACGATATCACCACCCAAATTCCTGTGATCTATATTCTGGAATCATTAGGCCGCAAGCTGGCGAAGAAATTAACAGAATAAAACACCCTGTTTTTTTGATGTGACAAATTACAATTTCCGCAAATTGTTATATCGTGACATTTAATTCCGCTTTGCTAGACTCGAAATCAATAAATCCTGAATTGAGAATAGCAAAGATGAAAAAACTCACCTTACCGAAAGATTTTTTATGGGGCGGCGCGGTGGCGGCGCACCAGGTTGAAGGCGGCTGGAACAAAGGCGGCAAAGGCCCCAGCATCTGCGACGTCCTCACCGGCGGCGCCCACGGCGTTCCGCGTGAAATCACTCAGGAAGTGATTGAAGGCAAATATTACCCGAACCACGAGGCCGTCGACTTCTACGGCCATTACAAAGAAGACATCAAGCTGTTTGCCGAGATGGGTTTCAAATGCTTCCGTACCTCCATCGCCTGGACGCGCATCTTCCCGAAAGGGGATGAAGCTCAGCCAAACGAAGAGGGGCTGAAGTTCTACGACGACATGTTCGACGAGCTGCTGAAGTACAACATCGAGCCGGTGATCACCCTCTCCCACTTTGAAATGCCGCTGCACCTCGTTCAGGAATACGGCGGCTGGACCAACCGTAAAGTGGTGGATTTCTTCGTGCGCTTCTCGGAAGTGGTGTTTGAGCGCTACAAAAATAAGGTCAAATACTGGATGACCTTTAACGAAATCAACAACCAGCGCAACTGGCGCGCGCCGCTGTTCGGCTACTGCTGCTCCGGCGTGGTGTATACCGAGCACGATAACCCCGAAGAGACCATGTACCAGGTGCTGCACCACCAGTTCGTGGCCAGCGCGCTGGCGGTGAAGGCTGCACGCCGCATTAACCCGGAGATGAAGGTCGGCTGCATGCTGGCGATGGTGGCGCTCTATCCTTACTCCTGCAAGCCAGAAGATGTGATGTTCGCCCAGGAATCCATGCGCGAGCGCTACGTCTTTACCGACGTTCAGCTGCGCGGCTACTACCCGTCTTACGTGCTGAACGAGTGGGAGCGCCGTGGCTTCTCCATCAAAATGGAAGCGGGCGACGAGCAGATCCTGCGTGAAGGCACCTGCGACTACTTAGGTTTCAGCTACTACATGACCAACGCGGTGAAAGCGGAAGGCGGCACTGGCGACGCCATTTCCGGCTTCGAGGGCAGCGTGCCGAACCCGCACGTGAAGGCGTCCGACTGGGGCTGGCAGATTGATCCTGTGGGCCTGCGCTATTCGCTGTGCGAGCTGTACGAGCGCTACCAGAAGCCGCTGTTTATCGTAGAAAATGGTTTCGGTGCCTACGACAAAGTGGAAGCAGACGGCAGCATCAACGATGACTACCGCATCGACTACCTGCGCGCCCACGTGGAAGAGATGATGAAGGCCGTGACCTGGGACGGCGTAGATCTGATGGGCTACACCCCGTGGGGCTGCATCGACTGTGTCTCCTTCACCACCGGCCAGTACAGCAAGCGCTACGGCTTTATCTACGTTAACAAGCATGACGATGGCACAGGCGACATGTCCCGCTCCCGCAAAAAGAGCTTCGAGTGGTATAAAACCGTCATTGCCAGCAACGGCGAAACGCTGTAATCGCTCGCCCTCTCTGCAACAGGAGAGGGCAAACCGCTTATCTTCCAGACACTTCTTTACAGCATTTGCGTTGCCAAAAGATGTTCGCCCGATAATATAGGCGTCCTGAATATTAGAGGCGAACATGATTAAGCGACAACGCAACGCTATTCTGCTTGTAGCCCTGGCCTGCCTGGTGGTGCTGATATGCACCGCCCAGCGGATGGCCGGGATGCACGCGCTTGTCATGAACGTCACCGCCGTAAGCCAGTCCGTCCAGCAGGGGCAGGAGAGTTCCGACGCACCGGTCACCCCGTGTGAGCTTAGCGCCAAATCGCTGATGTCGGTCCCGCCGGTGTTGTTTGAAGGCGCCCTGTTTGCCGTTACCCTGCTGCTGGCGTTGCTGGCAGCCATTCCGCCGCGCCGCGAGCGGCAGTGGCCTCCCCGCGTTATCTCCCCGCCCCGGTTACGGGTGCATCTGCGATTATGCGTCTTCCGTGAATGAGTTTTCGCCTGTCACTTCAGGTTAATTTATCATTTACGGAGAAAATTTATGTTTACTGTATTCAGGCGACTGCTGGTCTGCCTGCTTTGGCTATGGCTGCCCCTCAGCCAGGCTGCCGACAGCGGCTGGCTGCGCGCCGCCGATAATCAGCACGCCAGCGTCAGGCTGCGTGCGCAACCCGAAAGCACTGGCGAAACCCGCCTGCTGCTGGACGTCGCCCTGCAAAAAGGGTGGAAAACCTACTGGCGCTCGCCGGGCGAAGGCGGCGTCGCACCCGCCATTACCTGGCATCAACCCGTTGAGGCGATCTGGCGCTGGCCTACGCCGCAGCGTTTCGACGTCGCGGGCATCACCACGCAGGGCTATCACGGCGATGTGAGCTTTCCCATCACCCTGCGGGGCGACGTCCCGAAGATCCTGAGCGGCGTGCTGACGCTCTCCACCTGTAGCAACGTCTGTATTCTTACTGACTATCCCTTCTCGCTGAACATGACCGCATCCGCAGGCGCCGGTTTTGATTACGATTTCAGTCGGGCCATGGGCACCCTTCCGCTCAGCGGCGGATTGACCTCAACGCTGAACGCCACCTACGCCCCCGGCAAGCTGACCGTAACGGCGCAGCGTGAGGCTGGCTGGCAGGCGCCGTCGCTGTTTATCGACGGCATGGACGACGTGGATTTCGGCAAGCCGACCCTCGCCGTGCGCGGTGATTCGCTGGTGGCCACCGTGCCCGTGACGGACAGCTGGGGCGAGGCCGCGCCGAGCCTCAGCGGGAAAACGCTGTCGCTGGTGCTCGCCGACAGCGGCCAGGCGCAGGAGTCCCGCGTGGAGATCCAGCCGGGCAGGGCCGCCCCCGCGTTCTCGTTAGGCTGGGTGCTGCTGATGGCGCTGGCTGGTGGTCTGATCCTCAACGTTATGCCCTGCGTGCTGCCGGTGCTGGCCATGAAGCTGGGCACGCTGATGCAAACCGAAAGGCAGGCGCGCAGTCAGGTGCGCAGGCAGTTTCTTGCTTCAGTGTCCGGGATCGTGATGTCGTTCCTCGCGCTGGCGCTGATGATGACGGTTTTACGCTTAGGCTATCAGGCGCTTGGCTGGGGGATCCAGTTCCAGAATCCGTGGTTTATTGGCGCGATGGCGCTGGTGATGGTGCTTTTCAGCGCCAGCCTGCTGGGGCTGTTTGAAATCCGCCTCCCTTCCGGGGCCAGCACGTTCCTCGCCACGCGCGGAGGAAACGGTCTGGCAGGCCATTTCTGGCAGGGCGCGTTTGCGACGCTGCTGGCAACGCCCTGCACCGCGCCGTTCCTGGGCACAGCGGTATCGGTCGCGCTGGCGTCGCCGCTTCCTCTGCTGTGGGGGATCTTCCTGGCAATGGGCATCGGCATGAGCCTGCCGTGGCTGCTGGTGGCGGCCTGGCCGGGGCTGGCACAGCGGTTGCCGCGCCCGGGACGCTGGATGAACGTCGTGCGCGTCGTGCTGGGGATAATGATGCTTGGCTCATCGCTGTGGCTGCTGAGCCTGCTGACGGTGCATATCGGCACCCTGCCCGTTATCACGCTGGGCGTGCTCCTCATCCTTGCGCTGCTGCTGGTCACCGCCTGGCGCTACCGCTGGCAAACGGCGCTGCGCGCCGGAGCGTTTGCCATCGTGGTGGCCGGGGCGGTTGCGTTTGTTTCCGGCTCCGGCAGCGAGGGGGCCCGACGCGATCGCATTCACTGGCAGCCGCTCAGCGACCAGGCCATCACCCAGGCGCTGGCAGAGAACAAACGGGTGTTCGTCGACGTGACCGCCGACTGGTGCGTGACCTGTAAAGCCAATAAATACAACGTGCTGCTGCGCGACGACGTACAGGATGCGCTCTCTGCCCCGGACGTCGTTGCCCTGCGCGGTGACTGGAGCCGCCCCTCCGATACCATCAGCCAGTTCTTAACCACGCGCGGCAGCGCCGCCGTACCGTTTAACCAGATTTACGGACCAGGGTTACCGCAGGGCCACGTGCTGCCCCCGCTGTTAAGCCGTGAAGCGGTGCTGAGCACCCTGTCCGATGCGAAAGGAAAATAATATGCGCTCGTTTATCGCCTTACTGTTGCTCTCTTTATCGGCGTTCAGTTTTGCCGCGCCAACAGAGGACGCTTCCGATGACCAGCTGGCGGCGCTGCTGTTCAACGATCCGGCCAGCCCGCGCACCGGCGCGACGTCGCCGAAGCTCACCATCGTCTCCTTCACGGACTACAACTGCCCTTACTGCAAGCAGTTCGACCCGATGCTGGAGAAAATCGTACGTGATAATCCCGACGTGCAGCTCATCGTTAAACTGCTGCCGTTTAAGGGGCAAAGCTCGGTGAATGCCGCTAAGGCGGCGCTCTCGACATGGCAGCAGGCGCCGGACAAATTCTGGGCGCTCCACCAGCGGCTGATGATGAAAAAAGGCTATCACGATGACGCCAGCATCGCCGCCGCGCGGGCCAAAACCGGAACGGACGGCATTAAAACGGATGATAAAACCATGGACAGCCTAAAGATGAACCTGATCCTGGCACAGGTACTGAATATTCAGGGTACGCCGGCAACCATCATCGGTGACCAGATGGTCGCGGGCGCCATTCCTTATGACGATCTGGAGGGGCTGGTCAAAGAACAGCTGGCAAACGCCCGTGGCAGGTAAGCTTCCGCGCCTGCTGCGCGAGCTGGCCGTGTGGCTGCTGATTGGCGTAGCCGTGAGCCTGGCGGTGGACTATTTCCGCCAGCCCGCGCTGCCGCAGAACTTCGCGTCCACCACGCTGCAAACCCTCGACGGCGGGACCGTCGATCTTATCGCCATGAGTGAGGAGCGTCCGCTGCTGGTCTACGTCTGGGCGACGTGGTGCGGCGTCTGTCGCTACACCACGCCGTCGGTAGCGGCGCTGGCCGCGGACGGGGGTAACGTGATGTCGGTTGCGCTGCGCTCAGGCGATAACGCGACGCTCGAAACATGGATGAGGAAGAAGAAGGCTGCGATGCCCACGGTCAACGACGCCAGCGGAGAGCTGGCGCGTCAGTGGGACGTTCAGGTGACGCCCACGCTGGTGGTGATCTCTCACGGTGAAGTGACGTCGATCACCACCGGCTGGACCAGCAGCTGGGGGATGCGCCTGCGGCTGTGGCTGGCGTCGTAGCGTTACTTCCCGCCGGCCAGCTCCAGGAAGCTGCCGGTGACATAGGAGGCCTTGTCGCTCAGCAGCCAGGCAATGGCCTGGGCGACCTCCTCCGGCTGTCCGCCACGCTGCATGGGTAACAGAGACTTCACCCGATCCACACGCCCCGGCTCGCCGCCGGAGGCGTGAATATCGGTATAAATCAGGCCAGGCCGCACGCAGTTCACGCGAATGCCCTGCGCCGCGACCTCCAGCGCGAGGCCGGTCGTCAGAGAATCTACTGCCCCTTTGGAGGCGGCATAATCCACATATTCCCCGGGCGCGCCCAGGCGTGACGCCGCCGAAGAGACGTTCACAATTGCGCCGCCCTTGCCGCCGTGTTTATGCGACATACGCTTTACCGCCTCACGGCAGCAGAGAAAATAGCCGGTGACGTTGGTGGCCAGCACGCGGTTAATACGCTCAGCGGAGAGGTTTTCGAGGGTGGATTGTTCAAACAGAATTCCGGCGTTGTTCACCAGCGCGGCGAGCGGCTCACCTTCGCGATCGATGCTGTCGAACATCGCCATCACCTGCGCTTCATCGCTGATATCCGCGCGCACGGCAAAGGCCTGACCGCCCGCGTCCACGATCTGATTGATAACGTCCGTCGCAGCGTTGATGTTGTGGTGAAAATTCACCGCTACGGTGTAGCCTTCGCTTGCCAGCTGTAGCGCGGTGGCTTTACCAATGCCGCGGCTGGCGCCGGTGACCAGTGCAATTGCCATTCACAACCTCCAGATAAAAAAAGCCGGGTGGCGCTTACGCTTACCCGGCCTACAGTACGGCAAATAATTACTGGTATTCGCTCATCGGTACGCAGGAGCAGAACAGGTTACGGTCGCCGTAGACGTCATCAAGACGCTTCACAGTCGGCCAGTATTTGTTTGCCACGCCCGCCGGGAAGACGGCCAGCTCGCGGGTGTAACCGTGATTCCACTCTGCCACCAGTTCGTTCTGGGTATGCGGCGCGTTAACCAGCGGGTTATCTTCCAGCGTCCACTCTCCGCCCTTCACGCGGTCGATTTCGCTACGAATGGCCAGCATCGCGTCGATAAAGCGGTCCAGCTCCACCTTGCTTTCAGACTCGGTCGGCTCAACCATCAGCGTACCCGCCACCGGGAAGGACATGGTTGGCGCGTGGAAACCGTAGTCGATCAGGCGTTTGGCAATATCCAGCTCGCTGATGCCCGTCTCGTCCTTCAGAGGACGAATATCGAGGATGCATTCGTGCGCCACGCGACCGTCGCGGCCGGTGTAGAGCACCGGATAGGCGTCCTTCAGGCGCGTTGCGATGTAGTTGGCGTTCAGGATCGCCACCTGGCTTGCCTGCTTCAGCCCTTCCGCGCCCATCATGCGGATGTACATCCAGCTGATAGGCAGGATAGAGGCGCTGCCGAACGGGGCCGCAGAGACCGCGCCCTGACGGGTCAGCATGCCTTCAATCTGCACCACGCTGTGCCCCGGCACAAACGGCGCCAGGTGCGCTTTGACGCCAATTGGCCCCATGCCTGGGCCGCCGCCGCCGTGCGGAATGCAGAACGTTTTGTGCAGGTTCAGGTGCGACACGTCCGCGCCAATGAAGCCCGGAGAGGTGATGCCCACCTGGGCGTTCATGTTCGCGCCGTCGAGGTAAACCTGACCGCCGAACTGATGCACCACTTCACACACTTCACGGATAGTCTCTTCGTACACGCCGTGGGTAGACGGGTAGGTCACCATGATGCACGAAAGTTTGTCGCCCGCCTGCCCGGCTTTCGCGCGCAGGTCGGCCAAATCGATGTTGCCGTTTTTGTCACACGCCACGACCACCACTTCCATGCCCGCCATCTGTGCTGAGGCCGGGTTGGTGCCGTGGGCGGAGCTTGGGATCAGGCAGATATCACGGTGGCCTTCATTGCGGCTTTCGTGATAGTGACGGATCGCCAGCAGACCGGCGTATTCACCCTGCGCGCCAGAGTTCGGCTGCATGCAGAGCGCGTCGTACCCGGTCAGCTTCACCAGCCAGTCGGAAAGCTGGTTGATCATCATGTGATAACCTTCCGCCTGCTCAGCCGGGCAGAACGGGTGCAGCTCGGAGAACTCAGGCCAGGTAATCGGGATCATCTCTGCCGCAGCGTTCAGCTTCATGGTGCAGGAGCCCAGCGGGATCATCGCCTGGTTCAGCGCCAGATCCTTGCGCTCCAGAGAGTGCATGTAGCGCATCATCTCGGTTTCGCTGTGGTAGCGGTTGAACACCGGGTGAGTCAGGATCGCGTCGTCGCGCAGCATGCTTTCCTGAATGGAGCGGCTGTCGAGCGCGACCTCTTTGTCGAGCGTATCAACGTCAAGACCGTGTACGTCGCCCAGCAGCACGTCAAACAGCGTTGCGATATCGTCACGAGTCGTCGATTCATCCAGGGTGATCCCTACCGCGTGATGAATATCGCTGCGCAGGTTGATTTGCGCGGCCTCGGCGCGCGCCAGCACGGCCGCTTTGTCTGCCACGTCGACGCACAGGGTGTCGAAATAGTGCTCATGACGCAGCCTGAGGCCTTTCTGTTGCAGGCCGCAGGCCAGAATGTCGGCCAGACGGTGGATGCGGCTGGCAATACGTTTCAGCCCAGCCGGACCATGGAACACCGCGTACAGGCTGGCAATGTTTGCCAGCAGCACCTGAGAGGTACAGATGTTGGAGTTCGCTTTCTCGCGGCGGATATGCTGCTCGCGGGTCTGCATCGCCATGCGCAGCGCGGTGTTACCGGCGGCATCTTTCGATACGCCGATAATACGGCCCGGCATGGAGCGTTTAAATTCATCTTTTGCGCCAAAGAATGCAGCGTGCGGGCCGCCGTAGCCCATCGGCACGCCGAAGCGTTGCGCTGAGCCAAAGACAATGTCCGCGCCCTGTTTGCCCGGTGCGGTCAGCAGCACCAGCGCCATAAAATCAGCGGCGACGCTCACAATCACCTTACGGGATTTGAGCTCAGCGATCAGCGCGCTGTAATCATGCACTTCCCCGGTGGTGCCCACCTGCTGTAACAGCACGCCGAAGACGTCCTGGTGATCCAGCACTTTGTCAGCGTCGTCGACAATCACCTCAAAGCCGAAGGTTTCCGCACGGGTGCGCACCACGTCCAGCGTCTGGGGATGCACGTCTGCCGCTACGAAGAAGCGGTTGGCGTTTTTCAGCTTGCTCACGCGCTTCGCCATCGCCATCGCTTCGGCGGCGGCAGTGGCTTCATCCAGCAGAGAGGCGGAAGCGATATCCATGCCGGTCAGATCCAGGGTCACCTGCTGGAAGTTCAGCAGCGCTTCCAGACGGCCCTGAGAGACTTCTGGCTGATAGGGGGTATAAGCGGTGTACCAGCCCGGGTTTTCCAGCATGTTGCGCAGGATAACCGGCGGTAACTGCACGTTGGTGTAGCCCATGCCGATGTAAGACTTATAGCGCTTGTTGAGGCCGGCGATAGCCTTCAGCTCCGCCAGCGCGGCGAACTCCGTTGTGGACTCGCCAACCTGCGGCGGCGTGGCAAGCTGGATGTCTTTTGGCACGATCTGGCCGATCAGTGCGTTTAATGAATCCGCGCCAACTGTCTTCAGCATCTCCTGCTGTTGCTGAGCATCCGGCCCAATGTGACGTTCAATGAAGGCGCCACGGTTTTCAAGCTGGCTTAAAGTCTGTGTCATGAGCGATGGTTCCTGAAACGTGCAGTGAATCGTAGTTATCTGTAACGCTGTTGCCCGGTGGCGCTAACGCTTGCCGGGCCTACGCAGATCGGTAGGCCGGATGCGCAGCGCCATCCGGCACAACGTTATTCGTCTTCCAGTAATGCTTCGTACGCGGTCGCATCCAGCAGCGCGGCAACCTGCGCTTCGTCGCTGGCTTTGATCTTGAAGATCCAGCCGCCTTCATACGGCTCGCTGTTGACCAGCTCCGGGGAGTCGCTCAGCGCGTCGTTCACGGCAACAATTTCACCGCTCACAGGCGCGTAGATGTCAGAAGCCGCTTTGACCGATTCCGCCACCGCACAGTCGTCGCCTGCGCTCACGGTTGCGCCCACTTCCGGCAGGTCAACAAACACCATGTCGCCCAGCAGCTCCTGCGCGTGCTCGGTGATCCCAACGGTGTAAGTGCCGTCCGCCTCTTTACGCAGCCACTCGTGTTCTTTGCTGTATTTCAGTTCTGCTGGCACATTGCTCATTGAAGTTCTCCTGATAAAAATAATTAGGCGACCGGCTTACCGGCGCGAACAAAAATCGGTTTGGTCACGTTGACCGGCATTTCGCGGTTGCGGATCTGCACCACCGCCGTTTCGCCAATGCCCGCCGGCACGCGCGCCAGGGCAATACTGTAGCCGAGCGTCGGGGAGAAGGTTCCGCTGGTGATCACGCCTTCGCGATGATTACCGTCAGCATCGGTGAAGCGCACCGGCAGCTCGCCGCGCAGCACGCCTTTTTCCTTCATCACCAGGCCAACCAGCTGTTCGGTGCCCTTCTCGCGCTGCATCTCCAGCGCTTCACGACCAATAAATTCACGGTCGGCCGGTTCCCACGCGATGGTCCAGCCCATGTTGGCCGCCAGCGGAGAGACGCCTTCGTCCATCTCCTGGCCGTAGAGGTTCATGCCCGCTTCCAGACGCAGCGTATCGCGCGCGCCCAGACCCGCAGGCTTCACGCCCGCCTCAACCAGGGCACGCCAGAAATCGGCGGCTTTCTCGTTCGGCATGGCAATTTCATAGCCCGCTTCACCGGTGTAGCCGGTGGTGGCGATAAACAGATCCCCCGCCTGCACGCCGAAGAACGGTTTCATCCCTTCGGTGGCGTTGCGCTGCTCGTCGCTGAACAGAGACGCGGCTTTCGACTGGGCATTGGGTCCCTGCACGGCGATCAGCGACAGATCGTCACGAACGGTGATATCGATGGCGTAAGGTTCAGCGTGTTGGGAAATCCAGGAGAGGTCTTTTTCGCGAGTGGCGGAGTTTACAACGAGGCGGAAGAAATCTTCGGTGAAGTAGTAGACGATGAGGTCGTCAATCACGCCGCCCGAGGCATTGAGCATGCCGGTATAAAGCGCTTTGCCCGGCGTCTTCAGTTTGGCGACGTCGTTTGCCAGCAGATAACGCAAAAACTCCCGGGTGCGGCTTCCGCGCAGGTCGACAATCGTCATGTGTGACACGTCGAACATACCGGCATCGGTGCGCACCGCGTGGTGCTCATCAATTTGCGAGCCGTAGTGCAGCGGCATCATCCAGCCGTGGAAGTCCACCATGCGGGCGCCGCATAACACGTGCTGTTCGTACAAAGGAGTCTGTTGAGCCATCTTTTCCTCGTTGAAAAATTCACCGTGAAACCCGGTGTCGGCCTCGCAATCGGTAGCCGACGCAAACGTTCTCTTTTACCTGAACTTACCACCGAAACCGGCGGTTAACCATAAGGTAAAGCGGGTCATCACATTAGCTTATGGCTAAAAAACGCAGGAAAGCGTACAGAGTATTTGACTGGGAAAATGCGATTAAACCCGCATAATATTAACAATGATCTAACAGGATTTAGCGGATGATGATATTTCGTGCGGAAAAACGGGCCGAATTTCCGTAACATAAAAATTGTAAGATTAGATTTTCTAATGCGAAAAATGGCGTGAAATTAGATTATTTCAAACGAGGAATTTTCCCCGGCGCAGAGGCCGGGAAAATAAAGTGTGACGGGGATCGAGATTAACGTAACCAGTCGGGCAGATCGTTGAGGCCCATTGCCTGACGGAGAAGCTGAGGCTTCACGCCGGGAAGGGTATCGGCAAGCTTGAGACCGATATCGCGCAGCAGTTTTTTCGCCGGGTTCGCCCCGGCAAACAGCTCGCGGAAGCCCTGCATGCCCGCCAGCATCATCGCCGCGCTGTGTTTGCGGCTGCGCTCGTAGCGACGCAGATACAGATGCTGGCCAATGTCTTTGCCTTCACGATGCAGACGACGCAGCTCTTCAACCAGCTCAGCCGCGTCCATAAAGCCGAGGTTAACCCCCTGCCCGGCCAGCGGATGAATGGTATGCGCCGCATCCCCCACCAGCGCCAGACGGTGCGCCGCGAACTGCCGCGCGTAGCGGCCCGTTAACGGAAACGCCCGGCGCTCGCTTTCAAGCGCGCACAGGCCCAGACGGTTATCAAACGCCACGCACAGTGCCTGACTGAAGGCGTCCGGCGTCGCCTCCTGCATCTGCTGCGCTTTCTCCGGCTCTAAGGACCAGACGATGGAGCACAGATGCGGATCGGCAAGCGGCAGGAAGGCCAGAATGCCGTCGTTGTGGAAAATCTGGCGTGCGACGCCGCCGTGCGGCTCTTCGGTGCGGATTGTGGCAACCAGGGCGTGATGACGGTAATCCCAGAAGGTCAGCGGAATATCCGCTTTGTTACGCAGCCAGGAATTCGCGCCGTCGGCACCCACCACCAGACGCGCGGTCAGCATGTCGCCGCTTTCAAGGGTGATAAACGCGTCGTTCTCGCCCCATGCCACCTGCTGAAGTTTCGCCGGCGCGATGAGGGTGATGTCGCTGCACTGCTGTGCTTTCTGCCACAGCGCGTAATGGATCACCGCGTTTTCAACGATGTGTCCAAGGTGGCTGTAGCCCATGCTTTCATCGTCAAAGGCGATGTGGCCAAAGCTGTCTTTATCCCACACCTCCATTCCGTGGTAGCAGCTTGCGCGCTGCGCCACGATCTCTGACCAGACGCCGAGGTGCGTCAGTAATTTTTCGCTGGCTGCGTTGATAGCTGAGACGCGCAGCTCCGGCGGGGCATCCTGCGCCACGGGCTGCGGCGCGTTTTGCTCAAGCACGGCCACGCGCAGGCCGCTGCCCTGTAAACCACAGGCCAGCGCCAGTCCTACCATTCCGCCGCCGACAATGGCGACATCAACATTTTGCACGGTGATTACTCCTTAACGCGCGACCCAACCCAGGGTCCGCTGCGCCAGCACGTCACGTGCCGGAATGAACAGTTCCATCGCCATCAGCCCGAGGTTGCGACCCGCAACCAGCGGCGCCCAGCGATTGGCAAACAGGTGGACTAAACCGTCGGTAACGCCAATGGTCGCCGCCTTGTCCGCCTGACGTCGTTTCTGATAATGGCTCAGCACTGAGTATGCGCCACAATCCTGTTGTTCGCTCCACGTCCGGGCCAGGAGCTCGGCCAGACTCATCACGTCGCGCAGGCCAAGGTTGAAGCCTTGCCCGGCGATGGGGTGCAGCGTCTGCGCGGCGTTACCGACCAGCGCGACGCGGTGGGAAACCGTCTGCGATGCGGTCGTCAGCGAGAGCGGATAGGCCACGCGCTTACCGGCGTGGGTGATACGTCCAAGCCGCCAGCCGAAGGCCTTTTGCAGCTCGGAACAAAAACGTTCATCGGACCAGGAGAGCACCTCGTCGGCGCGATCCTGCGCATGGCACCACACCAGCGAGCAGCGTCCGTTCGACATCGGCAGCATGGCCAGTGGACCGTGCTCGGTGAAGCGCTCAAAGGCCCTGCCGTTATGCGCGCCTGCCGTGGAAACGTTAGCGATAACCGCCACCTGACCATAGGGTTGAGCGCGCCACTCTACGCCGCACTGCGTGGCGATCGACGAGCGTGAACCATCCGCCGCCACCAGCAGCTGCCCCTCCAGCGTGGTGCCATTGTCCAGCGTCACGCTGACGGCCTCGTCGCTGCGGCTAAAGCTGGCGACGCGCGCCGGACAGTGCAGCGTGACGCCAGGGGCATCCTGTAACAAACGGAACAGCCGCAGCCCCACGTCATGCAGTTCAACGACCTGCCCCAGCGCCTCAATTCGGTAATCGTGGGCATCCAGCGTCACAAACCCGGCGTGGCCGCGATCGCTGACGTGAACGGTGCCGATGGCCGTCGCGCAGTCCGCTATCGCCTGCCAGATGCCAATGCGCGAAAGCTGCTGGCAGGTTCCCTGGGCCAGTGCGATGGCGCGGGCATCGAAGCCGGGATGATCGGCCGCCTGCGGCGCGACAGCCTCAACAAGATGCACCGGAAGCTGACCTTTGGTTAACTGCGAAATGGCCAGCGCCAGGGTAGCGCCGGTCATGCCTCCGCCAACGATGATCACGCTCATACGCGTGCCGCCGCCATCAGCGCCTCGATATCGTCGGCGTTTTTCACCACGGTCGCGGTCAGGTTTTCGTTGCCGGTTTCGGTGATGACGATGTCGTCTTCAATACGAATGCCGATCCCGCGGTACTGGTCCGGCACGTCCGCATCCGGCGCGATGTACAGCCCCGGCTCAACGGTCAGCACCATGCCAGGCTCCAGCACGCGCGAACGATCCGTACCGTATGCGCCTACGTCGTGTACGTCGAGCCCCAGCCAGTGGCTCAGGCCGTGCATAAAGTACGGGCGATGGGCGTTTTCAGCGATAAGGGTGTCCACTTCGCCTTTCAGGATACCAAGCTTAACCAGCCCGCTGATCATGATGCGCACCACCTCGCCCGTCACGTCCTGGATAGAGGTGCCCGGACGGAACAGCGTCAGCGCGGTTTCAAGCGACTCCAGCACGATGTCATAGATTTCACGCTGCGCGGGCGTGAATTTGCCGTTCACCGGGAAGGTGCGCGTGATGTCGCCCGCATACCCCTGATATTCACAGCCGGCGTCAATCAGCACCAGATCGCCATCGCGCAGCTCACTTTCGTTTTCGGTGTAGTGCAGAATGCAGCCGTTTTCCCCGCCGCCAACGATGGTGTTGTAGGACGGGAAGCGCGCGCCGTGGCGGTTAAATTCATGGTGAATTTCGCCTTCCAGCTGGTACTCGAACATACCGGGACGGCACTTTTCCATGGCGCGAGTATGCGCCAGGGCGCTAATTTCGCCCGCGCGGCGCATCACGTTGAGTTCTTCTTCTGACTTGAACAGACGCATCTCGTGCACCACCGGACGCCAGTCCGTCAGCGTGGCGGGCGCGGAGAGGTTCTGCCTGGAGCCTTTGCGCAGCTTGTCCAGCGCGGTAAACACAATCTCATCCGCATAGGCGTATTCGCCCTGCGCGTGGTAGAGCACGTCGAGACCGTTAAGCAGCTGGTAAAGCTGCTGGTTGATTTCGCTGAAGGCCAGCGCGCGGTCTACGCCCAGCTTTTCCGGCGCTGCCTCTTGCCCCAGGCGGCGGCCAAACCAGATTTCCGCAGTTAAATCGCGCACGCGGTTGAAGATCACGCTGTGGTTGTGGGTGTCATCGCTTTTAATCAGCACCAGCACCGCTTCCGGCTCGTTGAAGCCGGTGAAGTACCAGAAATCGCTGCTCTGTCGATAGGGGTATTCGCTGTCGGCGCTGCGCGTCACTTCCGGCGCGGCAAAAATCAGGGCGGCGCTACCCGGCTGCATTTTTGCCAGCAGCGCCTGACGACGGCGAGAATACTCTTGATTCGAGATAACCATGACACCCTCCTGTGCGTTATTTTTCTTAATGTAAGGTCGGCTTACGAACTTCCGGCGCGGTCGGCTGCGAGCGCGTGAAGTTGTCGTGGCACAGCAGAGACGCCACGCGAACGTATTCGATAATCTCTTCGAGAGACATCTCCAGCTCTTCCTGATCTTCGTCTTCGTCGTAGCCAAGCTGCGCAATGTTACGCAGATCGTCGATCGCTTCACCCGCTTCGCCGGTCACTTTATCCAGTTTAGGCTGGGTGACGCCGAGGCCGAGCAGATAGTGATTTACCCAGCCCGCGAGCGCGTCGGCGCGATCGAAGACGCTGACATCATCGCCTTCAGGCAGATAAAGCTGAAAAAGAAAGCCATCGTCTTCCAGGGAATCGCTGGTTGCCGCATGCATTTTGCGCAGCGCTTCCGCCAGCTCGTGGCCAAACGCCAGCCCTTCGTTGGTGAGGTCGTGGATCAGCGGCTGCCAGGAGCTGTCGCTGTTTCCGCCGCACAGTATGCCGCTGATCAGACCGTGCATTTCGGCAGGGGTTAAACCGACTCCCTGCTGGTTCAGTAACTGGTTTAAATCCTTGTAACCAGGCATTTCGTTCTGTATAGACATACGCATTCATCATCAAAGGGAGGATATTCATGATATGCTACCACTTTGGACCCTGGTGATACCAGAAAAGGGCTTGTATCTTCACATCAGGGTAGCTATAGTGTCGCCCCTTCGCAGCCCCCGGGGCAGTAAGCGAAGGCAGCGCAGTCAATCAGCAGGAAGGTGGCATGTCTGCACAACCCGTCGATCTCCAGATTTTTGGCCGTTCACTGCGAGTGAATTGTCCACCTGAACAAAGGGATGCCCTGAATCAGGCTGCGGACGATTTGAATCAGCGGTTGCAAGATCTAAAAGAACGCACTAGAGTCACAAATACTGAGCAGCTGGTTTTCATCGCCGCGTTGAACATCAGCTATGAACTGACTCAGGAAAAAGCGAAGACCCGCGATTACGCGGCCAGCATGGAGCAGCGCATTAAAATGCTCCAGCAGACCATAGAACAGGCGTTGCTTGATCAAGGTCGCAATCCCGAAAGACCGGGACCAAAGTTTGAATAACACTTCGCAGTTGACTATGGTAGAGTAACTGTGAAGACAAAATTTCTCTGAGATGTTTGCAAGCGGGCCAGTCCCCTGAGCCGATATTTCATACCACAAGAATGTGGCGCTCCATGGTTGGTGAGCATGCTCGGTTCGTCCGAGAAGCCTTAAAACTATGACGACACATTCACCTTGAACCAAGGGTTCAAGGGTTACAGCCTGCGGCGGCATCTCGGAGATTCCCTCTCTCTTCTTCTACCGACTACCATGACTCAATTCCCTGAAGTTTCTGCCTCACGCCAGGATATCCGTCAGCTCATTCGCCAGCGTCGTCGCGCCTTAAGCGCCGAACAACAGGCACACTTTGCCCAGCAGGCCGCCTCCCGCATGATGGCCTATCCGCCCGTGGTGATGGCAAACACCGTCGCGCTGTTTCTCTCGTTTGACGGCGAGCTGGACACCCAGCCGCTTATCGACCAGCTCTGGCGCGCCGGGAAAAAAGTGTACCTGCCGGTACTGCATCCGTTCAGCCAGGGCAATCTGCTGTTTCTGCACTACCATCCGCACAGCGAGCTGGTGGTGAATCGTCTGAAAATTACCGAACCTAAACTCGACGTGCGCGACGTGTTGCCGCTTTCTGAGCTGGACGTGCTGATTACGCCGCTGGTGGCGTTTGATGAACAGGGCCAGCGATTAGGCATGGGCGGGGGTTTCTACGACAGAACGCTGCAAAACTGGCAGCGCTACGGGTTGCAGCCGGTAGGGTATGCGCATGATTGCCAGGCTGTAGAAGCGTTGCCTGTAGAGAAATGGGATATTCCGCTGCCGGCGGTAGTGACGCCCAGCAAAACGTGGCTTTGGTAGCATAAAGCCGGGTGGCGGCTGCGCCTTACCCGGCCTACATAAAACCTCGGAATTTGTAGGTCGGGTAAGCGTAAGCGCCACCCGACATCACAGACCGCACAACCATCGTAGGTCGGGTAAGGCGTAGCCGCCACCCGACACCACAGACCGCACCATCAGTACAGCAGACGCGCGCGAATCGTCCCCGGAATGGTCTTCATGCTCTGCAACGCTTTCTCGGCGATGTCTTCATCCGCTTCAATATCAATCACCACGTAGCCCATCTGCGAGTTGGTTTGCAGGTACTGCGCGGCGATGTTAACGCCCTGCTCGGCAAAGATCTGGTTGATGGCAGTCAGCACGCCCGGACGGTTCTCGTGGATGTGCAGCAGACGGCGACCGCCGTGCAGCGGCAGAGACACTTCCGGGAAGTTCACCGCAGAGAGCGTTGAACCGTTGTCAGAATATTTGCTCAGCTTACCCGCCACTTCGAGGCCGATGTTCTCCTGCGCTTCCTGGGTCGAGCCGCCGATGTGCGGCGTCAGGATCACGTTGTCGAACTCGCACAGCGGAGAGGTAAACGGATCGCTGTTGGTAGCCGGCTCCGTCGGAAATACGTCGATAGCCGCTCCCGCCAGATGTTTACGCTTCAGCGCGTCGCACAGCGCAGGAATGTCAACTACCGTACCGCGCGCGGCGTTGATCAGCAGCGAGCCCGGCTTCATCAGCGCCAGCTCCTCCGCGCCCATCATATTTTTGGTGGAGGCGTTTTCCGGCACGTGCAGGCTGACCACGTCGCTCATGTTCAGCAGGTCAGAAAGATGCTGCACCTGCGTCGCGTTACCCAGCGGCAGTTTGCTTTCGATATCGTAGAAAAATACGTGCATACCGAGGGATTCCGCCAGAATACCGAGCTGCGTACCGATATGGCCGTAACCGATAATCCCCAGCTTTTTACCACGCGCTTCGAAGGAGCCCGCGGCCAGCTTGTTCCACACCCCGCGGTGCGCTTTAGCGTTGGCTTCCGGAATGCCGCGAAGGAGCAGCAGCAGCTCGCCGATCACCAGCTCCGCTACGGAACGGGTGTTCGAGAACGGCGCGTTAAAGACCGGAATACCGCGCTTCGCGGCGGCGTTCAGATCAACCTGGTTGGTGCCGATGCAGAAACAGCCGATCGCCACCAGCTTTTCCGCCGCAGCAATAACGTCTTCAGTCAGTTGGGTACGGGATCGCAGGCCAATAAAATGGGCATCACGGATGGACGCTTTCAGCTCTTCGGAGTCCAGCGCGCCTTTGTGAAATTCGATGTTGGTGTAACCTGCCGCACGAAGGCTATCAAGCGCTTTCTGGTGCACGCCCTCGACCAGCAGGAATTTAATCTTGTCTTTCTCCAGTGATACCTTTGCCATTTACCCGACCCTGTTTTTTATCTGAACTGATGTTGTGCTGGATTGAAATCCCGTGCAGCCAACATATCAAAAAAAACTATTGCAGCAATATGAACGTTTGCGTCGGCACTCTGAAGAAAAGTCATACAGGGCAAAATGACAGAGGAAAATGCTGCGGATAATTGTGAACGTGGAAGGATCGGCAAATGAGGTGGAAAAACGTGACACAAGTCACCGAATTTAGCGCTTCAAAATTTTTTTAGCGGGGGGAGCGCTCCCCCCGTCAGATCATTTTACGATGGTTTTCACGCCGTCAGCCGTGCCGATCAGCGCCACGTCCGCGCCGCGGTTGGCAAACAACCCTACGGTCACGACGCCCGGAATGCCGTTAATCGCATTTTCCAGCGCAACGGCGTCGAGGATTTCGAGACCGTGAACGTCGAGGATGACGTTGCCGTTATCGGTCACCACACCCTGACGGTATTCCGGACGACCACCCAGCTTCACCAGCTGACGCGCTACGGCGCTGCGCGCCATCGGAATCACTTCAACCGGCAGCGGGAAATTCCCCAGAATATCGACCTGCTTGGAGGCATCCGCGATACAGATGAACTTGTCCGCTACTGACGCGATGATCTTTTCACGGGTCAGCGCCGCGCCGCCGCCTTTGATCATCTGCATGTGGCCGTTGATTTCATCCGCGCCATCAACGTAAATGCCCAGGCGGTCCACTTCGTTGAGGTCGAAAACGGTGATGCCAAGGCTCTTCAGCTTTTCCGTGGAAGCATCGGAGCTGGAAACTGCGCCCTCGATCTGCCCCTTCATCGTGCCCAGTGCATCGATAAAGTGTGCCGCCGTCGACCCCGTACCCACCCCGACAATGGTACCCGGCTGTACGTATTGGAGAGCGGCCCATCCTACTGCTTTTTTCAGTTCATCCTGCGTCATGATCGTTTTGCCTGTGGTATGAAAACTCAGGGCGCATTATAGAACACGTCGAATGGATTTCGTCTGCCACGAAGGGAAAATTGTGTCATAGTGCAGATTAAGCAAAATTAAGGAGTCAGCCAGAGCAATGAAACGTCCGGACTACAGAACACTACAGGCACTTGATGCAGTTATTCGTGAACGCGGTTTTGAGCGCGCGGCGCAAAAGCTGTGCATCACCCAGTCCGCCGTATCACAACGTATCAAACAGCTTGAAAACATGTTCGGGCAGCCGCTGCTGGTGCGTACCGTGCCGCCGCGCCCCACGGAGCAAGGACAAAAGCTTCTCGCCCTGCTGCGTCAGGTTGAACTGCTGGAAGATGAGTGGCTGGGCGATGAACAGACCGGCTCTACGCCGCTGCTGCTGTCGCTGGCGGTGAACGCCGACAGTCTGGCAACGTGGCTGCTGCCGGCCCTTGCGCCGGTGCTGGCCGACTCCCCAATCCGCCTGAACCTTCAGGTTGAAGACGAGACCCGCACTCAGGAACGCCTGCGCCGTGGCGAAGTGGTTGGGGCGGTCAGTATTCAGCCTCAGGCCCTGCCAAGCTGTCTGGTGGATCAGCTGGGCGCGCTGGATTACCTGTTTGTCGGTTCAAAAGCCTTTGCGGAGCGCTACTTCCCGAACGGCGTGACCCGCGCCGCGCTGCTGAAAGCCCCTGCCGTCGCGTTCGACCATCTGGACGATATGCATCAGGCGTTTTTGCAGCAAAACTTCGACCTGCCGCCGGGCAGCGTGCCGTGTCATATCGTTAACTCGTCCGAAGCCTTCGTACAGCTCGCGCGTCAGGGCACCACCTGCTGCATGATCCCGCATTTGCAGATTGAGAAAGAGTTGAAAAGCGGTGAGCTGATTGATTTAACGCCGGGGCTGTATCAGCGCCGGATGCTGTACTGGCACCGTTTTGCGCCTGAAAGCCGCATGATGCGCAACGTTACGGATGCGCTGCTGGCGTTTGGGCATAAAGTGTTGAGGCAGGATTAAAAAGAAAAGCCGGGTGGCGGCTACGCCTTACCCGGCCTACGGATTACTGAGCTGGCTTTTCAGTTGGCTCAAGCTGGAACACCACATCAACCTGATCGTCGAACTGAATGGTTGGCTGCTCGTAGGTTTCCTGAGCAGAAACCGGCGCGGCGTCTGCCTTCATCATCCGCACCATCGGGCTTGGCTGGTAGTTAGAGACGTGGTAACGCACGCTGTAAACCGGGCCGAGCTTGCTCTTGAAGCCGGATGCCAGCTGTTCCGCCTGATGAATGGCATCATTAATTGCCGCTTTACGCGCTTCGTCTTTATATTTCTCCGGTTGCGCAACGCCCAGCGAGACGGAACGGATTTCGTTCAGGCCTGCCTTCAGCGCACCATCCAGCAGCGAGTTGAGCTTATCAAGCTGGCGCAACGTCACTTCAACAGTACGCACGGCGCGGTAGCCTTTCAGGATGCTTTTACCGTTCTGGTAGTCGTAATCCGGTTGAGTACGCAGGTTCGCAGAGCTGATATCTTTTTTCGCAATACCGTTCTGTTCCAGGAAAGAGAGGTATTGCGCAACACGATCGTCTGCCTGTTTCTTGGCGGAAGCCGCATCTTTCGCCGCGACGTTCACTTCAATTGCCAGGGTTGCAACATCCGGAACCGCATCCACGCTTGCGGTGCCTGAAGTGACAATGTGCGGGCCGTTTGGCAGTTCATTCGCCTGCACCGACACCGAACCTAAACTTACTAATGCCGCCAGGGCCATCACCTTAAACTTCACTGTCATTCCTCCATGTTGCGAAGAGTGCCCCATCAACAGGGCTCATGCCAGCAAGCTTAGCGGCTCCTGCTCAGATGTCCATAAGACAAACGCTTAGTTGAACAATCCCTGTACGTGATGAATGCCCTCTTTCGCCAGCTGGAAGGCAATAAACCACATCACCAGCCCCACCAGCGTATTGATAATGCGCTGCGCTTTGGCGGTACGCAGTCGTGGCGCCAGCCACGCCGCCAGGATCGCCAGACCGAAGAACCAGAGGAAGGAGGCGCTGACCGTGCCCAGCGCAAACCAGCGCTTCGGCTCAACGTCCAGCTGACCACCCAGGCTGCCGAGTACCACGAACGTATCAAGGTAAACGTGCGGGTTAAGCCAGGTCACGGCGAGCATGGTGACGATAATCTTCCAGCGCCCCTGCTTCATCACTTCGGCGCTCGCCAGCTCAAGATTACTGCTCATGGCCGTTCTCAGGGCACCGAATCCGTACCACAGCAGAAACGCCACGCCGCCCCATGTAACCAGCGCCAGCAGCCACGGCGACTGCATCAGCAGCGCGCTGCCGCCAAAAATTCCGGCGCAAATCAGCAGCAGATCGCTCACCGCGCACAGCAGAGCAATCATCAGGTGGTACTGGCGACGGATGCCCTGGTTCATCACGAACGCATTTTGCGGGCCGAGGGGGATGATCATGGCTGCGCCTAACGCAAGCCCCTGAAAATAATAAGATAACATGACGTAATTCTCACAAAGTTGTCCTGGAGGCAGACTATACTGCGGGAATGTCATTAGAGGAAATGGATAATATTAATCGGGGATTAGTGAGACTAATAACAAAAAAGCCCGGTGGCGCTCGCGCTTACCGGGCCTACTGGTAACGTTACTCTGCTTCTTTGACTTTTTTGACGTTGACGTCCATCTGCGGGTACGGGAAGCTGATGCCGTTGGCATCGAAATCGCGCTTGATGCGCTCCAGCACGTCCCAGTAAACGTTTTGCAGATCGCTGCTTTTGCTCCAGATGCGTACCACAAAATTAATGGATGACGCGCCCAGCTCGTTCAGACGAACGGTCTGCTCGCGGTCCTTCAGAATGCGGTCGTCAGAATCAATGATGTTAGCGATCAGCGATTTCACCTGGTCGATATCGGAATCGTACGCCACGCTGATGATCAGCTCGTTACGACGCACCGGCTCGCGGGAGAAGTTAATGATATTGCCCGCAATGATTTTCCCGTTCGGTACCACAACAATACGACCGTCGACGGTACGCAGGGTGGTAGAGAAAATCTGTACCTGCAACACGGTACCGGCGATGCCGCCTAAATCCACATATTCACCGGAACGGAACGGACGGAAGGTCACCAGCAGTACGCCTGCCGCCAGGTTTGAAAGCGAACCCTGCAATGCCAGACCAATGGCCAGGCCGGCAGCACCGAGCACGGCGATGACGGATGCCGTCTGCACGCCTACGCGCCCCAGCGCGGCAATCAGCGTAAAGGCGATGATGCCGTAGCGCACCAGCGCGGAGAGGAAATCGGCGACCGTGGCGTCAATGTGTCGAGAGACCATCACCCGGTTGACAGCGTTCGAGACGATACGCGCCACGATCATCCCGACGATGATAATGGCAATAGCGGCAACAATATTCACGGCGTAGCTCAGCAGTAGCGCCTGGTTACGCACCAGCCAGTTACCCGCGTTATTGATGCTGTCTACAACATCAAGTTGTTCCATTTATTCTTCCTTTTGCTAAACCAAAACACAAAATCTATCCCTTGAGGGGACAGGCAGGTCAGTAAAGGGTAAACAAAAAGCGCAGGTATTGCCAAGCAGATCACAAAAACAGGTATTGCAGGATATTGAAAAAGCATAAAAAAAGGCCCGCGTTTGCGGGCCTTCTGATGCGCTGTTAGCGGGTCAAATTACAGAACGTCGATCGCGTTCAGTTCTTTGAATGCCTGCTCCAGACGCGTCACCATGGACGTCTGCGCAGCGCGCAGCCATACGCGTGGATCGTAGTATTTCTTGTTCGGCTGGTCTTCGCCTTTCGGGTTGCCCAGCTGGCCTTGCAGGTAAGCTTCGTTGGTTTTGTAGTATTGCAGGATACCGTCCCAGGTTGCCCATTGGGTGTCAGTATCGATGTTCATTTTCACTACGCCGTAGCTTACGGAATCTTTGATTTCCTGAGCAGAAGAACCGGAACCGCCGTGGAAGACGAAGTTCAGGCTGTTGTGCGGCAGGTTGTGTTTCTTGGAAACGTATTCCTGAGAATCGCGCAGGATGGTCGGGGTCAGAACCACGTTACCTGGCTTATAAACGCCGTGCACGTTACCGAAGGACGCTGCGATGGTGAAGCGCGGGCTGATTTTGCTCAGCTCGGTGTAAGCGTAATCAACGTCTTCTGGTTGGGTGTACAGTGCAGAAGCGTCCATGTGGCTGTTGTCCACGCCGTCTTCTTCACCGCCGGTGCAGCCCAGTTCGATTTCCAGGGTCATGCCCATTTTGGACATACGCGCCAGGTACTTAGAGCAGATCTCGATGTTTTCTTCCAGAGACTCTTCGGACAGGTCGATCATGTGAGAAGAGAACAGTGGCTTACCGGTTGCCGCGAAGTGTTTTTCACCCGCGTCCAGCAGACCGTCGATCCACGGCAGCAGTTTCTTCGCGCAGTGGTCAGTGTGCAGGATAACTGGAACACCGTAATGCTCAGCCATCTGGTGAACGTGGTGCGCACCAGAGATAGCGCCCAGGATAGCAGCACCCTGAGGAACGTCAGTTTTCACGCCTTTACCCGCGATGAACGCAGCGCCGCCGTTGGAGAACTGAACGATAACCGGTGCTTTAACTTTTGCAGCGGTTTCCAGTACGGCGTTGATGGAGTCGGTACCTACGCAGTTAACTGCTGGCAGAGCGAAGTTGTTTTCTTTAGCTACCTGGAACACTTTCTGTACGTCATCACCAGTGATAACGCCAGGTTTTACGAAATCAAAAATTTTAGACATGTTGCTTAGTCCTGTATCTTCGGCCGTTAGAAAAGGTGCGAGCTCTGATAAGCGCGCTGAAAATTGGGCAGGTTTCCCTGCCCCTGAATGGCTTACTTCTTAGCGCGCTCTTCGAGCATTGCTACTGCTGGCAGTACTTTGCCTTCCACGAATTCGAGGAATGCGCCGCCACCAGTGGAGATGTAGGAGATCTTGTCAGCGATACCGAACAGGTCGATAGCTGCCAGGGTGTCACCACCGCCTGCGATAGAGAACGCTTCGCTGTCTGCGATAGCGTTAGCAACGATTTCAGTCCCTTTGCGGAAGTTCGGGAATTCGAACACGCCGACTGGACCGTTCCACAGGATAGTTTTTGCGTTTTTCAGGATTTCAGCCAGTTTCTGTGCAGAAACGTCGCCCAGGTCCAGAATCTGCTCTTCATCTTTGATGTCGTTAACAGATTTCAGGGTCGCGGTAGCGGTTTCGGAGAACTCGGTTGCCACGCGAACGTCGGTTGGAACCGGGATATCGCAGGTGCCCAGCAGGCGTTTGGCTTCGTCAACCAGGTCTGCTTCGTACAGGGATTTACCCACGTTGTGGCCCTGAGCGGCAACGAAGGTGTTCGCGATACCACCGCCAACGATCAGCTGGTCAGCGATTTTGGACAGGGAATCCAGTACGGTCAGTTTGGTAGACACTTTAGAACCACCAACGATAGCAACCATTGGACGAGCAGGTTCTTTCAGTGCTTTACCCAGTGCTTCCAGTTCGTCAGCCAGCAGCGGACCTGCACACGCAACGTCTGCAAATTTACCGATACCGTGGGTAGATGCCTGCGCACGGTGAGCCGTACCGAATGCATCCATCACGAACACGTCGCACAGTGCAGCGTATTTTTTGGACAGGGTTTCGTCGTCTTTCTTTTCGCCTTTGTTGAAGCGAACGTTTTCCAGAACAACCAGCTCACCTTCGGCAACGTCTACGCCGTCCAGGTAATCTTTCACCAGGCGAACCGGGTTGGACAGTTTGTCTTTCAGGTAATTAACAACCGGCAGCAGAGAGAACTCTTCGTTGTACTCGCCTTCAGTTGGACGGCCCAGGTGGGAGGTGACCATCACTTTAGCGCCCTGCTTCAGAGCCAGTTCAATGGTTGGCAGAGATGCACGGATACGCGCGTCGCTGGTCACTTTGCCATCTTTAACCGGTACGTTCAGATCGGCACGGATGAAAACGCGTTTACCTGCCAGATCCAGATCGGTCATCTTAATTACAGACATGGTGAATCCTCTCGTTGATTCTTAAAGTTTTGCAAGCGCAAGGTGCGCTCTACCTGAAACCTTTTGCGGCCATGGCTAACGTGGTGTCGAGCATTCGGTTAGCAAAGCCCCATTCGTTATCACACCAGACCAGCGTCTTGATAAGGTGCGCACCACTGACTCGCGTCTGCGTGCCATCCACGATGGCGCTGTGCGGGTCGTGGTTAAAATCTACTGAGACCAACGGTAATTCCGTATAGTCAACTATACCATGAAATGCTCCCTGTGCCGCTTTTTGCAGCAACAGGTTGACTTCACAGGCTTTTACCGGTTTTTTTACCGTCACGCTAAGATCGATTGCGGTGACGTTTATCGTCGGAACACGCACGGCAATCGCTTCGAAACGGTCGTTAAACTGCGGGAAAATACGGGTGATCCCCGCAGCCAGTTTCGTATCCACCGGAATAATGGACTGGCTCGCCGCGCGAGTGCGTCGTAAATCCGGATGATAGGCGTCGATAACCTGCTGATCGTGCATGGCGGAGTGAATCGTGGTCACGGTGCCTGATTCAATGCCGTACGCATCGTCTAACAGTTTAATGACCGGAATAATGCAGTTGGTGGTGCAGGAGGCGTTGGAGACAATGCGGTGTTCAGCGTGCAGCTCGTGCTGGTTGACGCCAAACACGACGGTGGCGTCGAGGTCGTGGCTGCCGGGATGGGAGAACAGGACTTTTTTCGCACCGGCCTTCAGATGCGCTTCGCCATGTTCGCGGTTACCGTACACGCCGGTACAGTCCAGAACCACATCCACACCCAGTTCGCGCCAGGGCAGCCCTTCAATACTGTTCTCATGCAGCACGCGGATTGCATCGTCACCGACGAACAGCTGTTCCCTTTCCTGGCGAACGTCCCAGGCAAAGCGGCCGTGGCTGGTGTCATATTTCAATAAATGCGCCATGCCCGCAGCATCCGCCAGTTCATTGATTGCCACCACGGTGATTTCCGCACGACGCCCGGATTCATATAATGCACGAACCACGTTGCGCCCGATGCGACCGAAGCCATTAATCGCTACGCGTACGGTCATAGATCTCCTGCAAAGCTATCCCTGAGTCTGAGGTGGCTGAAAGAGTAATCCAGCGACGCCCGAAGGGGAATCCTTGCTGTCACAAACTGCGATTGATTGGTCAATTGTCGAACATTTAATCGACTGAAACGCTTCAGCAAGAATAAGCGAATCGCGGAATAAAAGGAATGGTTGTCCAGATGAATAAGCGAGCTATATGACTTGCGTCACATTTCTGGTGGAATAATGTCTACAAAAAAGCCGGGTGACGCTTACGCGTACCCGGCCTACGTTTTGTGCCATTTGTAGGCCCGGTAAGCGTAAGCGCCACCGGGCAAAACAGCAATTACAGCAGTTCTTTCGCCTTCGCGACAACGTTCTCAACGGTGAAGCCGAACTCTTCAAACAGCTGCTCAGCCGGTGCAGACTCACCGAAGGTGGTCATACCGACGATAGCACCGTTCAGGCCCACGTATTTGAACCAGTAGTCAGCGATACCCGCTTCCACCGCCACGCGAGCGGAAACCGCTTTAGGCAGTACGGATTCACGGTAAGCCGCATCCTGCTTGTCGAACGCATCGGTAGACGGCATGGAGACCACGCGCGCCTTCACGCCTTCGGCAGTCAGTTTTTCCCATGCTGCAACAGCCAGTTCAACTTCAGAACCGGTCGCGATGAAGATCAGCTCAGGCTGGCCCGCGCAATCTTTCAGCACGTAACCACCGCGCGCGATGTTCGCCAGCTGCTCTGGGGTACGCTCCTGCTGCGCCAGGTTCTGACGGGAGAGGATCAGCGCGGTCGGGCCGTCCTGACGCTCAACGCCGTATTTCCACGCCACCGCAGATTCAACCTGGTCACATGGACGCCATGTGCTCATGTTCGGGGTCACGCGCAGGGAAGCTACCTGCTCTACCGGCTGGTGAGTTGGACCATCTTCGCCCAGACCGATGGAGTCGTGGGTGTAGACCATCACCTGACGCTGTTTCATCAGCGCTGCCATACGCACGGCGTTACGTGCATATTCCACGAACATCAGGAAGGTAGAGGTGTACGGCAGGAAACCACCGTGCAGGGAGATACCGTTCGCGATAGCGGTCATACCGAATTCACGTACACCGTAATGGATGTAGTTACCGGCAGCATCTTCGTTGATTGGCTTAGATCCAGACCACAGGGTCAGGTTAGATGGCGCCAGGTCAGCGGAACCGCCGAGGAATTCTGGAAGCCATGGACCAAACGCTTCGATCGCATTCTGAGACGCTTTACGGCTGGCGATTTTAGACGGGTTCGCCTGCAATTTCGCAATGAACTCGTTCGCTTTCGCGTCGAAATCAGACGGCATGTCGCCTTTCATACGGCGGGTGAACTCGGCTGCTTCCTGCGGGAAGGCTTTTGCGTAAGCCGCAAACTTCTCGTTCCAGGCCGCTTCTTTCGCCTGGCCCACTTCTTTCGCATCCCACTGAGCATAGATCTCAGACGGGATTTCGAAGGCTGGGTGTTTCCAGCCAAGCGCTTCACGGGTCAGTGCGATTTCCGCGTCGCCCAGCGGTGCGCCGTGGGAGTCATGGGTGCCCGCTTTGTTCGGGGAGCCGAAGCCGATGATGGTTTTGCACATCAGCAGGGACGGTTTGTCGGTCACGGCGCGCGCTTCTTCTACTGCACGTTTAATCGAGTCAGCATCGTGGCCATCAACGCCACGCACAACGTGCCAGCCGTAGGCTTCGAAACGTGCAGCGGTGTCGTCAGTGAACCAGCCTTCAACGTGACCGTCGATGGAGATGCCGTTGTCGTCGTAGAACGCAACCAGTTTGCCCAGCTTCAGGGTACCTGCCAGGGAGCACACTTCGTGAGAAATGCCTTCCATCATGCAGCCGTCACCCAGGAACGCGTAGGTGAAGTGGTCAACGATGTCGTGGCCAGGACGGTTGAACTGTGCCGCCAGGGTCTTCTCAGCAATCGCCATACCCACTGCGTTCGCAATGCCCTGACCCAGCGGGCCGGTGGTGGTTTCAACGCCTGCGGTGTAGCCCACTTCCGGGTGACCTGGAGTTTTGGAGTGCAGCTGACGGAAGTTTTTCAGCTCTTCGATTGGCAGATCGTAGCCGGTGAGGTGCAGCAGGCTGTAGATCAGCATAGAGCCGTGGCCGTTAGACAGCACGAAACGGTCGCGGTCTGCCCATGCCGGGTTCTGTGGGTTGTGGTTAAGGAAATCACGCCACAGGACTTCGGCGATGTCAGCCATGCCCATTGGGGCACCCGGATGGCCGGATTTGGCTTTCTGTACTGCGTCCATGCTCAGCGCACGAATAGCATTAGCAAGCTCTTTACGTGAGGACATTTTAACTCCAGATCGGACTGTTAAAGGCCATGCCCTTGACGACAGCGCGTTTTGGGCTACGCCGGAAAAAAGTGCCAACAATGTAACCCAAGCCGCAGGGCATGTACATGGAGCATTCTTTTGCAGCTTAAGAAATCTCTGGATCATGCTCGCATGTTGCGCAATCTGCTCGCCCGCCCCTGTAGATATTCCTTATACTTAGCCCGACACCGGCTTCGTTGACGGTGCATTTTTCAGAATTAATTCAGATTAACGAGTACGGAAGCGACATCATGAAAATGCGTGCAACTGGGCTGGCTGTGGGAACAACGCTCCTGCTAAGCGGCTGTCAGAATATGGATTCTAACGGCCTGATGACCTCAGGCGCAGAAGCTTTTCAGGCCTACTCTCTGAGCGATGCGCAGGTCAAAGCGCTGAGCGACGAGGCATGTAAGGATATGGATGGAAAAGCTACGCTTGCCCCGGCAAACAGCACCTACACGCAGCGTCTGAACAAGATTGCTTCCGCGCTGGGCGACAACATTAATGGCCAGCCGGTGAACTATAAGGTGTACATGGCGAAAGACGTGAACGCCTTCGCGATGGCCAACGGCTGTATCCGCGTTTACAGCGGCCTGATGGATATGATGACCGACAACGAAGTGGAAGCGGTGATCGGCCATGAAATGGGCCACGTAGCCCTGGGTCACGTGAAGAAAGGGATGCAGGTTGCGCTGGGCACCAACGCCGTGCGCGCCGCGGCAGCCTCAGCGGGCGGTATTGTCGGCAGCCTGTCCCAGTCGCAGCTTGGCGACGTGGGCGAGAAACTGGTGAACTCCCAGTTCTCCCAGCGTCAGGAGTCTGAAGCGGATGACTACTCTTACGATCTGTTGCGCAAACGCGGCATCAATCCATCGGGCTTAGCCACCAGCTTCGAGAAACTGGCGAAGCTGGAAGAAGGCCGTCAGAGCTCCATGTTTGACGACCACCCGGCCTCCGTTGAACGCGCGCAGCATATCCGCGACCGCATGGCGGCTGACGGTATTAAATAACGGCACATCTGCCCGGTGCGCGCCGCGCCGCCGGGCAACAAGACCAAATCAGTACAGCGTTTTCTGCGGCGGCCCGGCAAACTTCAGGGCGCCTATCTGCCCCATCCGCACTTCCACCACCGACGGCCCCGGCATGGCCAGCGCCTCCGTCATGACCGCATCAAAGTCCTCGGCCCGCTCAACGCTCCAGGCCTGTAAGCCAATCGCCTGCGCCAGCAGGGTAAAGTCCGGGGTGTGCAATTCGTTGTAATACTGTCGCCCGCCGAAATACTTATCCTGAATGCCGCGCATGACGCCGTAGCCCCCGTCGTTCATGATCAGCAGCGTCACGTTGGCTTTCTCCTGCGCCAGCGTCGCCAGCTCGCCTAAATTCAGGCTCAGGCCGCCGTCGCCCACCAGCCCCACCACCTTACGCTGCGGGTTGGCAATGGCGGTACCGATAGCCATCGGTAGCCCCATACCAATCGCCCCGGCCAGAGAGTGAATGTTCATCAGCGGGCCGTTAGCCCTGAACAGGCGGCTGCCCCACAGGCTGCCGGACACGGTGATATCGCGCACCAGCAGGCCGTCCTTCGGCAGGGCTTTTTCTATGGCGTCGTTGAGCTTCGCATAGGCGCCGCACTGCTCGCGCAGGCCCTGTTCAGCCTGCAATACCGCCTGCTGCACCTGCCCGTCCCACTGGGCGTTGCCCCACTCGCGGCCCTGCGCTTTATCGGCCAGGGCACCAAGCAGCGCTGAACAGTCGGCTATCAGCGTGTTATCCATCAGATAGTTACGGCTCGCCGCAGCCGGATCAATATCAATCTGCACCCGCGGAGACGGCAACTCCAGCGTCCAGGAGCGGGTTTCGTTGCTGCGCAGGCGAGAACCGGCCACCAGCGTAAAATCACACTGCGCAATCAGCGCCTCTACCGATGGCGAGTTGTGGAACGCGCGCAGGCTGGCACGATGGCTGTCCGGCAGCACGCCGCGCGCGTGGGTGCTGGAGATCACCGTCACGCCCGCCTCCGCCAGTTTTTTCACCGCGTCAGCGCTTCCCAGCGCCCCGCCGCCCAGCCACAGCAGCGGCTGTTTAGCCTGCTTAAGCTGCGCCCACAGCGAATCGACAGCGCTCGCATCTACGCTCACACCCGGAGCCGGTTTCACCGGTGCGGTCACCAGAGACAGAGGAATTTTAGCCCCCTGAATATCAATCGGGATCTCCACTGATACCGGCCCGCACGGCGGCGTCTGCGCCTCCTGAATCGCTTTATGCAGGATCGCTATCGCCTGGCTGGCATTGCTGATGCGGTACGCCCGCTTTGAACTGGCCTTCAGGAAGGTCAGTTGGTCGCGAGTCTCGTGGATAAACCCGGTGTCGGCGTCCAGCCAGGCCTTCTCAACCTGTCCGGTTAAATGCAGCAGCGGCGTGCAGGCGTTCATCGCCTCCACCAGCGCGCCTACCGCGTTCCCCGCCCCCGCGCCGGTGCTGGTCAGCGCCACGCCGAGGCCGGAAAACCGCCCGTGGGCGTCGGCCATGGTGACGGAACCCGCTTCGCCGCGCGCGGGCACAAAGCGTATTTTGCCCCGCTGCCCTACCGCATCCGCGATCGGCAGGTTGTGAATGGAGATGACGCCGTAGATGGCCTCAACCTGATACTGCTCCAGCGTTCTGGCGATGGCGTCGCCGACGGTTATCATTTCGCTCATTGCTCACCCTTTCTCAGTCGCACCAGTGGTTGACGCTGTTACCCGTCGCCAGATAAATGCTCTTTTGCTGCATCCAGGCTTTCAGCCCCTGAATGCCCTTTTCGCGGCCCAGACCGCTCTCTTTAAAGCCCCCGAACGGGGTCGAAATCGCAAAAACTTTGTAGGTGTTGATCCACACCGTACCGGCCTCCAGCTGCTCGCTGAGGCGTAGCGCCCGCCCGATGTCGCGGGTCCAGATCCCTGCCGCCAGGCCGTAGACCGAGTCGTTCGCCTCGCGGATCAACGCCGCTTCATCGCCAAACGGTATCGCCACCAGCACCGGGCCGAAAATCTCCTCCTGGCAGGCGCGGGCGCCGTTCGTCAGCCCTTCAATAATGGTTGGCAGGAAGAAGCTGCCGTTTGCCAGCGCCGGATCTGCCGGGATCTCGCCGCCGCACAGCACCCGGCCCCCTTCGCGCTTCGCCAGCTCGACGTACTCAAGAACGCCCTGACGATGCTTGTCGTTGATCAGCGGTCCTACATGGATGCCGTCAGTGAACGGATGCCCCACGCGCAGGCCGCGCGTGAGCTCCAGCAGCCGCGCCATCAGCGGCGCGTACAGGCTTTCGTGGATAAACAGCCGGGACCCGGCGATGCACGCCTGCCCCGCCGAGCTAAAAATGCCGTAGCAGATCCCGCGCGCGGCCTGCTCAACGTCGGCATCCTCCAGCACAATGGTCGGGGATTTACCGCCCAGCTCCAGCGACGCCGGGATCAGCTTTTCCGCCGCCACGTGCGCCAGATGGCGGCCCGTATTGGTGCCGCCGGTAAAGGAAATTTTTCGCACGCGAGGATGGCGCGCCAGCGCGTCGCCAATCACCGAGCCTTTACCCGGCAGCACGCTCAGCAGCCCGGCGGGCAGCCCGGCCTGTTCAAAAATGCGCGCCAGCTCGAGCGCCATCAGCGGCGTGGCTTCGGCAGGCTTGAGGACCACCGCGTTTCCGGCGGCGATGGCCGGGGCGACCTTCTGCATCTCGCTGGCAATGGGAGAGTTCCACGGCGTGATGGCCGCCACCACGCCGAGCGGCTCATAGCGGCTTAGCGTCAGCAGATCCGGCTGGCGCGGCGTGGGCAGTTCCCCTTCCAGCAGCTCGCAGGCGGCGGCGAAGTAGCGGGCTGTTCCCGCCGCGCTCATCACCAGCCCGCGCGCCTCCGCCAGCGGCTTGCCGTTATCCCGGCTCTGCATCTGCGCCAGCTCGTCAGCGCGGGACTCAATCAGATCCGCCACCTTGTGCAGGATCTTCGCCCGCACGTGCGGCAGGCTGTTGCGCCATGCGGGATCGCGCCACGCGCGCTCGCCGGCCTCGATCGCGTCGTGCAGATCGTCAAGGTTGGCCGCGTTTAGCGTCGCATTGAGCGCCCCGTCTGCCGGGAAGTGGCTCTGCATCGGGTTACCGCCGCCGCGTCGCCACTGGCCGCCGATAAAAATCTTCAGATCGTCCATCGTCACTCCTCAGCTCAGGGCCAGCTCGCGGCAGGCGCGCACCGCGCTGAGTGCCGCCAGGGTGGAGGTTTTAGGGTTAGACGCCAGCGGCAGCCCGCTCAGCTCCAGATGGAATTCGCCAAACAGCCCTTCTACGTGCAGCGTGTGGGTGTTACGTTTCGTTGTCGGGTCAACCATCAGCTGTACGCGGGTTTCATCCATCCCGACGCCGCCGAGCGCCACGGTCGCCGCCACGTTGGCGTTCGCCGGGAACAGGCGCGCCGCCTCGCGGGCGCTGCCTTCAAAAAAGACCTGCGCCTCTCTGACTGCGTTGAGATCGATAAGCTGCTCGGCGTAGCTGCCGCGCCAGCTGGTCGGGCTTTTGCGCGACTGATAGGTGACGCGCTCAAGCCCGCCCTCCTTCGCCGCCGCCAGCCCGTCAATGCCGGCAACCGCCCCGGAAAGCAGGGTCAGTTTTCCGCCCGCCGCGAGCAGGCGCTGCTCCAGCGTGCTGTCCGCCAGCGCGCCGGTGGAAATGACCGCCAGATGCCAGCCGCGACGCAGAATTGCTTCGCCATACTGGGCCACCGCCTGCTGGCTGGCGCACTCCAGCACCAGATCGGGCGTTTGCGCGCACGCCATCGGCGAGGTCAGCGCCTCTACCGCATCGCCAAACTGGTCGCGAATGGCGGCATGGTGAGATTCTCGCGCCACGATCCAGCCGATAGCCACGCCGGCGGGCAGACGCTCAATCACCGCCTGCGCCATGGCGCCATAACCAATTAACATTACCTTTTTCATGATGCGTCCTTACAGATGGCGGCAAAAGCCGCCGGAAACGTCCAGCGCCGCGCCGGTGGTAAACGAAGCCAGCGGCGAGGCGAGGAACAGCAGCGCCTGCGCGGGCTCCTGTGGCTTGCCGAGGCGCGCCATCGGAATGCCGCGCCTGCGCGCAATCTCCGCCGTCCACTCCGGCCAGCTCTGGCTTTTGTCCGCCCGGCTTTCGAAGCGGCGCTGCCACTGGCCGGACTCGACCATGCCGAGCAGTATGGAATTGACGCGAATCCCTTTGCCCACCAGCTCCTTCGAGAGCGTCAGCGTCATGTTCAGCAGCGCGGCGCGAGCTGCCGACGTGGCGATCATGTGCTCTTCCGGCTGAAGCGCCAGCAGGGAGTTCACGCAGGTGATGGAAGCGATGTCGGACCGTTCCAGCAGGGTCTGAAACGCCTGCACCGGATTAATGACGCCAAACAGTTTAAGTTCGGCTTCGTGCAACCACGCCTCGCGCGGGGTGTCATTGAAGTGCGCCACGTAGCCCTGACCGGCGTTGTTGATCAGCATATCCGCCGCGCCAAAGCGCGCCTGTACCGCCTCCGCAAAAACCTGCACCTCGTCGGCGTTCAGCACGTCGCAGCGGTAAGAGAAAATCTCCCCGTCGGGATAGTCGTTTTGCAGCGTCGCATGGGCGCTGGCGAGCCGGTCCGGGTCGCGGCCACAGAAGGCGACTTTCGCCCCTTCGCCCAGCAGCAAGCGCAGCGTTTCAAAGCCAATGCCGGACGAACCGCCGGTAACGACCGCTACGCGGCCGTCAATGTGTGCATTCATCGCGCACCTCTTCGTTAATGCGTAAAAGCTGTTGGTTAAAAAACGCGTCGTTATCGAGATAGCTCGCGTGTCCGGCCTGCGGAATGGCGGTAAACGGCATGCCGTAGCGCAGCGCCAGCCCCTGCACCAGCTCGGGCTGCGTTATCGCGTCCTGCTCGCCGCACCAGACTTCAAATTGACCGGCGTAACGCTTAAGCCAGCCGTGAATGTCGTCGTGCGCCAGCATCCACGCGGCGGCAAGGTAGCCTTCCGGTCGCAGCCTGCGCATGCCCGCCGCGACGGTGGCGATATCTTCCGCGCGCGCGCCGGGGCGCAGCAGCGTCGCGGCGCGGGTCTGGGCGAGGATGTCGCCGCCGAGCGCCATCTGCTGCTCGCGATTACGCCAGACCTGCTCCCGCTGCGCCGGCGCGGCATTGCCGTAGCCCTGCGCGGCGTCCGCCAGCACCAGATGAATGACGCGTTCAGGGAACTTCGCCGCAAAGGCGCTGGCCACCAGTGCGCCCAGGGAATGGCCCACCAGCACCGCCTGCCAGACACCGGCGCGATCGAGCATCGCCGCCAGCGCGTCGGCGTAATCCCCCGCGTTCGCACGCTCAACCGCCAGCATCGGGCTTTCGCCGTAACCGGGCATGTCCCACGCCAGCACGCGAAAACCGTTCAGCGCCATCTGCTTGTGCCAGGACGCAGCGCCAGAGCTGATCCCGTGCAGCAGCATCAGCGGAATGCCGCTTCCCTGTTCACGAAAACCCGTCATGGCGCCCCCTTAGTTCCGCTTCACTTTTGAGAGCGGATGGTCGGAGGGGTAGGTCGGGATTTCCGGTTTGTTGGTTCCCAGCATGACGCACATCAGCGCCTCTTCTTCCCCGTGGTTAAACAGGCCGCGATAGATACCCGGCGGGACGGAGATCAGGTCACGCTCGCGCAGCACGGTTTCGGTGTAGTTGTCGCCGTCCTGGATCATCAGCGTGATCTGCCCTTTGAGCATGAAGAACACCTCCTCCACGTCATCGTGCAGGTGCAGCGGCCCTTCGCACTTCGACGGCAGCACCATGGTGGAGAAGGTAAAATGGTCCGCCTGCACGGTATTGGTGTCGTTCGCCACGCCGGTTGCGCCGGTGCCGATGTAGCGCATCTGCGCCCGGCGGTATTTCGGGTCAAAATCGGCCTGGAACTTCAGCGCGTTCCAGTCGTATTTACGGCCTTCGAAGCGCGCGATGCGCGACTCGACCCACTCTTCCATCGTCAGGTGGTCAGGTTTGATGCCTGTTTTATTGGTTACGGTTGAATCAGTCATGACACTCTCCTCAGTAACGTCTCAGCAGCGGCAGTAACAGGACGCAGCCCACCGCCGCCATCACCGCCAGAAAAATCAGCCCGGAATCCATGCTGTGGGTGAAGGCGATAAGCGCGCCCATCACCGCCGGCGACAGCGCGCCCGCAAAGTTTCCCAGCCCGTTGAAGATGCCGCCCGCCGTGGCGCTCACCCGGGGATGGGTGGCCTTCGCCAGCAGGGCGAAAATGTTGGGGGCGCCGGTGCCCCACATAAAGGTGCTGAAGCTCATCGCCGCGATGATGGCAAGCGGGGTATCAAGGTGCATCACCGCCGTCAGCCCGACGGCCGCCCCCGCCATCGAGATAAAGCAGGCCGCCGCGCGCTTATCGACCCGGTCAGAGAGCCACGCGCCAATCACCTCTCCCGCCAGCATGGCGATGAACGGCATCGACGACAGCCAGCCCGCGTGCTCCAGGTGGATGCCTTTGCCCTTGATTAAGTAGCCAGGCAGCCAGCCATTGATGCCCCACAGGTAGGTCAGGAACGCGATGTTGAAGATGCAGATGATCCAGAAGTGCGGGCTGACAAACAGCTCGCGCCGCGCCGCGCGCCGCTCGTCCTGAGACGCCTGCGAGGTGCCGGGTTTTGCTTCCAGACGGATCCCACGCAGGCCGATGCGCACAAAGATAAGCACCGGCACGGTCAGCATTGCCATGACAAAGAAGGTGCTCTGCCAGCCGAAGGTGTTCAGCAGCCAGAGGGAGAGCGGGAAGCCAATCGCCGCGCCGACTGGCGTGCCCAGCAGCCACAGCATGGTGGCGCGCGCCTGTAAATGCTGCGGGAAGTTGTGGCGCACGATGGCGAAGGCCAGCGGGAACAGCGGCCCTTCCGCCACGCCCAGCAGGATGCGCAGAACGATCATCAGCGTGTAGTTATGGGTAAAGCCCATCGCCACCATCAGCACGCACCAGATCGCCATCATCCCAGTGAGCAGGCGCAGCGGCGCGATTTTGTCGCCTAACCCGCTCAAAAATACCGACGAAAAGCCGTAGCTCAGCAGGAAGGCGCTCATCAGAATGCCGAGGCGCGTGGTGTCAAAATCGATGCCCATCGCCTGCTGGAAATGGGTGTCGGAAAAGAGCGCCGCGATGCTGATTTTGTCGAAAAACGCCAGCAGCACGCAGGCCAGCAGCGACAGCGGGATGGCCCAGCGCACCGCTTTTTCAGGCGTGCGGGTTCCCTCACCGCTCGCCTCGACGGGCGCGGTGTTGGTCTCTAATGTGGTCATGTCTCCCCCTACGGGTGCGGGTTAGCTATCGCAGTGACATCAGTGAAAAAGTCGGGTCGGCGAGCGGTACGTCCGACAGGTCCCGTCCCGCCGCCATCCAGCGCTTCGCCAGCTTGACGGTGCGCGCATCGTTGAACGCCACCAGCTGCGTCAGCCGCCCGCGTTCATCCAGCGAGAAGAACAGCGCGTCTTCACGCACCCGCGTTTTGCCTCCCGGCTGCGGAATGCCGAGGATCTGAATATTGTGCTGGTATTGATCCGACCATAGCCACGGCGCGTCGTCGTAGCCTGGCGCATTGGGGTTAAGCATGGCTTTCGCCGTCGCCACCGCCTGATTCTGCGCGAAGGCCCAGGACTGGATGCACAGGCCGTAGTGATGGTGCTGCGCCACGTCGCCTGCGGCAAAGATGAACGGATCGGACGTGCGCCCCTGGGCGTCCACCACGATCCCCCGCTCGGTGCGAAGTCCCGCATCGCGCGCCAGCTCCAGATTGAGATCGACGCCGATCCCCACCACTACCGCATCAAAGGTTTCACGCTGGCCGTCGCAGTGGATGACCGGCAGGCCGTTATCGTCCTCCAGCTCCAGCGCGCCGCAGCCGGTACGGATCTCCACCCCCTGCTCACGGTGGATAGCCTCTAAGCGCTGCGACACCTCGCCGCTCACCGAGCGCATGCACAGCGCGGGCTGCTGCTCGAACAGCGTGACCGCCACGCCGCTTTTGCGCGCGGAAGCGGCAATCTCCAGGCCGATCCAGCCGCCGCCAACAATCGCCAGTTTTTTACTTTCTGCCAGACGCGCTTTCAGGCGCTGCGCGTCCTGCCAGTGGCGCAGGGTGTAGACCTGCGGGTGCGCCGCCCACGCCTGCGAAGGCAGGCGCGCCCGCCCGCCGGTGGCCATTAAAAGGATGTTGTAACTAAGGCGTTCGCCGTTGCTCAAACGCACGGATTTCGCTTCACGATCGACTGATTCAGCACGCAGCGGGCGGTACCAGGTCAGGTTCAGCGCCTGCTGTGCTGCTTCGCTAAACAGCCGCGGGAGCGCTGCGTCCGGCTCCAGCAGAGACGCTTTCGACAGCGGCGGACGTTCGTAGAAATCCCACTCCTCTTCCGCCACCACGCAGATCTCGCCGTCGAAGCCCTCGTCGCGCAAGGTTTTCGCCGCCCATCCGCCCGCCTGACCGCCGCCGATAATGACAATGCGCGACGTCATACCGCCTCCGGCTTTTTCTGCTGGCGGCGCGTGTCGTGGTCAATCCCGCCTTCTACCGCCCATTCGGTAAAGGAGACCAGGGAGTGCTCCAGCTCGCGCGGCTGCCAGTTTTCCGTCAGATAGTCGTCGTTGGTGTAATACTCAAACGCGCCGCCGGTCGGGCTATTGACGTACCAGAAGTACGCCGACGACACCGGATGGCGGCCCGGCCCGATAAAGGTGCTCCATTCATTTTTATTCATCGCGATACCGCCGCCGATCACCTCGTGGATGTCGCGCACGGTGAAGGCCACGTGGTTGAGGCCGCGCTTACGGTTCGGCAGTTGCAGCAGGAACAGGTTGTGATGGCCGCCGCGCGCTCCGCAGCGCAGGAACACGGCGCGGTTGATGTAGCGGTCCGAAACCTGGAAGCCGAGCACCTCGCGGTAGAATTTTTCCACCGCCGCCAGTTCCTCCACGAAGAACACCACGTGCCCGACGTTGATCGGCTGGGCACGCTCATAAACCGGGCTCGGCGTGTCGATGCGGCGGGCGTCGCCCCACTGGTTAATCGGCTCAACGTTCAGCTCCACGTCAGTCTGCTGGCTGACCTGCACGCGCAGGGTCATGCCGTTGGGATCGAGACATTCCAGCGCGTCGCCCACTTCGCGAAAGCCGGGCTGCTGCGCAAGCTTCGGGCGCAGCGCGTCGAGATCGGACTGTGCGGCCACCGCCCAGGTCATGCGGCGCAGGGTGTTGCCCGCTTCAAACGCCGGCGGCAGGTCGGGGCTGTCGATGGGGTTCAGCTCCACGCGCGCGCCGCTCAGGGTGGTAAAACGCTGGCCGCTGGCATCGCCCGTCAGGCCAAAATCACGCATAAATTTGGCGCAGTGCGTCAGGTCTTCCACGCCAAATTCCAGCTTTTCAATTCCGGTTACACTCATCGTTCGTTGCCTCATCTGGCCCAAAATGGGCGTAAAACATGCCCGACGCAGTCAAGCGCCTGACGTTAACTCACTGATTTAGCTGGCCTGTGACAAATATCCTAAGAAGCCAGAAATTTTATCCGCCGCGAGGCGAACCTCGTTTTGCAGCCGCTCGCGGTCGGTCTGCGGGATCTCCTCCGACGGCACAAGAATGCTGACCACCGCCGCCACGCGTCCGCTTCGGTCATACACCGGGTAGACGATGGAGGAGATGCCGTGGCGGAAGAAGGATTCGCCGATGACATACCCGCGGGCTTTGTCCTGCTGCACCATCTGCCACAGGGCCTCGCGGTCGTGAAGCTGCCCCGGCGTGTTGCCCGGCAGGCGCTCGTGCGGGAACAACTGTTCGAAATCGGCGCGGGAAATATCGGTCAGCAGCATGCGGCCCAGCGAGGTGCAGTGCACCGGCAGGCGGGTGCCAATGCTGACCTGGTTGATGCGCGACCCGGCGGCGCTGACGCGGGCGATGTAGATAATGTCGCGCCCGTCGCGGATCGCCAGATGGCTGCTGCACTGGCTCACGTCGCGCAGTTGCTCGATCACCGGCTGGCCGACCTGCGCCACGTCCAGCGAGGCAATGTACTCAAAGCCGAGACGCAGCACGTTCATGCCCAGCGAAAAGGTATTGGTGCGCGCGTTCCGCTCCAGAAAGCCCATGTACTCCAGCGTCTGCACCACGCGATAGGCGGTCGCCTTCGGCATATCCACCAGCCGGTGCAGCTCGGCAAAGGTCAGATCGCGATGCTGCTCACCAAAAGCCAACAGCAGCTGTAAACCGCGCTCCAGCCCCGGCACCAGATACTTCACTTCCTGATCGTTTGCCATAATCGCTACACCTTAGTTAAAGACAAAACCGCCGTTGACCGGGATCAGCTGCCCGGTGATAAACCGCGACAGATCGCTTAACAGCCAGACCACGCTGCCGGTGACGTCTTCCGGCTGCTGCGCGCCGGTTAACGCGCGGCCATTCTCGTAGAGCTGATGGCGCTCGGCCGGAACATATTCGGTCGCCTCGACGCGGGTTAACCCCGGCGCGATGGCATTAATGCGTATACGCTTTTCGCCCAGTTCGCGCGCCATTGAGCGGGTCATCGCAATCACGGCGCCCTTGCTGGCGACGTAGGCCATCAGGCGCGGCGCGCCCCACAGCGCGGTGTCGGACGCAACGTTCACGATGCCCGCGCCCTCGCGCATCAGCGGCACCGCGGCGCGCGTCACCAGCCAGGTGCCTTTGACGTTAACGTTCATCACCCGATCCCAGAGATCCGGATCGTAATCGAGCATATTTTTGCCGCCGACGCCCGTCGCCATCGCCGCGTTGTTCACCAGGCCATCAATCTGACCCTGCTCGCCAATCGCGCTGAACACCTGCTCAATGGACTGCGGATCGGCCAGATCGATAACGTGCGGTTCGATCGCATAGCCCCGCTCGCTCAGGGCGTGGGCGCTCTCGGCCAGCTCGCCCTTGAGGATGTCGCACATCACCACCGCCGCGCCCTGCTCCGCACAGGCTTTGGCAAAGTGAAAGCCCAGCCCGCGCGCGGCGCCGGTTATGACGATGCGCTTGCCGCTCAGCAGCCCGTTCATCAGGCGGCTCCCTGCTGTTCTTCGCGCATCGCCAGCTGCTCTTTGGCGGCCTTTTGCATCATGCGGCGCAGGCGCGAGAGGCCGACGTCGTGCTGATACAGGTATTCATGGTCGCGGGCGTTTGGCGCCAGGCTTTCCAGCACCACGCGGTCCTGCTCCAGCACTTCCCAGTGCAGTTTTTCCAGACGGTTGCGGTACATGAAGCGCCACATGTCGCGCTGCCAGCCCTGCACCCGGCGAATGCGCCAGAAGAAGACGCGGCAGTTGTCGTTATCTTCCGGCACCACCATGCCGACGATAAAGAAGTGGCCGCCCGGCCCGAAGCGCTTCTTGTACGGAATGGAGAGGCGCATCCAGCAGGTGCCGCTGTTGCCCAGCTCTACCCAGTCAAAGTTGACGCCGCTCTGCCCTTTCTTCTCGAAAATAAAGCCGGTTTTGGTCGGCTGGAGCACCATGTCGGCCTTGCGATCCCCTTCCGCCATCGAGTGCGATGAGGAGTGCAGATAGGTGCCGTGCATCGGGTCCATCACGTTTTCCAGCGCGTACTGGTAATTGCATTTCCACGCGGCGGTGCAGAGGAAGTTGCTGAAGTTGTCCGTATCGGCGAGCTCGTCCGGGAAGGTCAGCTCGTCCGGCTGCTGGTCTGCGGTGACGCCAAACCACAGGAAGATGGCGCCGTGCGCCTCCTGCACGTTGTAGCTGCGCACGCACTGCTGGCCGACCAGCGGGCATTTGTCCACGGCGGGCACGTCTTTCACCTCGCCGTTGCCCGCGACCTCCACGCCGTGATACCAGCAGGCAATGCGGTCGCCCAGGTTCCAGCCCATCGACAGGCGTGCGCCGCGGTGCGGACAGCGGTCCTCCAGCGCCTGCACCTGGCCGTCTTTGTTGCGCCAGACCACAATCTGTTCGCCCAGGCGGGTAATGCCCACCGGCGCAGACTGCACCTCCCAGCTCGCCAGCACCGGATACCAGAGGCCGCGCAGACCTTTATCGAGATAGTGTTGTACGGTAGTCGTCATCGCGTTGCCCTCAGTAGCCGTTAACCTGTAAGAATGCCTGGAAGCTGGCCTCGCTCCACGGCTCGCCCTGCTGATCGTGCATGCGCACCGCGTTCAGCCCGTTCACCAGCTCCGGTAAGGTTTCAACTCCCTGCTCGAAGAGATCTTCCAGCGTGGCGATGAGGTTCACTTCCCAGCTTTCCGGCTCGCGGCTGCGGGTCTGCCAGATCAGGTTCTGGTAATCACCCGGCTTATGGATCGCACCGTTACCGCCCTCAGCCGGTGGGGCAAACTGACGGCTTTCCGGCAGCGCCGGGTTGTAATTCAGGGTGTCGCTCATGCCACGGTCTCCTCGACGAAGGTAATCTGAATCTGGTTTTCAAAAACCCGAACCGGGTAGCGGTTAAGGTTGCGTCCGCCGGGGCCGTGCAGGCACTGGCCGGTTTTAACGTCGAAGACCGCCTCGTGCAGCGGGCATTCCACTTTGCCGTCTTCCACGAAGCCCTGGCTCAGCAGGGCATAGGCGTGGGGGCATACGTCTTCCAGCGCGTAATATTCACCGTCAATCAAATACACGCCGATCTCTTTACCGTCGACGTTGCCGCTAAAAGGGAAATCTTCCTGTACTTGTTCTGCGTCACATACGCCTATCCAGCTCATCACGATCCTCCAGGCTTTTGTTTCATATATGAAACTCTGTTTCTTATTTAATACGGTCAATATAAAAGCGATGAATGTTTCGTCAAGCCGCAATGTGACGAATTTGTTAATCAAACGGTAATTAATTAACTAAGTGTGCAAAGGATCACGAAAAAATGCAGCGATATGAAATTTTCATTATTGCGGCGTGAAAGAATACGATTTATCGATGGCCTGAAATTTTAATAAACAGTGATTGACTTCTTTTCTTTTTGTTCCTTAAAAATAAAAGAAGGGAAAATTATGGTGTTTCACCTGTGAAACTTAATTTTATTTTTCCATTAATAAACAATGAGTTTCACAGGTGAATCATTTTACCCCTGTGACAATCACGCGCATAAAAAATAGAAATAAGCGAAAACATAAGGCAGGCGTTATGACGGCAAGATGGCAAGGCACAGTGGCATTGTTATTACTCATTATTATTTCCTACGTCGACCGGGTAAATATTTCTGTCATGATTTTAAACCCGGAATTTGCCCAACATTTTCAGCTAAATGAAAACAGAATGTTACAGGGAATGCTGATGACCTGTTTTCTGCTGGGTTATGGATTTTCGGCTTTATTATTAACGCCGGTTATTGAAAGTAAACTCCATTATCGACAGGGATTATTGAGCAGCATAGCGATTTGGGCAGCGGTATGCGCCATTTCCCCACTGCTCGGATCGCTGATGGGAATGCTCATCGCGCGCACGATCCTGGGGATCGCTGAGGGGCCGCTCTTTTCGCTGAAAACGCGCTTCATCAGCGATCACTTTAGCGCGCAGGAGATCGGCAAACCCAACGCCGTGACCGCGCTGGGGGTCTCGCTCGGGCTGGCCGTGGGCTTTCCGCTGGTAACGTGGCTGATGGCGCATCTCGGCTGGGCCGGGTCGTTTTATGCCCTGGCGGTACTGAACCTGGTGCTGGGCGGCGGCCTTGTCTGGCGCTTCCTGCCCGCGCCGCGGGGTTCGGAGCAGATCAAAAAATCGGGCTTCGCAGAGACGTTTTCGCTTGCCTGGCAGACGCCGCTGCTCGGGTGGATCCTGCTGGTGGAGATTGCCACCCTGAGCTATCTCTGGGGGAGCAGCGCCTGGCTGCCCGCGTGGCTGCGCGATGAGCATCATTTCTCGCTGCACGCCACGGGCATGCTTGCGGCCATTCCCTTCCTGCTGAGCCTGGGCTCGAAGTTCCTCGGCGGGGTGCTGCTCGACAAAATGCGCCCTGAACAGGCGCCGGTGCTGTTTGTGGTGGGCGGCGCGCTGACGGCGCTGTCCGTGGTCGCGCTGATGCTCAGCCATCAGCCTGCCTGGCTGGCGCTGTTTATGCTCTCGGCGAATGTATTCTGGGGGCTACAGGGGGCGGCTATTCCGGCGGTGATCCAGCATCACGCCGCGCGGGAAGCGGTGGGCAGCGCTTACGGCATTATCAATGGGATCGGCAATATCTGCGCGGCGTTTATTCCGCTGCTGATGGGGATGGTGATGAGGTCGGTGGGGTCGGTCAGCTCAGGCTTTTCGGTGCTGGTCGTCTCGCAGGCAATCACCCTGCTTGCCGGGGGAATGTTGCTGCTGCGCATGCGTCGCGCAGCAGCAATCAGCGCGTAAGGCTTATTCGCCTTTTTTCGCCGCCTGGATGTAGAGCATTTCCAGCGCCAGGGTCGCCGCGGCAAGCGCGGTGATCTCGGACTGGTCATAGGCTGGCGCCACTTCAACCACGTCCATCCCAACGATGTTCAGATCCTTCAGGCCACGCACCAGCTTGATGGCGCGGTCTGACGTCAGGCCGCCAATCACTGGCGTGCCGGTACCCGGTGCAAACGCCGGATCCAGGCAGTCGATGTCAAAGGTCAGATACACGGGCATATCACCGACGATCTGCTTAACCTGAGCCAGAATATCGTCCACGCCGCGATCGTTCACCTGGCCGGCGTCCAGCACGGTGAAGCCGTTATCTTTGTCGAACTCGGTACGGATGCCGATCTGCACGGAGTGGTTCGGATCGATCAGGCCTTCTTTCGGCGCGGTGTAGAACATGGTGCCGTGGTCGAACTCGCAGCCGTTCGCGTAGGTGTCGGTATGCGCATCGAAGTGCACCAGCGCCATTTTACCGAAGTGCTTCGCATGGGCGCGCAGCAGCGGCAGAGTAACGAAGTGATCACCGCCGAAGGAGAGCATGCGCTTACCGGCCGCCAGCAGCTTCTCTGCGTGCGCCTGCAATTTTTCGCTCATTTCGCGCGCGTCGCCGAAGGCGTACACCAGGTCACCGCAGTCCACCACGTTCAGGCGCTCGCGCATGTCGAAGTTCCACGGGAAGCGGTTGTGCTCCCAGGCCAGGTTGGTGGAAACCTGACGGATTGCCGCCGGGCCGTGACGTCCACCCGCACGACCGGAGGTTGCCATGTCGAACGGTACGCCGGTGATCACCCAGTCAACGTCGCTGTCGTACGGCTGGAAGTTCATTGGAAGGCGTAAAAAACCAAACGCGTTAGATACCAGAGAGTTATCGTACTGATGACCTAAAGTGCTCATGTCCAGACCTCTTTTAACGTCGATACATTAAAAACAGATGAAAAAAAATCCCCTCCGCGTCGTTAAACCCGACGAGGAAGGGATTGATTCGTAAATCGCATATTGGGGCGAATTATCGCCGTTAATTCATACGGGTTCAAGTGAGTATAGCATTCTGTCGGATGGCGGCTGCTCCTTATCCGGCCTACATTCGTAGGCCCGGTAAGCGCAGCGCACCGGGCATTGGCGGCACAGCAGCCTGATGCCCTCACCCCACCCCTCTCCCACACGGAGAGGGCGTTTTACCTACTCGTCTTCCAGGTAGGTGTACCCGTACAGACCCGCTTCAAACTCTTCCAGGAACTGCTGCTGCAAGGCATCGTCCAGACCGGTGTTTTTCACCTGATCGCGGAACTGGGTGAGCAGTTTTTTCGGATCCAGCTGCACGTATTCGAGCATGTCCGCCACGGTGTCCCCTTCGTCGGACAGCTCAACCTCGACGCTGCCGTCAGGGAAGACAAACACGTCAACCGCTTCGGTATCGCCGAACAGGTTGTGCATGTTGCCGAGGATCTCCTGATACGCACCCACCATAAAGAAGCCCAGCATTGGCGGGTTCTCCGGATCGTACTCCGGCATTGGCATCGTCGTTGCAATACCGTCACCGTCCACGTAGTGGTCAATCGCGCCGTCAGAGTCACAGGTGATGTCCAGCAGCACCGCGCGACGTTCCGGGGCGTGGTTCAGGCCTTCAAGCGGCAGAACCGGGAACAGCTGGTCGATACCCCAGGCATCCGGCATCGACTGGAACAGGGAGAAGTTGACGTACATTTTGTCCGCCATACGCTCCTGCAACTCGTCGATAATCGGACGATGCGCGCGGTTGCTCGGGTCGAGCTGTTTCTGCACTTCATGGCACATGTTCAGATAGAGCTGCTCGGCCCAGGCGCGCTCTTGCAGGCTAAAGGTGCCTGACGAGTAGCCGACGTGAATATCGTGCAGGTCCATCTGGCTGTCGTGCAGCCATTCGCGCAGGGAGCGACGCGTGCCCGGCTCGTGCATCTCCTGCCAGGTTTCCCACATGCTTTGCAGGGAACGTGGGGCATCGTCTGCCGGAGGCGTGGCTTCGGTGATTTCGCTACGCTCGACGCCGATGATGTTAGACACCAGCACCGTATGGTGCGCGGTAACCGCGCGGCCAGATTCGGTGATCACCGTCGGGTGCGGCAGGCCGTGCTCTTCGCAGGCATCGCCAATCGCCCAGATGATGTTGTTGGCGTATTCGTTCAGGCCGTAGTTGACCGAGCAGTCAGACTGGGAGCGGGTCCCTTCGTAGTCCACGCCCAGGCCGCCGCCCACATCAAAGCACTGGATGTTCACGCCAAGCTTATGCAGCTCAACGTAAAAACGCGCGGATTCACGCACGCCGGTGGCGATGTCGCGGATATTGGCCATCTGCGAGCCGAGGTGGAAGTGCAGCAGCTGAATGCTGTCCAGTCGACCGCGCTCGCGCAGAATCTCCACCAGCTGTAGCACCTGGTTCGCCGCGAGGCCGAACTTGGATTTTTCACCGCCGGAAGACTGCCATTTACCGGAACCCTGCGACGCCAGTCGCGCACGCACGCCAAGGCGCGGGATCACGTTCAGACGCTCGGCCTCTTCCAGCACGATCGCGATTTCGGTCATCTTCTCGATCACCAGATAGACCTTGTGGCCCATCTTCTCGCCAATCAGCGCCAGACGGATGTATTCGCGGTCTTTATAGCCGTTACAGACGATCACCGACCGGGTCATGCCCGCGTGCGCCAGAACGGCCATCAGCTCCGCTTTGGAACCGGCTTCCAGGCCCAGCGGCTCGCCGGAGTGGATCAGGGACTCAATCACGCGGCGGTGCTGGTTTACCTTGATCGGGTAAACGAGGAAATAGTCGCCGTTATAACCATACGATTCGCGCGCGCGTTTGAACGCGGCGTTAATAGAACGCAGGCGATGTTGCAGGATCTGCGGGAAGCAGAACAGTGCAGGCAAGCGCTGGCCCTGCGCTTCACGGGCTTTCACCAGCTTAGCGAGATCCACGCGCGCTTCAGGGACGTCCGGATCCGGGCAGACGCTGATGTGGCCCAGTTCGTTAACGTCGTAGTAGTTATTGCCCCACCAGGCAATATTGTAAGTGCGCAGCATCTTGCTGGCTTCCTGGGAGCTCATCGCAACCTCCTGCATAGAACGTAGTACACCCTGTTCGCCTGCTGACGAAGGCGAAAGCGAAGACATGTCGTCAGACATAGCGAACCTCAACTCTTTGTAATAAGTGTAAAACAGTTGACTACTATCGCAGCGTTATACGGCGATAACAACCCATTAACGGCTCCATTTCCCAGCAGAGTATGCTGAAATCCAGACCGTGCGACCGGTTTCTTATTCATATCATTGTAAAACACGTATCCGAACTCTGTATGACAAGGTTCGGCGAAACCACGAGAAAACTCCTGTATTAACAAGAGCGCCCTTGTTCAGTTTTCACAAAGCGTAACCGGCTCTGGAATCCTGAGAAGCACCGAGATGGGTATAACATCGGCAGGTGTTTAAACCAGAAGTGCGGGTGGGAATCACATGCGCGCCAGAACGGCTGCGCTGAATGAGCGGAAAACGATGGTTCATTATCTCGTATCACCTCCACGGCCGCCTCTGCTGAAACGGACCACAAGCCAAAGCTAAAAGTTCACTGCTTAACCCGGCTGGAAGTGGCGACACGATGTGTTCATCGAGCGCTGATTTTATATGAGCCGCGCGCCGCGTTTTATACCGAGAAGGTGGCTAAAAAGCAAAATAAAAATGTGCAGGTTGCCAGCGCCGTCAGGAAAAATTTCCAGCTATGTTTTCAACGCAGTGAGAGGTGAGTCAAAAAAAACTGGAAATCGGGCGAAGAAGTGACCTAAAATAGCCATCCAGATGTTAATCCATCCATACCGATTAACACTCAGACTGCCAGTGTCAAAATCCTGTAGGCCTTGGTAGAATTATCTCCTTTGGCTATTCCACACAGCAGCTTGAGCTAACCAAATTCCTCTTAGGTGAAATAAAACATGGCAAAACACCTGTTTACGTCCGAGTCCGTATCAGAAGGACATCCTGATAAAATTGCTGACCAAATCTCCGATGCGGTGCTGGATGCGATCCTCGCGCAGGATCCAAAGGCGCGCGTAGCGTGTGAAACCTATGTCAAAACCGGCATGGTTCTGGTTGGCGGTGAGATCACCACCAGCGCATGGGTTGATATCGAAGAGATCACCCGTAACACGGTACGTGAGATCGGCTATGTGCATTCTGATATGGGCTTTGATGCCAACTCCTGCGCCGTACTGAGCGCGATTGGCAAACAGTCTCCGGACATCAACCAGGGCGTTGACCGTGCCGATCCGCTGGAACAGGGCGCGGGCGACCAGGGCCTGATGTTCGGCTATGCGACCAACGAAACCGACGTGCTGATGCCGGCCCCTGTGACTTACGCACACCGTCTGGTGCAGCGTCAGGCTGAAGTGCGTAAAAACGGCACTCTGCCGTGGCTGCGTCCGGATGCGAAAAGCCAGGTGACCTTCCAGTACGACGACGGGAAAATCGTCGGTATCGATGCCGTGGTTCTCTCCACGCAGCATGCTGAAGAGATTGATCAGAAATCGCTGCAAGAAGCGGTGATGGAAGAGATCATCAAGCCGGTTCTGCCGACTGAGTGGCTGAGCTCTGCGACCAAATTCTTCATCAACCCAACCGGACGCTTTGTTATCGGCGGGCCTATGGGTGACTGCGGTCTGACCGGTCGTAAAATCATCGTTGATACCTACGGCGGCATGGCGCGTCACGGTGGCGGTGCATTCTCCGGTAAAGATCCGTCTAAAGTTGACCGTTCTGCCGCGTACGCTGCGCGTTATGTGGCGAAAAACATCGTTGCTGCCGGCCTGGCTGACCGCTGTGAGATTCAGGTTTCCTACGCTATCGGCGTGGCTGAGCCAACCTCCATCATGGTGGAAACCTTCGGTACTGAAAAAGTGCCTTCAGAACAGCTGACACTGCTGGTGCGCGAGTTCTTCGACCTGCGCCCATACGGCCTGATTCAGATGCTGGATCTGCTGCACCCAATCTACCAGGAAACTGCCGCGTACGGTCACTTTGGTCGCGAACATTTCCCATGGGAAAAAACCGACAAAGCCGCTCTGCTGCGTGACGCTGCCGGTCTGAAGTAATCGACTGACAGCAGCTAAAACAGGCCAGCCTTTGTGCTGGCTTTTTTTATGCCGGGTGGCGGCTGCGCCTTACCCGACCTAC
>NZ_JADBQL010000013.1:3542-43996 GCF_014895905.1 Enterobacter cloacae complex sp. P15RS | reverse complement strand
GCGCAGCCGCCACCCGACAATCTTTGAAACCGCTTACACTATGCCGGATATACCCCGCTTTCAGAATATTCTCTTTGCATGATCGTAATTCTTCTGCTGTTACATTCCCTTTCAGTTAAGTCTGAAATTCATGCAAACGCGATGCATATCAATTAATTTACCTCTATATTTTCAAAGCTTTAATTATTTTTACGGTTACGGGTTAGTGTAACCGATTACACCATTGTGATTTGTCTCACATATTTTTATGAGCCGCTCACCTACTCTTAATATCGATAAAACTGATAACCCAACTGGAGGGCATAATGCCTGACAATAATAAACAGGGGCGTACGTCCAATAAGGCAATGACGTTCTTCGTCTGCTTCCTTGCCGCTCTGGCAGGATTACTCTTTGGCCTGGATATTGGCGTCATCGCCGGTGCATTACCTTTCATCGCCGATGAGTTCCAGATTAGCGCACACACTCAGGAATGGGTGGTTAGCTCCATGATGTTCGGCGCCGCCGTCGGCGCGGTCGGCAGCGGCTGGCTCTCCTTTAAGCTCGGGCGTAAAAAGAGCCTGATGATCGGCGCGATCCTGTTCGTTGCCGGCTCATTGTTCTCTGCCGCTGCGCCTAACGTTGAAGTGCTGATCCTCTCCCGCGTGCTGCTGGGTCTGGCAGTGGGCGTGGCGTCTTACACTGCTCCGCTGTACCTGTCTGAAATCGCGCCGGAAAAAATTCGCGGCAGCATGATTTCCATGTATCAGCTGATGATCACCATCGGTATTCTCGGGGCTTATCTCTCCGATACCGCGTTCAGCTACAGCGGCGCATGGCGCTGGATGCTGGGTGTGATCATCATCCCTGCCGTCCTGCTGCTGATCGGCGTCTTCTTCCTGCCGGACAGCCCGCGCTGGTTTGCCGCCAAACGACGCTTCCACGATGCCGAACGCGTGCTCTTACGCCTGCGTGATACCAGCGCCGAAGCGAAAAACGAGCTGGAAGAGATCCGCGAAAGCCTGAAGGTGAAACAGTCCGGCTGGGCGCTGTTCAAAGAGAACAGCAACTTCCGCCGCGCTGTGTTCCTCGGCGTGCTGTTACAGGTTATGCAACAGTTCACCGGGATGAACGTCATCATGTATTACGCGCCAAAAATCTTCGAACTGGCGGGTTACACCAACACTACCGAGCAGATGTGGGGCACCGTGATCGTCGGCCTGACCAACGTGCTGGCAACCTTTATCGCCATCGGTCTGGTGGACCGCTGGGGACGTAAGCCAACCCTGACGCTGGGCTTCCTGGTGATGGCTGTCGGTATGGGCGTGCTGGGTACCATGATGCACCTGGGCATTCACTCTTCAACGGCACAGTACTTCGCCGTGGCGATGCTGCTGATGTTTATCATTGGGTTTGCGATGAGTGCCGGTCCGCTGATTTGGGTACTGTGCTCTGAGATCCAGCCGCTGAAAGGGCGTGATTTTGGTATCACCTGCTCTACCGCAACCAACTGGATTGCCAACATGATCGTCGGCGCAACGTTCCTGACCATGCTCAACACCCTGGGTAACGCCAATACCTTCTGGGTCTACGCGGGTCTGAACCTGTTCTTTATTGTTCTCACTATCTGGCTGGTTCCTGAAACCAAACACGTTTCACTGGAACACATTGAACGTAACCTGATGAAAGGTCGTCCTCTGCGCGAAATCGGCGCACACGACTAACTGAACGCCGATGAAGGTCCGTAAAGAACCTTCATCGGCGTTATTATTTAATCATTCCATTTTTTAAAATGGTTTTTTTTGTACCATCTTGGTAATTCATTACAATACCTAGAATTTGCTCAGCGAAGTCAATTTCAAAAGTACTTTCAATTGGTTTCGTGAATACATAATCCACGATAAGAGCTTTTATTTTTACTTTAAAATTATCCTTCGGAACTATTAAAAAACCATTTTCAAACTTTTCAATGAACTGTCCCTTTCCATAAGGCAACTCTGGGTTTGCAGCAATAATCCTCCCTCCAATATGTTGTAAGGTGTAGTTCTTATTTTCGTCATCATTTTGTATAATAACTTCATTATTTTGAATTCTAGATAATGAATGTTTTATCTGTGATTCATCAATGTCTGTTTGACTATCAAACCAAGTTTTATCGATCATTACATTAAAAGATCTTGCTGATGGCTGCGTAATAGCTTTCATTTTAAAAACAATTGTTTTTAAAAATGGTTCGCCATCTTCATCAACCCAATCACTATCATTTGTTTCGCGGATCACCAATAAATCTATATTATGTTGTTTAGCTTTTACTTCTGCTCCTTTTTGATAACCTGTTTTGGTTGCATAAATACCTCTTAAATTTGGGATGTCATGTAATTTACCAATGAAAGAATCAATTTTATCGATCGATATGGACGAGCTATAATCTTTACATTCAATGACTGTTTTGTATAGATACCCCCCCAAAGAAAACTCCCAATACAAATCAAATTCTCTTTCAACACCACATCTATCAGTTATTTTTTTGTTTTTCTCGATATTTATATTTCTTATTGAATTTTCACCATCGTAATTTAGCAAAATAACATGAATTTTTTTAACAAACTCTTCATAATCTCTGCCATTATTTTTCATTTACAGTACCTTTAGCTGATGAAGATAAAGATGATAAATCTAATTGTATGTAAATTGCGAAACTTAGATCACTGTTTTATGATGCATAAATGAAAGCTCCCCGTCTCCCCATCGCCATTCAGCAAGCCGTTATGCGCAGCCTGCGGGAAAAACTCGCCCAGGCCAACCTGAAGCTCGGCCGCAGTTATCCTGAACCGAAGCTGGTCTATCAGCAGCGCGGCACCGCGGCAGGCACCGCCTGGCTGGAAGCCTACGAGATCCGCCTGAACCCGGTGTTGATGATGGAAAATCAGCAGGCGTTTATCGGAGAAGTGGTGCCGCACGAGCTGGCCCATCTTCTGGTGTGGAAACACTTTGGCCGCGTCGCGCCGCACGGCAAAGAGTGGAAGTGGATGATGGAGGCGGTGCTCGGCGTTCCGGCACGCCGAACCCATCAGTTCGAGCTGGAATCGGTGCGCCGCAATACCTTTCCCTACCGCTGCCAGTGCCAGCAGCATCAGCTTACCGTCCGCCGCCACAACCGCGTGGTGCGGGGCGAGGCGACCTACCGCTGCGTGAAGTGTGGCGAACCGCTGGTCGCGGAATAATCAACTGAACTATCAGGAACTTTCCTGATCTGACTGATTGCATACAGGAACAACATTCGTTACGTTGCGGGCTCGTTTTGACACGGAGTGTAAGATGTCCCGTAATGTTTCTCTCGCGGTCGCTTTTCTGGCGACGGCGCTTTCCGGCCATGCTCTGGCCGACGGTATTCACAGTTTTTCTCAGGCTAAAACGGCAGGCGTAAAGATTAACGCCGACGTGCCGGGTGATTTCTACTGCGGCTGTAAAATCCACTGGCAGGGTAAAAAAGGGATCGTGGACCTGGAGTCCTGCGGCTATAAGGTGCGCAAGAACGAGAACCGCGCCAGCCGAATCGAATGGGAACACGTTGTTCCGGCCTGGCAGTTTGGCCACCAGCGCCAGTGCTGGCAGGATGGCGGACGTAAGAATTGCGCAAAAGATCCGGTCTATCGCCAGATGGAAAGCGATATGCACAACCTGCAACCCGCCGTGGGTGAAGTCAATGGCGATCGCGGTAACTTCATGTACAGCCAGTGGAACGGTGGCGAAGGCCAGTACGGTCAGTGCGCCATGAAGGTCGATTTCAAAGATAAAGTAGCCGAACCGCCTGCGCGCGCGCGCGGCAGCATCGCCCGTACGTACTTCTATATGCGCGACCGCTACCATCTCAACCTTTCCCGCCAGCAGACGCAGCTGTTCAATGCCTGGGACAAACTCTATCCGGTGACGGACTGGGAATGCCAGCGCGACGAACGTATCGCCAACGTCCAGGGGAATCACAACCCTTACGTCCAGCGGGCTTGCCAGGCGCAAAAGAGCTAACCTACACTACGGCCATTCGCTTATATCGCATGACATATGGAATTTCTGACTATGCGCATTCCTCGCATCTATCACCCTGAACTGATTACCGCTGGCGGCGAAATCGCCCTGTCTGATGATGCTGCAAACCACGTAGGCCGCGTGCTGCGCATGGGTGCAGGCCAGGCCATTCAGCTCTTCGACGGCTCTAATCAGGTTTTCGACGCTGAAATTACGCGCGCCGACAAAAAAAGCGTGCACGTAAAGGTGCTGCGTGGCGAAGTGGACGACCGGGAATCCCCGCTGCACATTCACCTCGGCCAGGTGATGTCGCGCGGGGAAAAGATGGAGTTCACCATTCAGAAATCCATTGAACTGGGTGTAAGCCTCATTACGCCACTTTTTTCTGAGCGCTGCGGCGTTAAACTGGATGCGGAGCGTCTGAACAAAAAGCTCCAGCAGTGGCAGAAAATTGCCATTGCGGCCTGCGAACAGAGTGGCCGTAACCGTATTCCGGAGATCCGCCCGGCGATGGATCTGGAGGACTGGTGTGCAGAAGAGGAAAGTGGGCTTAAGCTTAATCTTCATCCGCGCGCCAGCGCCAGCATCAATACGCTGCCGCTGCCCGTTGAGCGCGTACGCCTGCTGATTGGCCCGGAAGGCGGCCTGTCGGCTGACGAAATCGCCATGACGGCGCGTTACCAGTTTACTGATATTCTGTTGGGACCTCGCGTTCTGCGCACTGAGACAACGGCACTCACAGCCATTACCGCGCTACAGGTACGGTTTGGCGATCTGGGTTGACCCATTAACGGAGAAGAAGATGATTAAGCTCGGCATCGTGATGGACCCCATCGCAAACATTAACATCAAGAAAGATTCCAGCTTCGCTATGCTGCTGGAAGCGCAGCGTCGCGGCTATGAACTCCACTACATGGAGATGAACGATCTTTACCTGATCAACGGTGAAGCCCGCGCACGCACCCGCATCGTTAACGTCGAGCAGAACTACGACAAATGGTACGAATTTGGCACCGAGCAGGATATTGCCCTGGCCGACCTCAACGTCATCCTGATGCGTAAAGATCCGCCGTTCGACACCGAATACATTTACTCCACCTATATCCTTGAGCGTGCCGAAGAGAAAGGAACGCTGATCGTCAACAAGCCGCAGAGCCTGCGCGACTGCAACGAGAAGCTTTACACCGCCTGGTTCTCTGACCTGACGCCGGAAACGCTGGTCACCCGCAGCAAAACGCAGCTGAAAGCATTCTGGCAGAAGCACGGCGACATCATCATGAAGCCGCTGGACGGCATGGGCGGCGCGTCGATCTTCCGCGTGAAGGACGGCGACCCGAACATTGGCGTGATTGCCGAAACGCTGACCGAGCTGGGAACCCGCTACTGCATGGCGCAGAACTATCTGCCTGCCATCAAAGACGGCGACAAGCGCGTGCTGGTCGTAGACGGCGAGCCGGTGCCTTACTGCCTGGCGCGCATCCCGCAGGGCGGCGAAACCCGTGGCAACCTGGCGGCCGGCGGCCGTGGCGAACCGCGTCCGTTAAGCGAAAGCGACTGGGAAATTGCCCGCCGCGTCGGTCCTACGCTGAAAGCTAAAGGTCTGATCTTCGTCGGCCTCGATATCATCGGCGATCGCCTGACCGAAGTGAACGTCACCAGCCCGACCTGCATTCGTGAAATTGAAGCGGAATTCCCGATCTCGATCACCGGAATGCTGATGGACGCTATCGAAAAACGTTTACAGAAATAACCTGTGACAGCGCCTGTGTTTATCCCCATACTGGGCGCTGTCGCTTTTTAAACCAGGAAACAGTACCTCTGACAATGAATTTACAGCATCACTTTCTTATTGCCATGCCTGCTCTCCAGGATCCGATTTTCCGCCGCGCCGTGGTGTACATTTGTGAATACAACGAAGACGGCGCGATGGGGATTATCATCAACAAGCCGCTGGAAAACCTCCAGGTTGAAGGGATTCTGGACAAGCTGAAAATCCCCGCTGAAGCGCGACTGCCGGAGATCCGTCTCGATAAACCGGTGATGCTGGGCGGCCCGCTTGCAGAAGATCGTGGCTTTATCCTGCATACCCCGCCGGTTTTCTCGTCCAGTATTCGTATCTCCGATAACACCGTCGTCACGACTTCTCGCGACGTGCTCGAAACGCTGGGCACGGCAAATCAGCCTTCTGAAGTGCTGGTTGCGCTCGGCTACGCCTCATGGGAAAAAGGGCAGCTGGAACAAGAAATTCTGGACAACGCCTGGCTCACAGCCCCTGCGGATATGAATATCCTGTTTAAAACCCCTATTGCCGATCGCTGGCGCGACGCGGCGAAGCTGATTGGCATTGATATTCTGACCATGCCTGGCGTTGCGGGGCACGCGTAATGAGCGGCACCCTTCTCGCCTTCGACTTCGGCACCAAAAGCATCGGCGTCGCCGTGGGTCAACGGATCACCGGCACCGCCCGCCCGCTCACGGCGCTGAAAGCTAACGACGGCACGCCGGACTGGAACCTTATTGAGCGCCTGCTCAAGGAGTGGCAGCCGGACGACGTGATTGTCGGCCTGCCGCTGAACATGGACGGCACCGAGCAACCGCTTACCGCCCGCGCGCGCAAGTTCGCGAACAAAATCCATGGCCGCTTTGGCGTCTCCGTTAAGCTGCACGATGAACGTCTGAGCACCGTTGAAGCGCGCGCTGGCCTGTTCGAGCACGGCGGCTTCCGGGCGCTGAACAAAGGCAGCGTGGATTCTGCTTCCGCCGTCATTATCCTCGAAAGCTATTTCGAACAAGGTTACTGAGCGCCGGGGCCTACAGCCGCCCCTGCGCCCGCCGCTCTGCCAGACTCTGCTCAAAGTTCTGCATCCCCGCCTGCTGCCCCGTTTGGATAATGCCCGGAAGTTGCCAGGTTTTGCCTTCGCGGATCAGGTTCGCCGCCGCAGAGGTGTTCACCAGTAATTCGTACAGCGCCACGCGCCCGCCCTGGAGATCCTGACGCAGCTTCTGCGCCAGCACCGCGCGCAGGCTTCCCGCCAGCTGATTGCGCACCGGATCTTTTTCCTGTGCCGGGAAGGTATCGACCAGGCGCTCAATGGCCTGCGCCGCCCCGCGCGTGTGCAGCGTGGCTAAAACCAGATGGCCGGTCTCAGCCGCCGTCAGCGCCAGGCGTATCGTCTCGCTGTCGCGCAGCTCGCCAAGCAGAATCACATCCGGATCTTCACGCAGCGCGCTGCGCAGGGCCTCGGCAAAGGACGGGCTGTGCTGGCCTATCTCGCGCTGCTGGATCAGGCAACGTTCGCTCTGGTACATAAACTCCACCGGATCTTCCAGGGTCAGAATATGCCCGTCCGTCTGGTGATTGAGGAAATCGACCATCGCGGCCAGGGTGGTCGATTTTCCGCTGCCGGTGGCGCCGGTGACCAGAATCAGGCCATTGTCATGGGTCAACAGCGCCGGGATCGCTCGCGGCACGCCCAATGCAGAGAGCTGCGGGCACGTCATCGGCAACAGCCGCAGCGCGATCGAAACGCCGTGCATATGCTTAAACGCACTGCCGCGCAGCCGCTGACCGCCTGCGAGGGTAACGGCAAAATCCACCTGCCCGTTTGCCCACCATGCGCCCTGCTGTTCGTCGTTGAGCCACGCTTTTATTAATCCCTCCACATCCGGGGGCGGAAACGGCGCCGGTTCAAGCCGGCCTAACCTGCGCCAGCGCGGTGGCGAATCACTGCACAGGTGTAGATCGGAGACGTTATGCTTTACACTAAGGGCCACAATTTCTTCCACATCCATAGACTACTCCTCGGAAAATGAACGACATTGCGCATAACCTGGCACAGGTCCGGGACAAAATCTCAGCCGCTGCAACGCGTTGCGGCCGTGCTTCAGAAGAAATTACGTTGCTTGCAGTCAGCAAAACCAAGCCTGCGAGCGCCATCGCAGAAGCGATTGCCGCCGGCCATCGCGCCTTCGGCGAAAACTATGTGCAGGAAGGGGTGGATAAGATTCGCGCTTTCCGGGAACAGGGCAATACAGACCTGCAATGGCACTTTATCGGCCCGCTACAGTCGAACAAAAGCCGACTGGTAGCAGAGCACTTCGACTGGTGCCACACCATCGATCGTCTGCGCATCGCCACCCGTCTGAGCGACCAGCGCCCGGCGGAGATGCCAGCGCTTAACGTGCTGATTCAAATCAACATCAGTGATGAAAACAGCAAGTCCGGCATTACGCTGGGCGAGCTGGATGCGCTGGCGGCTGAGGTGGCGGCGCTGCCGCGCTTAACCCTGCGCGGGCTGATGGCAATTCCGGCGCCAGAGTCAAGTTATGAAAGGCAGTTTGCCGTGGCACAGCAAATGGCTGTAGCATTTGAGGCGCTTAAAGCGCGCTATGACACGGTAGACACGCTTTCTCTGGGCATGTCGGACGATATGGAAGCCGCCATTGCGGCAGGCAGCACCATGGTGCGCATCGGCACGGCTATTTTCGGTGCGCGCGATTACACCCAATAATAAGGAAAACTGAGGAACGCCATGAAGACGTTGACTTTCCTGCTCTCAACGGTCATTGAACTGTATACGATGGCGCTGCTGCTGCGCGTCTGGATGCAGTGGGCCCGTTGTGATTTTTACAACCCATTCTCACAATTTATCGTGAAAATCACGCAGCCCGTTGTGGGGCCGCTTCGCCGCATCATTCCGGCAATGGGGCCGATTGACAGTTCATCCCTGCTGATGGCGTTTATTTTGAGCGTTATCAAAGCGATCGTGCTGTTTATGGTCATTACTTTCCAGCCGATTATCTGGATTTCAGCCGTTCTGATCCTCGTGAAAACCGTCGGCCTGCTGATCTTCTGGGTCCTGCTGGTGATGGCGATCATGAGCTGGGTAAGCCGGGGCCGTAGCCCGGTGGAATACGCGTTGATTCAGCTGACGGAACCGCTGCTGCGTCCGATTCGTAGCCTGCTGCCTGCCATGGGCGGGATCGACTTCTCCCCGATGCTCCTCGTTCTGCTGCTGTACGTGCTGAATATGGGTATCGCGGAACTGTTGCAGGCGACGGGCAATATGCTGCTGCCGGGGCTGTGGATGGCGTTATGAGTGCAGTAAGCCCCTGCGCCGACGGGCTGGTTTTACGGCTGTACATTCAGCCGAAAGCCAGCCGCGACAGCATTGTTGGGCTGCATGGCGACGAATTAAAAGTCGCCATCACCGCCCCGCCGGTTGACGGCCAGGCGAATGCGCATCTGACCAAATACCTGGCTAAACAGTTTCGCGTCGCTAAAAGCCAGGTCATCATTGAGAAAGGTGAACTTGGCCGCCATAAACAGGTAAAAATCCTTAATCCGCAATCTCTCCCGACGGAAGTCGCGGCTCTGACAGAACAGGACTAAACCATGCAGAAAGTTGTTCTCGCCACCGGTAACGCCGGTAAAGTGCGCGAGCTGGCCTCGCTATTAAATGATTTTGGGCTGGACGTGGTGGCTCAGACCGAGCTGGGCGTGGATTCCGCCGAAGAGACGGGCCTGACGTTTATCGAAAACGCCATTCTGAAAGCGCGCCACGCCGCGCAGATCACGGGGCTGCCCGCGATTGCCGATGACTCCGGTCTGGCCGTAGATTTTCTCGGCGGTGCGCCGGGGATTTACTCCGCGCGCTATTCCGGGGTGGACGCCACCGACCAGCAGAATCTGGAAAAGCTGCTCGTGGCCCTGAAGGACGTTCCCGACGAACAGCGTACCGCGCAGTTCCACTGCGTGCTGGTCTACATGCGTCATGCGGAAGACCCAACGCCGATCGTCTGTCACGGCAGCTGGCCGGGCGTGATTACCCGTAAAGCGGCGGGCAACGGCGGCTTTGGCTACGACCCGATTTTCTTTGTCCCGACCGAGGGCAAAACCGCTGCGGAACTGACCCGCGAAGAAAAAAGCGCGATCTCCCACCGTGGTCGCGCGCTGAAACTGTTACTGGAAGCATTACGTAATGGCTAATTTGCCGCCTCTGAGTCTTTATATTCATATCCCGTGGTGTGTGCAGAAATGCCCGTACTGTGATTTCAACTCGCACGCGCTGAAGGGCGAAGTGCCGCACGATGATTACGTCGCGCATCTGCTGGCCGATCTGGATGCCGATGTACCGTACGCACAGGGACGTGAGGTAAAGACCATTTTCATTGGTGGCGGTACGCCGAGCCTGCTCTCAGGCCCGGCGATGCAGACGCTGCTGGACGGCGTGCGTGCGCGCCTGAACCTGGCAGCGGATGCTGAAATTACGATGGAAGCCAACCCCGGCACCGTTGAGGCCGACCGTTTTATCGAGTATCAGCGCGCGGGCGTAAACCGTATCTCCATCGGGGTGCAGAGCTTTAGCGAGCCGAAGCTGAAGCGTCTGGGGCGCATTCACGGCCCGGAAGAGGCAAAGCGGGCGGCGAACCTGGCGACGGGACTTGGGCTGCGCAGTTTTAATCTCGACTTGATGCACGGCCTGCCGGACCAGTCGCTGGAAGAGGCGCTGGACGATTTGCGTCAGGCGATTGAACTGAACCCGCCGCATCTGTCGTGGTATCAGCTCACCATTGAGCCGAACACGCTGTTTGGCTCCCGCCCTCCGGTACTGCCGGACGACGACGCGCTGTGGGATATCTTCGAGCAGGGCCACAGGCTGTTAACCGCGGCAGGGTATCAGCAATATGAAACCTCGGCGTATGCGAAGCCGGGCTATCAGTGTCAGCACAACCTGAACTACTGGCGTTTTGGTGATTATCTGGGGATTGGCTGCGGCGCCCACGGCAAAGTGACCTTCCCGGACGGTCGCATTCTGCGTACCGCCAAAACGCGTCATCCGCGCGGATTTATGGAAGGCCGCTACCTGGAGCGTCAGCACGACGTCGAGGCGGCGGACAAGCCATTTGAGTTCTTTATGAACCGCTTCCGTCTGCTGGAAGCCGCGCCGCGCGCCGAGTTTTCGCGTTATACCGGGTTACCGGAATCAGCGATTCGCCCGCAGATTGACGAGGCGCTGGCGCAGGGGTATCTGACGGAATGTGATGATTACTGGCAGATCACCGAGCACGGTAAGCTGTTCTTAAACTCCCTTCTTGAGCTGTTCCTCGCTGAATAATCCTGAAGGCTGATTCAGGATTTTGCATCCCGTTCTGCCGGCTGAGGGAAAGGCTGGCAGAGTGTGGGGATGGAAAAATCAAAACAACTCCGCAAACAAATGACACCCGAAGAATTACGCCTCTGGTATCTGCTCAGAGGTCGCCGCTTCTTTGGGTATAAGTTTCGCCGACAGATGCCGGTTGGGCCGTACATTGTGGATTTTGCCTGCTTTAAGGCGAAGCTCATTGTTGAGCTGGACGGGGGGCAACATCAGGATAAAGAGGCCTATGACTCTCGTCGCACCGAGTTTTTGAATGTGAACGGCTGGGAAGTCGTACGGTTCTGGAATCATGAATTCAGGGCTAATGAGGAGGAGCTGCTGATGGCAATTCTGCAACGATTGCAATGCCTGATGCCCTCACCCTAACCCTCTCCCACAGGGAGAGGGAACTGGTTACTCCCTCTCCCCTGGGGAGAGGGCCGGGGTGAGGGGCCCTGTGCGCAGAGGCGTTACTTCAACGTCCCCACCAGCGCTTTCCGGCTATCTTCCAGCGACACCACGCGCTTACACACGTCTTTGCCGAACTGCTGGAAATCGGCTTCCTGATTCTTCCACTCGTTCTGAATCGAGGTTTGCAGTCCGCCCAGGCTACCCAGTACGCCCTGCAACGGATTACCGCCGCCCTTCAGCACCGCCTGGGCGCCCATCTCGTTAATGCTGTCCTGGAGAATGCCGCCCATCGCCTGGTTCACCAGCTGCTGACCGTCGGCACGCACCTGATCGATCGCCTTATAGTGGAACGTCAGGCCATCAGAGCGCGTCTCGATAATACGGTTCATCTGCTCTTTCAGCTGTTTATCCAGCTTGGTCAGGCGGGTACGCATATTGCTGCTCTCCCCCACCTCTTTAGTGATGATTTTATCCAGCGCCACGCGGCTCTTTTCAACGCGGGTCAGCGCGCCGTTGTTGATCCACGGCAGCGCGGTGCGCAGCTCGGCCTGGTAGTCCATCGCCTGCTCGCGCTGGGCGGCCGTCAGGTTTTGCGGTTTGCCGTTAAAGGTCACGTTGCCATCCGGCGTAATCACCAGATTGCCATTCTCGCCCTTAACCTGCACGGTTTGCGGACTCAACACCACGTCATCGCGCGGGGTGACGCTACATTTATATTCCGCATGGGCGGTGGATCCGATTGCCAGTAAAGCAACAGCCAGCAACGTTTTGCGCATCTTTAACACTCCCTCAGACAAAATGGGCCAGCTAATGCTGGCCCCGTACCTGCTTTATTAGTCCCACCAAACGTCGAAAAGTTCGCTCACGCGGACATCTTCCATCTTGTGGTCTTCAAGCCATTTGCGTACCAGCGCCTGGTGTTCTTCGGTGCATTTACCCACTTCCTGGGTGCAGATCAGACCTTCCCACGCCAGATAGCCGCTACCGTCGAAGGCCAGCTTGTTTGGCTCGATGACCTCGTTGATGAACGCATCAACGTCCTGATCGATCTGCTCAACGCTGGTGCCTTCCGGGAAACGCCAGGCAACGGAGAAGCCCACTTCCTGGAATTCTTCGATGTGCATCTTTTTACGCAGACGACGGCTACGATTCTTTGCCATTATTTCACCCTCTCGAACATTAAGTCCCATACGCCGTGACCAAGACGATGGCCACGCTGTTCAAATTTTGTCACCGGACGTGAATCCGGACGCGGTACGTAGTCGTTGCTCTCGGACTGGTTTTTATACCCGTCCAGCGACGACATCACTTCCAGCATGTGTTCCGCATAAGGTTCCCAGTCGGTCGCCATGTGGAAAACGCCGCCCAGCTTGAGCTTACTTTTCACCAGCTCGGCAAACGGTGCCTGAACGATACGGCGTTTATTATGACGCGCTTTATGCCATGGGTCAGGGAAAAAGAGCTGAACCATGTTCAAAGAATTGTCAGGAATCATTTTGTGCAGCACTTCCACCGCGTCGTGACACATCACGCGCAGGTTCTCAACGCCCTCTTCGTGGGCCGTTGCCAGGCACGCGCCGACGCCCGGCGAGTGTACTTCAATGCCGAGGAAGTTCTGCTCCGGGCGCGCTTTCGCCATTGTGACCAGCGAGGTGCCCATACCAAACCCGATCTCCAGCGTGACGGGCGCGTCGCGGCCAAACAGCTCGGTAAAGTCGAGCGGCTGCTCGCTGAACTCAACGCCCATCACCGGCCAGTAGTTGTCCAGCGCGTGTTGCTGCCCTTTTGTCAGGCGGCCCTGACGGCGGACAAAGCTGCGAATACGGCGCAGCGGGCGACCGTTTTCATCAAATTCCGGTGAAATGACGTCGTTTTTCATAAAAGAGTTGTCTGCTTGTGAGAGTGTTCGGGAAACGGGCATTATCCAAAGTTAAGGCTTCTATGCAAGCATGGGAAAGATCCGGTTTACAGCAGATTGACGCTGTGCTGCAATCTGCGTCCCTGATTATGCGAATCGATGACCATGCAAGCCTCTCAATTTTCAGCCCAGGTGCTGGACTGGTACGACAAATACGGGCGTAAAACCCTGCCCTGGCAAATTGAAAAAACGCCCTACAAAGTATGGCTCTCCGAGGTGATGTTGCAACAAACGCAGGTCGCCACCGTGATCCCTTACTTCGAGCGTTTTATGGCGCGCTTCCCGACGGTCACCGACCTGGCAAACGCGCCGCTGGACGAAGTGCTGCACCTGTGGACCGGGCTGGGCTATTACGCCCGTGCGCGCAACTTGCATAAGGCCGCGCAGCAGGTCGCCACGCGCCACAACGGTAAATTCCCGGAAACCTTCGACGAGGTAGCGGATTTACCCGGCGTCGGGCGTTCAACCGCAGGCGCGATCCTCTCCCTTTCATTAGGCAAGCATTTCCCGATCCTCGACGGCAACGTGAAGCGCGTGCTCGCACGCTGCTACGCCGTTGACGGCTGGCCGGGTAAGAAAGACGTTGAAAAACGCCTGTGGGAGATCGCTGAAGCGGTCACCCCGGCGAAGGGCGTAGAGCGTTTTAACCAGGCGATGATGGATCTCGGCGCGATGGTCTGCACGCGCTCAAAACCGAAGTGCGAACTCTGCCCGGTGAACAACCTCTGCGTGGCGTATGCCAACCAGTCATGGGCGCAGTATCCGGGTAAGAAACCCAAACAGACGCTGCCGGAGCGCACCGGCTATATGCTGCTGATGCAGCACGGCGACGACGTCTTCCTCGCCCAGCGCCCGCCGAGCGGCCTGTGGGGTGGTCTATACTGCTTCCCACAGTTTGAAGATGAAGCCTCGCTTCGGGAATGGCTTGAACAGCGCGGCATTGCGGCAGATACCCTGACGCAGCTGAACGCGTTCCGCCATACCTTCAGCCATTTCCATCTGGATATTGTGCCTATGTGGCTTCCCGTGTCCTCGTTCACCTCCTGCATGGATGAAGGCACCGCTCTCTGGTATAACTTAGCGCAACCGCCATCAGTCGGGCTGGCGGCTCCCGTGGAGCGCCTGTTACAGCAATTACGTGTCGGTGCAATGGTTTAGCATCGGCAACACAAAGAGGAATGAGTATGGCCAGAACCATTTTTTGTACTTTCCTACAGCGCGACGCTGAAGGCCAGGATTTCCAGCTCTACCCGGGCGACCTGGGTAAGCGCATCTATAACGAGATCTCCAAAGAAGCCTGGGGACAGTGGCAGAAAAAACAGACCATGCTGATCAACGAGAAAAAGCTCAGCATGATGAACCCGGAGCACCGCAAGCTGCTGGAGCAGGAGATGGTGAACTTCCTGTTCGAGGGCAAAGACGTCCACATCGAAGGCTATACGCCACCGGAAAAATAATACTCTGCGGCTGTTGCCCGGCGGCGCTTTGCTTGCACGGGCCTACGGTTTTGTAGGCCGGCTAAGCGCAGCGCCACCCGGCGAAAGCAACGACTAAGCAAACACAACACGCACTCCCGGAATGATGAAAAAACTTTTAGCGCTAGCACTTGTTGCGCCGTTGCTTGTGTCTTGTTCTTCCAAAAAGGGCGATAGCTATAACGAAGCCTGGGTTAAGGACACCAACGGTTTTGACATTTTGATGGGGCAGTTTGCCCACAACATCGAAAATATATGGGGATTTAACGAAGTCCTGATTGCCGGACCGAAGGACTACGTTAAGTACACCGACGCCTATCAGACCCGTAGCCACATCAACTTCGATGACGGTACGATTACGGTTGAAACCATCGCGGGGACTGAACCTGCGGCGCATTTACGTCAGGCCATCATCAAGACCCTGCTGATGGGCGACGATCCGGGGTCGATTGACCTCTACTCTGATGCCGATGACATTACCATCTCCAAAGAGCCGTTCCTGTATGGGCAGGTCGTAGACCAGACCGGTCAGCCGATCCGCTGGGAAGGCCGCGCCACCAAATTCGCCGACTACCTGCTGCAAACCCGCCTGAAAAGCCGCACCAACGGCCTGAAGGTGATTTACAGCGTGACCATTAACCTGGTGCCGAACCACCTCGACAAGCGTGCGCATAAGTATCTGGGCATGGTGCGTCAGGCGTCGCGTAAATATGGCGTGGACGAGTCGCTGATCCTGGCGATTATGCAGACCGAATCCTCGTTCAACCCCTACGCGGTGAGCCGTTCCGACGCGCTGGGGCTGATGCAGGTTGTGCAGCACAGCGCCGGTAAAGACGTGTTCCGCTCGCAGGGGAAATCCGGCACGCCGAGCCGCAGCTACCTGTTCGATCCGCAAAGCAACATTGATACCGGCACGGCCTATCTGGCGATGCTGAACAATGTCTATCTCGGTGGAATTGATAACCCAACGTCACGCCGCTATGCGGTGATCACCGCCTATAATGGCGGGGCCGGCAGCGTGCTGCGCGTCTTCTCGAACGACAAGGTGCAGGCTGCGAATATCATCAACAGCATGGCGCCGGGGGACGTGTACGCTACCCTCACCACCCGCCACCCGTCTGCGGAATCCCGCCGGTACCTGTATAAGGTGAATACGGCGCAGAAAAACTATCGTCGTCGATAATCAACACACCTTCTCCTGTAAGGAGAAGGTGTTCTGCTTCTCTCCATCCATACGAAAATGCTATTTGCATCACAATCCAGACTGCAAATTAATGTGGATTGCATTTTTTTGCGGGAGGTAACAAAACATAACCTCGCCTGCTGATAGAATTGCATCAAATAACAACCCTGAATGTTCCTATAACAACACATCTCCCGCTCACTTGTGAGGAAAGTAACATGAACCTTAAGCTGCAGCTTAAAATCTTGTCGTTTCTGCAGTTCTGCCTGTGGGGTAGCTGGCTGACTACACTCGGCTCCTATATGTTTGTGACGCTCAAGTTTGATGGTGCGTCAATCGGTGCCGTCTACAGCTCGCTGGGTATTGCGGCTGTTTTCATGCCAACGCTGCTCGGTATCGTGGCAGATAAATGGTTAAGTGCGAAATGGCTGTATATGCTTTGCCATCTGGTGGGTGCGGGGACGCTGTTTATGGCGGCCGAAGTGACCACGCCGGGGGCGATGTTTATGGTGATCCTGCTTAACTCGCTGGCGTATATGCCAACCCTTGGGCTGATCAACTCCATCTCCTACTACCGCCTGAAATCAGCCGGTCTGGATATCGTCACCGACTTCCCGCCAATCCGTATCTGGGGCACCATCGGCTTTATCATGGCGATGTGGGGCGTGAGCTTCGCGGGCTTCGAGCTGAGCCACATGCAGCTGTATATTGGTGCTGCGCTCTCCGTACTGCTGGCGCTGTTCACCCTGACGCTGCCAACCATTCCGGTGTCTAACCAGCAGAAAAACCAGAGCTGGAGCACCATGCTTGGCCTGGACGCCTTCGCCCTGTTCAAAAACAAGCGCATGGCGATCTTCTTTATCTTCTCCATGCTGCTGGGCGCGGAGCTGCAAATCACCAACATGTTCGGCAACACCTTCCTGCACAGCTTCGATAACGATCCGCTGTTTGCCGGGAGCTTTATCGTTGAGCACGCGTCGGTGATGATGTCCATCTCGCAGATCTCCGAGACGCTGTTCATCCTGACCATCCCGTTCTTCCTGAGCCGCTACGGCATCAAGAACGTCATGCTGATCAGTATCGCCGCGTGGATGCTGCGCTTCGGCCTGTTCGCCTACGGTGACCCGAGCGCGTTCGGCACCGTGCTGCTGGTACTGTCGATGATTGTTTACGGCTGCGCCTTCGACTTCTTCAACATTTCCGGTTCGGTGTTTGTGGAAAAAGAGGTGAAGCCTGAAATCCGCGCCAGCGCGCAGGGCATGTTCCTGATGATGACCAACGGCTTCGGCTGTATTCTGGGCGGCGTGGTGAGCGGTAAAGTGGTTGAGATGTACACCACCAACGGCATTACCGACTGGCAGCCCGTGTGGCTGATCTTCGCGGCGTATTCGCTGGTGCTGTTCTTCGCGTTCCTCGCGCTGTTCAAGTACAAGCACGTTCGCGAACCGCAGGGTGCGCAGCCGATCGCGCATTAATTGTTGTGCCCGGTGGCGCTGCGCTTACCGGGCCTACAAAACCAGACCGTAGGCCGGGTAAGGCGTAGCCGCCACCCGGCTATTTTATTGCAGACAGCACCCACCCCACCGACAGCAAATCCGCGCTGCCGCCCGGACTCAGGTTTCGTTCAATCAACGCCCTATCCATCCTGAGCAACGCATCGCGATCCCAGCCGTTCGCCAGCAGTTCCCGCGCGTAACGTTGTACGTAGCGCAGCCCCTTCATACCGCCGCGCGACACCAGATTGCTGTCCTGGTTGATGGCCATCAGGCGTAACAACAGGTCATGAAGGGAATTCCCCTTCCACTGCTTCAGCGCGTTACGCACCGTGCTGAAGCCGCTTTCTGCCTCGCCGCGCGCGCCGGTGAGACCGTACAGCTGAAACTGCCGCTCGCCCGCCGTTGCCTGCCCGCTGCGCCCGACGAGCTCACGCGCTACCAGCCCACGGCAGATGTTACTTACCTCACAACAGAGGCTGCCGGCGGAGACCGTTTTCACGCGCCCGGCAGCGAAGCAGAGCAAACCGAGGGCAAAAATCCCGCCCTTGTGTGTGTTCACCCCGTCCGTCGCGGCGTACATCGCCTGCTCGCAGGCCATCCCCATCGGGCGGATAATCCGCAGCTGCTGAGCGGCTGGCTTGTCCGCATGTGCCTCGCCCAGCTCCGCAAAACGGGCAAACCACGGCGTAATCGCCGTAATGCTGCGAACAAACAGGGCATGATCCATATCGCGATGGGAACCGTTGTTAAGCTTGTCCACCAGCCCCGGCTTGGGCGTCAGCTCCAGCTCCTGCCACAGCGCCGCTTCGGCAAGCGCGGGCACATCAGTCGGGCGCGGTTTAGTCGCGAGCAAACCAGTCATCGATCGTCTTCTCCACGCGGGAAACTACCTGCTCAACGGGATGGCGCCGCGAACGGGAGCAGGCATGCGCGGGCTCGTCGCAGATCAGGCAGCGCCTGAGGTTTGCCCCCAGCGACTGGCGCCCGACGTGGCCATGCTGAGGACAGATGACATCCAGGTCCCACAGCCTGCCGAGCGGGTGCGTCTGCTCCAGCTCGGCACAGTGCGCTTTGATTTCCGCCGCCGGATGGGCGACGCACCACAAGGCTTCCGGTCCGGTGGGCAGCCACAGCACCTGGCGGTCCAGCACCTGCCAGCGGTTCTCCCACAGCAGCTGGTCGCACATCTGGAGCGCCACGCCCATGGTGTTGCGATAGCGCAGGCTGTCTTTAATGTCCCCGGGCGTGATCAGCGTGAGGGAAATCACCGGTTGTTGATAGTGCGTGAGCATGTCGGCCTGGCGCGCCGCGCGGCGATCTTTCGCCGCCAGCAGTTCGTCCAGGCTGACACCCGCCCGCACGGGTGTCGCAATCGTCATATTCACTCCTTTACCTGTCGCACGGTGTCGATCACGCTGCCGTCGCGGTAGCGGATGACGCCGACGATTTTGTCGGTAAATTCAATCGGTTTCGGTACACCGGTCAGGGAAATCGCCCGCTCGTAGAGCGCATGGATATCCACAACCTTTAATCCTGCCGCCATCAGGCGCTCGCGGATCTCCGGGCGCGCCGGGTTGACCGCAATGCCGTGGTCGGTGACCAACACGTCGATGCTCTCGCCCGGCGTGAGGCGCGTGGTGACGCGCTTGACCACCGTCGGAATGCGGCTGCGCAGCAGCGGCGCGACGACGATGGTCAGGTTGGCTGCCGCCGCCACGTCGCAGTGCCCGCCGGATGCGCCACGCATCACGCCGTCGGAGCCGGTGATGACGTTAACGTTAAAATCAATGTCAATTTCCAGGGCGCTGAGGATCACCACGTCGAGCTGGTCGCAGCTTGCCGCCTTGCTGCCGGGGTTGGCGTAGACGTTGGTGGAGATCTCTACGTGGTTCGGGTTGCGCGCCAGCGAAGCCGCCGCCTGGCCGTCAAAGCACTGGGTGTCGAGCAGCTTTTCGATAAGCCCCTTCTCGTGCAGGTCCACCAGGCTGCCGGTGATGCCGCCGAGCGCAAAGCGCGCCTTTACGCCGCTGCGCTCCATCTTCTCTTCCATAAAGCGGGTGCAGGCGGTGGCCGCCGCGCCGGAGCCGGTCTGCATCGAGAAGCCCGGTTTGAAATAGCCGGAGTGCTCAATCACGTCCGCAGCATAGCGGGCGATCATCAGCTCGCGCGGGTTGCTGGTGACGCGCGCCGCGCCGACGCTGATTTTCGCCGGGTCGCCCACGCTCTCCACCTGCACGACGTAGTCCACCTGGTCCTGCACCAGGCTGGCGGGCATATTCGGGAACGGCACCAGTTCTTCGGTCAGCAGCACCACCTTGCGGGCAAAGTGCGCGTCCACCATGGCGTAGCCCAGCGAACCGCAGCACGATTTTCCGTGCGTCCCGTTGGCGTTGCCAAACGCATCGCTGCACGGCACGCCGAGAAACGCCACGTCGATGTTCAGCTCGCCGTCCTGGAGCAGCTTCACGCGCCCGCCGTGGGAGTGAATCTGTACCGGCTCGTCCATCAGCCCGTGGGAGATGGCGTCCGCCAGCCTGCCGCGCATGCCGGAGGTGTAAATTCGGGTAATCACGCCGCTTTCGATATGCTCGATCAGCGCGTCGTTGCAGGTCATCAGCGAGCTGGAGGCCAGGGTCAAATTTTTAAATCCCATCCGCGCCAGTAGCGCCACAACGGTGTTGATCACCCGGTCGCCTTCGCGAAAGGCATGGTGGAAGGAGATAGTCATTCCGTCCTGCAAGCCGCTGCGCGCTACGGCTTCTTCGAGGGAGGCACAGAGCTTGCGGTTGTGCTTCGCGTCGCTGTCCGCCAGCCAGGGCGTCGCGCTGTGGGCGGTATCAAAGGGTTTCAGGTCCCGCAGATGGGGGAAGTTCACGTGGAGAAGTTCTGTCTGATTCATTTTGTCATCCTTACCGACGCACGCCGGAAGCCGCCGCGCGCTCCAGCACCACCTGCGCGTGGTTAATAATCGGGGCATCCACCATTTTGCCGTTGAGCGACACCACGCCCAGGCCGTTACGCTCGCCCTCTTCTGCCGCTTCAATCACCCTTTTGGCGTGCTCCACCTCTTCCTGCGTCGGGGCGTAGGCGTTGTGCAGCAGGTCAATCTGGCGCGGGTTAATCAGCGACTTGCCGTTGAAGCCCATCTTGCGGATCAGGTCGACCTCGCGCAGGAACCCGGCTTCATCGTTAACGTCTGACCACACCACGTCGAAGGCGTCGATGCCGGCAGCGCGTGCCGCGTGCAGCACCGCGCAGCGGGCATAAAACAGCTCGGTGCCGTCGCCGCGCTCGGTCTGCATGTCCATTACGTAGTCAAAGGCCGCCAGCGCAATGCCGATCAGGCGCGGCGAGCTGCGGGCAATCGCCACGGCATTGATGACGCCAATAGCCGATTCAATCGCTGCCATCACGCGGGTAGAACCCACCTCGCGCCCGCACTCCTGTTCGATACGCTCAAGGTGGCCTTCCAGCTCGTAGATGTCATCCGGCGTGTCGGTTTTCGGCAGGCGGATCACGTCCACGCCCGCATGCACGGCGGCTTCCAGATCCAGCAGGCCAAACGGCGTGCTCAGCGGGTTTATGCGCACCACGGTTTCGATATCCTGATACATCGGATGCTGCAACGCGTGGAACACCAGCATGCGTGCGGTATCTTTCTCGCGCAGGGCCACCGCATCTTCAAGATCGAACATGATGGCGTCTGGCCGGTAGATAAACGCGGTGGAGAGCATGGCGGCGTTGGCACCCGGCAGGAACAGCATACTGCGGCGGAGTTTGCTCATTTCAGCGCCTCCCAGTTGATGGCCTGTTCATCGGCAGCACGCAGAAGCGCGCTTTGCAGGCGGGCGCGGATTGCACAGTCCAGCGCCCCTTTGTCTTCAATAATGATTAATCCCTGATGCACGTTCATGGCGCGCAGCGTGTCGTCGACCACCTGGCGAATGTGCTCGCCAAACTGCTTAATCACTTCACTGTGGATGACAATCTCCAGCTCGCCGTGAGCGGGGGCGATTTTCACCATCAGGTCGCTGGACTCCTGCGTTCCGGCCAGCGCCTCCCTTACAATATTCATGATAAATTCCTGATAGTTATGCGACTTCCGCACTCGCGCGATAATGCGCTTCGAGATGCGCGAAGGTGGAATCCGGGACGATCTCCCGGATCCGGGAAAACTGCTGTGTCTTGAGTAAACGGCGCACTTCAGACGCCGAAATGGCGTTACCGGTGGCCTTGATGCGCGGCATCTCCACCACCTCGATATGCGAGGCCAGCAGATCGTGCAGCGTCTGGTTGTACTGGCGGGTGATATCGCAGAACGGCTCCGAGCCGATAAAGCGGTGCGTGATACCGAGCGCCGGGGCGATGAAGTCCCGGAAGATCAGCACGTCGATCTCGCTCCACGCCTGCTGCACTTTACCGGTCTCTTTCAGAAAGTAGGCCGGAAACGTGGCGCGGGAAATGATGTACTGCGAGCCTTCATGCACCACCACATTCGGCAGATGCGCCACGCCCGCGCGCACCATCTCAAGGCGCGCGCTGAACGGGAAGAACGAGGCGTCTTCACGCACCACAAACAGATGCAGGACGTCGCACTGCGCCGCCGCCTGCTCCACCAGATGGCGATGGCCGAGGGTGAAGGGATTGGCGTTCATCACAATCGCGCCAGTTTTCTCCCCGCCCTTTCGCATCCGGCTTAAGGTACGGCAGTAGCGCGCGATCCCCTGTGGGGTGTTCTCCATCAGCACCGCGTTGTTCCCGCTCTGGGCAATTGGCCAGAAGCCGCTGCGGCCAAAGCGCTCCTTATTGCACGGACGGGTGCAGAGGAAGAGGTGAAAATGGCCGCGCTCCAGCGCCGCATTCTCCACCTCTGCCAGCAGCCGCGCGCTGAGATTTTCCCCACGAAGCTGCTCGTTGACCGCCACGCACTTGATGACGTTGGCAGCCAGCCCTGCGCAACCCACCAGCTGCGCGCCGGACCAGGCTTCAACAAACAGCGTGATGTCGTTGTCCAGGCCAAGGCCGCTGTCTGCCAGCAGGTAGCGGATCTGGCTTAAGCGTTCCGGGTGTTTCGCCACAATGGTATGGCGAAAATCAATGGGTTGCGATTGCATGCTGCCGCCTTACTCAGTGTGCCGCCGCAAGCCCGACGGCTGGCGCTTCCACGATCACGTTGCTCAGATGACCGATATGCTCGATCTCCACCTCAATGCGATCCCCCTCCTTCATAAACAGCGGCGGGTTGCGCTTTTTACCCACGCCGCCAGGAGAGCCGGTAATGATCACATCGCCCGGGCTGAGGCGAGTGAAGGTGCTGATGTATTCGATGAGCTCCGCGACCTTGTGGATCATGCTGCTGGTGTTGTCCTCCTGCACCATGCGGCCGTTAAGCCAGGTGCGGATCGCCAGGCTGTGCGGGTCCGGGATCTCATCCGCCGTCGCCATCCAGGGGCCAAACGCGCCGGTCTGACGCCAGTTTTTACCGGCGGTGAACCAGGTGTGCTGCCAGTCGCGGGCGGAGCCGTCCATATAGCAGCTGTAGCCCGCCACGTGGCGCAGGGCGTCATCGCGGCTGATGTTCTCCCCACCTTTGCCGATGATCACCGCCAGCTCGCCCTCGTAGTCGAATTCGCTGGAGTGGCGCGGCTTCAGCACCGGCTCGTTGTGGCCGGTCTGTGAATCCGGGAAGCGGACAAACAGCGTCGGGGCCGGGTTGTGTTGGTCAAACTCCTTGCGCTTGTCGGCGTAGTTCATGCCCACGCAGAGGATTTTTTCCGGCTGCACGATCACCGGCAAGAAGGTGATGGCGTTCAGCGGCACGTCCACCGCGTCGTTCAGAAAACGGGTGGCCTGCGCCAGACCGTTCCCCTGCAACAGCGCTTTAAGGTCGCCGTAGCGGTCGCCCAGGCGGCGGCCTAAATCAATCACGCCCTCGGCCTGAACGATGCCGTAACTGCGTTTTCCCTGGTATAAAAAGCTTGCGAGTTTCATTGTTTTTTCCTGAATACTTAGACGAGGAAGTTGCCCAGAATCAGCAGTGAGACAGAGACGTTAATCGCGCCGCCGATACGGGTAGCAATCTGGGCGAAGGGCATCAGGCTCATGCGGTTGCCTGCGGTCAGGATCGCCACGTCGCCGGTACCGCCCTGCCCGCTCTGGCAGCAGGAGACGATGGCGACATCAATCGGGTGCATACCGATTTTTTTACCGACGAAGAATCCGGTCGCCACCAGCGCAGACACGGTGCTGATAATCACCAGCAGGTTGCTGACGGTGAACGCCGCGACCAGCTCGTGCCACGGGGTAATTGCCACGCCAACGGCGAACAGGATTGGATAGGTCACGGAGGTCTGGAAGAATTTGTACACCACCTGGGAACCCTCCAGCAGACGCGGAGAAGCGCCGTTGCAGAGCTTCACCAGCACCGCCATAAACAGCATGCCAACGGGCGCAGGCAGGCCAATCAGCTTGTGGCCGAGCATGCCCAGCATGTACAGCAGCACCGCCAGCAGCGCGCCGGAGGCGATAGTGGTCACGTCCGCCTTACCGGAGAACGCAGGCTGAGAGACGGTGGTATCCGCATTCGCGCGGTTAGGCATCAGCTGGCCTTCGCCGGTCAGGTGCGGGTAGCGTTTCCCGAGCTGGTTGAGGCAGCCGGAAATAATGATCGCCGTCAGACCGCCGAGCATCACCATCGGCAGCACGCGGCCAAGCGCCACGCCCTGGTCCATATGCAGCAGGGTGGCATAGCCGATGGAGAGCGGGATCGCCCCTTCCCCGACGCCGCCCGCCATGATCGGCAGAATGATAAAGAAGAAGATCTGGAACGGCTCAAGGCCCAGCGCCAGCCCCACGCCCATGCCAACAATCATGCCGACGATTTCACCGCACAGCATCGGGAAGAAGATGCGCAGGAAGCCCTGGATCAGCACGGTGCGGTTCATGCTCATGATGCTGCCGACGATGATGCAGCAGATATAGAGGTAGAGAATGTTGGTGGATTTGTAGAATTTGGTCGTGGATTCCACCACCACGTCCGGCAGCAGACCGTAGTAGACCAGCGCGGAAGGGATAAAGGTGGCGCAAATCGCCGCCGCGCCGAGCTTGCCGACAATCGGCAGGCGTTTGCCAAATTCGCCGCAGGCAAAGCCGAAGAAGGCCAGCGTGGCCACCATGACCACGATGTCGCTCGGCAGCTTTCCGCCCAGACAATCAATCGCAATCAGCGCGCCCGCCAGAACGAACAGCGGCAAAGGAATAATGCCGATTTTCCAGGTATCCATAATATGCCACCAGCGCTCCTTGAGGGATGGCCGCTGAATATCAATCGGGTCGTGGGTAACAGAGAATGAATCGTCAGTTGTGCTCATAATAAGCCCCTTAGTTATTTTGTGCGTTCAGCTTAGAGTCACAAAGGCTTACTTTATGTGAGGGATGACATATTAAAGGCGAAGTTTTAATGGCCGCTATGGTTTTAATGGTTTCTATTATTTAATGTGATTTACGCCTTATTTATTACCGTGGTTTTTATGGTTTCTTTTCCTAACCGAACAAAGAAATAACATTTATTCAGTTAGCATTCAGAGAATGAGACTTTCGGAAAAATCTTTTACAGACCGTGCTGTGCAAGGGATCACAAGTTTTCGGCAAAGCGGGCATCCTGGCGTTAAAAGATGATATATTCAGCCAACCTGTTGATACCTTGCGTGATAGTTATGAAAGTATCGTTTCAGATCAAGCTGTTTATTTCGCTGGTCGCCTTTTTTTCAGTGCTGTTCGCATTACTGGGCGGATATTATTATGTCGACGTCGGCAGGCAGCTTTATCAGGAAATGAGCGCGCGCGCAAAAATACAGGCTGAAGAGATAGCGCTTATTCCCACTCTGCGAAAAGAAGTCGAACAAAAGGATATCCAGAGCATCCATGACTTTATGCAGAAAATAGCCGCCCACAGCGACGCCAGTTTTATTGTGATTGGTGACAATAAAGGGCTGCATCTTTTTCACTCCGTGTTTGCTGACCGGGTGGGCAAAACGCTGGTTGGCGGGGACAACGACGAGGTATTACACGGCAAAAGCACCATTACCATCCGCAAGGGCGGGTTAGGCATTTCGCTACGCAGCAAAGCCCCTATTTTTAATGATGCCGGGCAGGTGGTGGGGATTGTTTCGGTGGGCTATCTCACAAGCTATCTGGACACCATCACCGTCAACAAGGTGGTCAATATCCTGATTGCCGCCGTGCTGCTGCTTATCGCCCTGTTTATTTTCTCCTGGTTCTTCACCCGCAGCATTAAGAAGCAGATATTCTCTCTGGAACCACGCGAAATCGGCCTGCTGGTGCGTCAACAAAAGGCGATGATGGAATCCATTTATGAAGGGGTGATTGCCATCGATGACGACCTGCGCATCGAAGTGATCAACCAGGCGGCGCGTAAATTATTAGGCTTACGTCAGCCCGCCCGCGAACTGCGCGGTCAGCACATTAGCCAGGTGATCGCACCCGTCCCGTTCTTTAACGCGCAGACCATGCTTGCGAAAGACACTCACGATGAGATCTGTCGCTTTAACGATCTCACGGTCATTGCCAGCCGGGTGCGGATCATGCTGGAAGATGCGTTGCAGGGCTGGGTGATCACCTTTCGCGATCGCAACGAGATCGACTCGCTCAGCGCCCAGCTTAGCCAGGTGAAGCGCTACGTTGATAACCTGCGCATCATGCGCCACGAACAGCTGAACCGCATGACCACGCTGTCCGGCCTGCTGCATATGGGCCGTTATGACGAGGCGATCCGCTACATACAGGCGCAGTCGGAACACGCTCAGGAGCTGCTGGACTTTATCTCGTCCCGCTTTAGCTCCCCGACGCTGTGCGGTTTGCTGCTTGGAAAAGCCGCCCGCGCCCGTGAGAAAGGCGTTGAGCTGAGTTTCGATCCGGCCTGCCGGGTAGATAAACCGTTCCTGCCGCTGCTCGAATCGGAACTTGTCTCGATCATCGGAAATTTGCTGGATAACGCCATCGAAGCGACCCAGCGCGCCCCGCTCCCGCATGCACCGGTAGACGTGCTGATAAAGCTGAACGAGCAGGAATTGATTATTGAAGTCGCCGACCAGGGCGTCGGCATCACACCGGCGATCCGCGACCGGATCTTTGAGCGCGGCATCACCACCAAAACGCGCGGCGATCATGGTATAGGCCTGTATCTGATTGAAAGCTACGTTACGCAGGCTGGCGGCGCAATTGAAGTTGCCGATAACACCCCACGCGGTGCCATTTTCTCACTGTTTATTCCCGCCACGGGAACGGCCCGGCACCCCGCACAGGAACTGGAAGATACCGACTATGCAACATGAACTTATCGACGTACTGATTGTTGAAGACGAGAACGAACTGGCGCAACTGCACGCGGAGCTTATCGGTAAACATCCGCGCCTGAGGCTGGTGGGGATTGCCGCGTCATTGGCCGACGCGCAGCGACAGCTGGAGAGCAAACAGCCGAAGCTGATGCTGCTGGATAACTACCTGCCGGACGGCAAAGGCATCACCCTTATCAGCAACCCGATGCTCGCCCGCGCCAACTGCTCGGTGATTTTCATCACCGCCGCCAGCGATATGGACACCTGTAGCCAGGCCATTCGTAACGGCGCGTTCGACTACATCCTCAAGCCGGTATCCTGGAAGCGCCTGAGCCAGTCGCTGGAGCGTTTTGTGCAGTTTGCCGAGCAGCAGCGCGTCTGGAAGATTGTCGACCAGCAGAACGTGGATTCACTCTATCAGCTACAGGCGAAAAACTATCGTCTGGACAACGGCAGCAAAGGGATAGAGGAGAACACGCTGGCGCGGGTGCAAACGCTGTTCAACAGCAAGGCGGCGCACTGCTTTACGGTGGATGAGGTGGTGAGCGAGACGGGCCTGAGTAAAACCACCACCCGGCGCTATCTGGAACACTGCGTGGAGGTGGGTTTTCTGACGGTGGAGATGCTGTACGGGAAGATTGGGCATCCAAGAAGGATGTACCGCCGCGCAGAAGCCTGACGCAGTATTGTAGCAACTCGCCGGGTGGCGCTAACGCTTACCCGGCCTACGTTCAAACATTCAATACGTACCCATACAGCCGCTTGATCCCGTCCGCATCCTTCTCACTGTACACGCCCTGCAACTCCGGCGAGAAGCCAGGCAGCATATTAATGCCCTCCTCCAGCGCCAGGAAGTAACGCTGTACCGCCCCGCCCCAGACTTCGCCCGGCACCACGCACAGCACGCCCGGCGGATATGGCAGCGCGCCTTCGGCGGCAATGCGCCCTTCAGCGTCACGAATACGCACCAGCTCTACGTTCCCGCGAATGTACTCCTGGTTGGCATCCTGCGGGTTCATCACTACGGCGGGCAGGCTCTCCTGGCGGAACATCGCCTTCTGGAGATCCTTCACGTTAAAGCTGACGTAGAGATCGTGCATCTCCTGGCACAGCTGACGGATCGTGTAGTCGCGGTAACGCACCGGGTATTTCTGATAGATAGTCGGCAGCACATCCGCGAGCGGCGTGTCGTCTTCAATATGCTGTTCGAACTGTCCCAGCATCGCCACCAGCTGCATTAACTTCTCCTCGCTCTCCGCTGGCGTCAGCAGGAACAGGATGGAGTTGAGGTCGCACTTCTCCGGCACAATGCCGTTTTCGCGCAGGTAGTGGGCGAGAATGGTCGCCGGAATGCCGAAATCGGTATAGTGACCTGTTTCCGCATCAATGCCCGGCGTGGTCAGCAGCAGCTTGCACGGATCGACGAAATACTGCTCGCGAGCATAGCCTTCAAAACCGTGCCATTTTGCCCCCGGCTCGAAGCTAAAGAAGCGACGCTCGCTGGCGATGACCTGCGTGGGGTGATCCTGCCAAGGCCGCCCTGCCACCATCGGCGGAATAAACGGCTTGATCATATGGCAGTTGGCGATGATGGCCTTGCGCGCCTCAATGCCCAGCTCGACGCACTCTGCCCACAGCCTGCGCCCGCTTTCGCCCTCGTGGATTTTGGCGTTCACGTCCAGCGCCGCAAACAGCGGGTAAAACGGGCTGGTAGAGGCGTGTAGCATGAACGCATTATTAAGACGCTTGTGCGGACAGAAACGCGACTGGCCGCGAATATGGTTATCCTTTTTATGGATCTGCGACGTTTGCGAGAACCCGGCCTGCTGCTTGTGTACCGACTGGGTAACAAAAATTCCCGGATCGTTCTCGTTCAGCTCCAGCAGAAGCGGAGACGTTTCTGCCATCATCGGGATAAACTGCTCGTAGCCCACCCAGGCGGAGTCAAACAGAATGTAGTCACACAGGTGGCCGATCTTGTCGATCACCTGACGGGCGTTGTAGATCGTGCCGTCGTAGGTGCCAAGCTGAATGATCGCCAGGCGGAACGGGCGGGCCTCGTTGGCCTTTTCCGGCGCCGCCTCGCGGATCAGATCCCGCAGATACGCGTCATCAAAGCAGTGTTCATCGATTCCGCCGATAAAACCAAACGGATTACGCGCGGCCTCAAGATACACCGGCGTGGCGCCCGCCTGGATCAGCGCGCCGTGGTGGTTAGATTTATGGTTGTTGCGGTCGAAAAGCACCAGATCGCCACGGGTCAGCAGCGCATTGGTCACCACTTTATTGGCAGCCGACGTGCCGTTCAGCACGAAGTAGGTTTTATCCGCGTTGAACACCTTCGCCGCGAACTTTTGCGCGTGCTTGGCAGAACCCTCGTGGATCAGCAAATCCCCGAGCTTCACGTCGGCATTGCACATATCGGCGCGAAACACGTTCTCACCGAAGAAATCATAGAACTGTCGCCCTGCCGGGTGTTTTTTGAAAAAAGCCCCGTGCTGGTGACCCGGACAGGCAAAGGTGCTGTTCCCCATTGCGACATACTGGCTCAGGGTGTCAAAAAAGGGTGGCAGCAGGTTCTCTTCATACCGGCAGGCGGCGGATTCCAGTTCCAGGAACTCCTGCGCTTTACCCGAGATAATCGCCGTGACGCCATCAGGCACCTCTCCAGGCTCATGCGAGAACATAAACACCGGTAGCTGAAAGCCCGTACGCTTCAGCAACGCGAGAATGCCGCTGTAGCTTTCAACCACCGTAATGACGACTGCCGCCACATCAGTGAAATCGGTGTTATCCAGCGTCACCTTTTCACGGTGCGTAGAAACTTTGGATACCAGCTCACGGCTGACGGCAATTTTCATGGTTTTCATAAGCGCAAATACCCTCACCGAACGGTGAGACAGGAAGGAGAAAATTCGCGCAATCATGTCACCTTTCATTTTCAGGCGCAAGAAGGAATCAGTATGCATTACGCCTCCCAAAGCTAACCATAATCAGGGCTGAACGTGCCATAATCATGCAATGCCAGTGCTTAAATAACAGGAGTTAAACGTGGTAATTGGACCCTTTATCAATGCGGGAGCTGTACTGCTGGGCGGTGTACTTGGGGCAGTATTGAGCCAGCGGTTGCCGGAGCGTATTCGCGTCTCCATGCCCTCCATTTTTGGCCTGGCGTCGCTGGGGATTGGTATCCTTTTAGTGGTGAAGTGCGCCAACCTGCCGGTAATGGTGCTGGCAACCTTGCTCGGCGCGCTGATTGGCGAATTTTGCTATCTGGAAAGAGGCATAAATAGCGCGGTAGGCAAAGCTAAAAACCTGATTGCCCGACCGGGCAAGGCGAAGCACGGCACGCACGAGTCGTTTATTCAAAACTACGTTGCGATCGTTATTCTGTTCTGCGCCAGCGGTACGGGGATATTCGGTTCGATGCAGGAAGGAATGACCGGCGATCCCAGCATACTGATTGCGAAAGCGTTTCTGGATTTCTTCACCGCCACCATTTTTGCCACTACGCTCGGCATCGCCGTCGCCGCGATTTGCGTGCCAATGCTGCTGATTCAGCTGGCGCTGGCCACCTGCGCCACGCTGATCCTGCCGCTGACGACGCCCGCGATGATGGCAGACTTTACTGCCGTCGGCGGCCTGTTGCTGCTGGCGACAGGGCTGCGCATCTGTGGCATCAAAATGTTTGCAGTGGTGAACATGCTCCCTGCCCTGTTGCTCGCCATGCCGCTTTCCGCGCTCTGGACGCACTTTTTCGCTTAAGTTTGCGGCGAAATGGTGAGAGAGTGTGCAGTCTGCACCGAAAGCAATAAATTTCGTTGACGTCGGAGGGCGGATCGGGTTTAATGCGCCCCGTTGCCCGGATAGCTCAGTCGGTAGAGCAGGGGATTGAAAATCCCCGTGTCCTTGGTTCGATTCCGAGTCCGGGCACCACTATTCAGAAAACCCGCCCTTGAGGCGGGTTTTTGCTTTTGGGCTGATTCAGCAACGTGATACGCCCCTGCTTCCAGTGCCGGCAGGTTTATCTCATGAAGCAAATGGTTTGAGCCCGCCGATGCCCGGCGTATGCACTCTTCCACCCTGTCCCATCAAATTCTGGCGATCGTGGTACAGTGGGGAGGCCTGCGTGCCGATCAGATCTGGTCGCAGCTATGCCAACAAGGGCGATTTCAAAAAGTCAGAATCGATGACTTCAAAACGTTATTGAAGCATATGGGGGAGCACCAGTTTCTGACCCAGCTATCAAGCGGTGGACTGGTTCTGGGCGTCGAAGGCAAACGACAGGTGAATCAATATACCTTTTATGCAGTGTTCAGCACGCCGGAAGAGTTTCGTATTGTGGCGGGGAACAAAACACTGGGCTCCATTCCCGTTGATTCACGACTGATGCCTGACCTACACATTATTTTTGGCGGTCGACGCTGGAAGTAAACCGATACAATAGTGATAAAAAAGTCATCTATATCGAGGCGACAAAGGGCGGGCAGCCGCCGTTATTTGGCGGACAAGGGATGTTCATTCATGATGTTGTCCGCCAGGAAATGCTCACCATTTATCGGGAGGGCGACTATCGCATTACCGTTGGCGATCGCAAGGCCAATTTTGCCGATACCACGGGCAGAAACCTGTTTGATGAAGGGCGGCGCTGTTTTCACAATAATAATCTGCCTTTGGAATGTTTTATTCAGCAGAGCTGCATATCTACACTCTTCCCTGGCTGGGCGATCAAACCGTAAACACGCTGTCGGCATTGCTTTTCCTGCGCGATTTCAAGGCGGGCTCATTTGCTGGTGTGGTTGAAGTAGAAAAAACTACGATCTCGGAGGTTAAACAGGCGTTATCCAGCGCACTTCTGGAAGGTTTGTCTTCCGAATCCCGTCTTGCCAAAAGCATCGCTGAAAAGTGCCTCGAAAAATATGATGAGTATTTACCAAAGACATTGCTGACGCAGGAGTATTGGTTACGTGTTTTAAATGTTGAGCGCGTGACGGAGTGGTTGCAGGGACATTTGTAGGTTAAAGGCCTGCTCATCAGATAAAAATACACGGCAAACAACAAAATATTTCAATCTGATGCATTCAACATAACCATTTTCAAAATTTCACCCTGCATTTTTTGCTGCCTCAGTGCCTGATGTTTTTCCAAAACCAACAGATAGTCACGAAAATGGCAATGTATTTCACCTTTTAATAATTCAGGTAAGAATTTTAACTGCACATCAGGAAACATCACTGGAGAGGATTTTTTTAACACCGAATCTGGCGAAGGTAATAGCATACAATGATAACCTTCATTCATCGCGATACTGACCCCCTTCGGGTCAAAATCGCCAAAATAGATCGCAGTTTTCCCTGTTTTCAACCAGTAACGCTTCAACGCAACAGCCCCCTTGCTATATGCCCGATCGCCACGGTAAATAATCAGGGGCGAATGGAAGTCGCATTGGGAATAGTCAAAAAGCGCCAGATGGTAGAAACAATCCTGATTCTCCACCACAATAAGAACATCAAACTGTGTCAGCGCAATATTACGCCAATCCGTATCGACAACCTTAATAGTCATCCCCAACTCACTGACTAAGGGCTGATTAAGATGGAGCAGTACCCGATGCTGCTGTGGTCGAATTCCCGCCGCTTTAATTTCCTGGTCGCTTAACTGCGCACTCTCGATACGATTTTGTTCGCTAATATCGTCACGAAAATTTGCCTGTTTGAGACGTTGCTGGGTCTCTGAAATCTTATTCAGCAATGCCATTGTAAAAATGAAATCAGGCAGCAATAAACTGTTAGTCGGAATCAAATCCAGCGCAGTACACCAACGCAAAACCTGAATCACGATTTTACCGTCTGTATTTTTCTTCTCGCAATTTTTCGCTTTCAGCCGGTGATCAAGCTTTTTCAGCCAGACGAGCGCGTTATACGATAGCGGTTCTGCTTCTGTCATTTTACCCTCACGCCAATACTCACATCCGATATAATACGCAGATCGTTTACCGGGCTGGCCTGACACTCATCACAACGCAGCCAGAATCGCGGCTTATCCGCTAACGGCAATGATTGATATTCCGTAATAACCTGGTAAAGCCATAGCTCACTGTCCCAGTTCAGATGATTTTCCGTCAGATAATGCAGCGCGCTCACCGGCCCTGATTGCCCGGCAGCGAAAACATATAAGTCCTCAACATCCATTTTAAGCGCAATCTGACGAGCAGCGACCTCCTCATCAATGGGAGGTATTACTGAGCCCGCACTTTTTGGCACAGGCGGAAGCATGACCGATGCCCGAGGCAAAGCGAGTAACATCTCCGCCATCACTTGTCGATCCACGGGCCTGTCGAGCGAAATGGAGGCTTGCAGTGAAAGTGAAGCCGCAATGTTGAATATATCCGGCACTTCCCGGCGTTCAGGGTAGCTGGCGGGTTGATATTGTGGATGCTGGCGCAAAAAAGCAGCCATATTCGTCACTAACAATGTACGTGACTGCTGTTGGCGAAATTTAGCCATCAGATCCACCAGTCGCTGCTGAACGGCCAGTAGTGAACTATGGTGAAGACTTACACGCAATTGTAACTGGCTCACTAATAATTTGCGCAGTGAACTATTATTTTCAGCAAACTCGATCAATTCTTCGAAAACGATCAAATCTAGTCCATCAAGCAATCGACGAACCTGGTTTTGCGCCCGCGCATTCTCGTTAATTTTTTCATTCAGACTGCTGACGAAACCGAAGTCATTATTCAGACGATGCCAGAGGCTGTCGATGGCCTCTTCAAATTGCCCGCTGAGATCGTGAACGAGCTCAGTCAGCCTCTGCATTTGCCGTTCAGCAATACTATAATCGCCTTTATAATAAGCATCGCGCCAGGCCTGCACCTTATTGCGGATCTGCTCCAGCTTTTCTGCTACATCCGCATTAATCTGCCGTCGGCTCTCATCAGCAACCATACTGGCGATAAGTTCGCTCACCAACGGGCGTAACATCAGCGGCTGTTGCTCATCAGGACGCCACACAATACGCGCAGCGATCAGCTTTTTTAATGCCTGGTCGCTAAAAGCCGTTTCATTAATAAACCCATCGACATAACCCTTCATTAAGACGTGATGGTGTTTTCCTAATAATGCCAACCGTTCAGCACCGTTTTTAAACAGACCGGATAACGGAGAAATATCCTGTGCCATTATAAAAGCTCCTGCTGAACAGGCGGTGTATCTTCAACCGGTAAACGCTCTTCATCACGGATAAATCGGATCACGTCAATCAAATAATCAATTTTCCCGGTGGCAATAAATATCTGTTGCTCGGCGTTAGGTTGTCTGACATAACCATGCTCTTTCAAACGTCGGAAAATTTGCTTGAGCTGAAGATCAATGGAATCACTCTTACAATTGAAAAAACGATCGCTGGAAAGCTGATTCAGACGCTGTTGCAGGCTCTGATTATCCTCTACACGCGTCATAATTTCCGACAACCTGATGTAGTCGCCGGCTGTCAGCGTACTCTCCCGCCCTTGCGTCTCCTGTATGAGCTGTAACCACTCAAGCAGAGGCAGCAGAGAGAAGATGATGTCCTTAAACTGATTCATAAGCTGGCTTCGGGTATCGCGATTCATCTCACAAAAGCCCGCATAATAGACAGTTTGCGTTTCATTACTGACAATTCTGTAATTAAGAGGGCGCAAATAGCTATCCATCGCTTGCCGGGTACTCTCATCCTGTAAATGACGATAAGCATCCGGGTCGTTGATACGACAAATAAATTCCCCTGTCAGCAGCCTTTTGATTAAAGGTCCATGTTCCAGCATTACATTGCCTCCTGTTCCATCTGCGCCAGTCGGGCAGCCAGGCGGCTCACTTTCGGCTGAATCCTTTTCAGCCTGCGCTGAGTCGGCTCAAGCTGATCGGCATCAAGCAAATAACGATGCTTAAACAGCATTAACACATCAGACTCCGCATTCGGAAAAGCGCCTACAATCACAATATTATTATTGCTACAGGCAATAAATAATTTCTCCACATTGTGGTAGGCCAGCGTGCCGATTTCATCAATAGGCCAGTGAATAACGGCGTCTGATTTACCCCTTAACAAACGCGTGAACGCTAAAAGATATTTGCACAAGATCAGATAGGCCATACCGTGGCTTGATGCTTCCAGTAGTTGGCGATCGTTTTTGATGACAATATCTTCCCCTCCTTCATTAAGATGAAGTTCGAGGTTTAATAACGATTCCATAGTGAAACGCTCATCGGCATGAAGCAGCTCAACCACATCCATAAGGGCATTCAAATAGCTTTCGGGAGGAATTTGCTGACCAGACGAGCGCCAGTCACTATAGTTTTTAGCGAAGCGCTTTAATGGTTTCCAGAATCGTAATTGGTCGATAGTCGATAAAATGCGAACCTCTGATTTATTGATGCCTTCCAGTTGTAAATCGTCGGTAACCGCATCGCTTAAGCGTCGACTTTGTTGCGAAATCCGGCGATTAATATCACTGAAAACATCAAAGAATTTTTTCAGATCGCCACCGATATTTTCTCCCATCTCCAGCAATTGTTGCTGTTTATCTTTAAGAAGCTGTAGTAGTTTCTCGAGTATTGGCAACTGCTGCCGGGTCCTTGAAGGGTCGGGTAATTTAACAATCTCAGAGTCCAATAATTCAAGGAAAGTAGGGTCAGCATCCTGATTAAAGTGTGACTTAAACTCATTCAGTTTGCTCTCCAGCGTGCGGGTCACGCTGGCGTGTTGCTCCAGCATATCGCTGGTACGTGACATACGTTCATCAATATCAGCAGCTGCGTCAATATGAGTCGGAATCATTTCGGCCAAAGGCAAAGGTGATAATCGATCCAGTAATATTTTTAACTGACCGACAAACTCACTGGCCTGTCGTATCTGCATCTCATACTCTTTTTTCTCATTATTAAGCCTGTCTTTTTTATTCTGATACTCTGCCTGTACTTGCTGTTTTTTCTGCAACAGTTCACGATTTTGTTGAGAGAGTGCACTTTCTTTATTCTGTTGTTCCTGGCGCAACGTCCCGTAATCAACTTTGATAAAACGCAGCCATTCGGTTAACTCATCCCGACGAGACTCCACTTCCTGAATCTCTTTTTTAAGCGTTTCAATACGCTGCCGTAGTACTTTGACTTCGCGGGGATCAATTCCCTTCTTCGCTAAATTATCGTCCATCGCCTGCTGGAAGATCTTAATCTGCTCCTCCATATCGGCGTATTTTTTATTTATCTGGCTAGACAGTTCCTCAATCTTCTCATCAATAAGCTGCTGCTCACTTTGCAAGTCAATATTTAATTGTAAGGTTTGCGTATTATATTCTTCCGTCAACGCACCAATATCTTGTTCTTTCTGCTGCGTTAATTCGGCATGTGCTTTGTCTAAAGCGCTTAAAAGGGCACGTTTTTCCTGCCGACGTTGTTGCTCCAGCGCATCATGCTTTGCGATTAAACGCGATCGAGCATCGCGAGCATAGACAACTTCCCGGCTTTGACGCTGATGTTGCCTTTCACACTCCTCCGCTTGCGATTTCAAACGGTTAACGTTCTGATGATGCTCCTGAAAAGTGGCTTCGGCCATGTTCTTCACTTCTTCAGCACGGGCTCTGGTTTGCTCTGCCTTATCAAGACTGTGTCGAATTGAAGCCTCATCTTGCGCAAAATCCTGCATATCTAACACGCTTAAATCCAGTTGCAGGCCGTACAGCGATTCCGACAGCTCGCCTGTTTCTGGTAGCAAATCTTTGCGTTCCAGCAGATTTTCATTCAGAACCTTACCCAGATTCTGTTCCCAGCCCTCATAATGTAAACGCAGAAAGTGACGTAAAGTACCCTGTTCAGGATCCAACTGACGATGCAGCCGCAGCAGTTGTTCTTCAGTCTGATGTAAGTTAGCACGGGCGTTGTGCAGCTGTTGCTCTACACTATCTTGCTTTATACGAGCCTCAGACAGCGTTGTCAGTGCATTTTGTCGCTGCTCAGTCAGTTGCAATAATCGCTCCTGAGCTTGCTCAATGCGTAGCTCAGCAAACTGGCGCTCTTCATGCTCTTGAACTGTTAACTGGGAATGTTTAAGCTCAATGCTAACAGCCATTCGATCGCCTGAAATCTTCTCCAGTTGTTCACCGTAGTGATTTTCCTGCTGTTGTTTTCGCTCTTCGAAGCGCTGCCAAAGTATCTCTTTCTGACTGTCAGATTTATTCCTGACCGCCTCTTTTTCCCGCTGGCAGTCCTGAATTTTTTGTTGGGTCAGCCGTTCCTGGCGGTAAACACTCTCTTTTAGTTTTGCTTTGTGCTGTTCAAATTCTCGGGAAAGTTCACCAACCAGCTCCTGCATAAGCTGGAATTGTTCGCTTTGCACAGAAAGCGCCTCGCGCCATTGAGGTAACTCTTCCATGTGTGTCTGTAATAGGCGTATCTCTTTGCGTTCATAACAGTCGTATTGATTCTGGACATGATCCAGCCATGCCTGAATCGTTTTCAGGTCGCTTTGCGTTTCGCTTAACCTATCATTCAGTGCATTACGCTGTTGATTAAAGCTATCCTCTAATTGAACAAGCTCCCCACGACGCTGGTGAAGCAACTGCTCTGCATCCGCGCGTTTCTGCTTCTGGATTTGTTCATCATTTCTTAACAAGGGTTGGAGCGCGGCTAGCTGTGCCTCTGTATCATCCAACTTGAGACCCAGGTGCTGTATGAACTCAAACTCCTGTTGTAATTTATCGTAGCGCAGCGACTGGCGCATTTTTTGGATCCATTCCCGCGCAAAGCCGCTTTTTACTTTTGTTTGCGGGAGCGTCACGCCATCATCGGCAAAAATCGCCGCCAGCATGGTTTTGAGCGTTTCCATCTTGCCTTCACCGGCATGAACGGCGCTCACTAATTTCTCAATATGCCTGAGCTTATGATTACCACTTACCAGACTAAACGATGCCGCCAAACGACGAAGCCTCATCGTCTCCGTCGAATTGCCGCGTAATGACGCGACATCATTTTGAATGATGCTACGGTACTCATTGGTTGAACCTATTTTGGCGGAAACTGAGACGTCATCCCGGTTGCGCATCTGAGCAGACCATTCGTTATAACTCAGTCCTTTCGCGCCATCCTCCGTATAGCGAAGGAAAAAGTCTGGATGATAAGGCGCGCGAACAAAACGATATTCAACACCTCCCTCACTTTTACCCGTCAAGACAACCAGGCAATTGTCGCCCGTTTCTCGCTGGAATTCATAAATGATATAGCTATTGCTACAAGGGAGATAAAATTCGTCGAACTTCTTGCGCGTTCTTGGTACGACTTTATTGGGCTGTTCACCGTAGAAGACCGGGACGAGGCGTTGCAGAGTTGTTTTTCCGGAAGCATTAGTTCCACAAATATTGGTATGCTGATCCAGTTGAATTTCAACAACGCCAGGCAGGTGAGTGTGTATAAGAATGATGCGAAGCAGTTGTGGCATGATACCTCCCTGAACATAAAATAACCCGTGGATAGTACACCTAAAATTCTTTTTAAACATTGGGTTGTTTCACAATTAGATCAGGAGGCAGGCGATGAAAAAGTCTTTACGTTCTACGATCTTAGAAAGGGAATCGTACCAAAGGTTCAAACCGAACTACTTTCTTGATTACCAATCCATCATTATGATTTAACAGCAAAAATGCGGAGCACACGTAGGGTCTTAACAATAAGTAGCAGGAAAATTTATGATAGAAATAAATTAGTAAGGAATTGAATGTTCCCAAGACAGGCACCACCTTTCATCTTTTTATGCTTCTTATGTTGTTTCTATAAGTTTTATTTTCAGGGAGTTAGCATAAAAACCATATCAGTGCGTACCCTTTTCTCTGTACGCATCTGGAAAAATCCTGGGTCAGATTACGGGGCATTCAGTTTGATGAATGTAGTGGCCCATTATGTTGTCTGATTCCCATATCCGCTCTACAAATCTCTTTTGAATAATCCTATAAGTTAGCCAATGCTCATGGCCTGTACGTTATAGTATCTACTACTGTTCACGCTTGTGGTATTTATTCTCGCTTTGCCGAAGCTGATTATAGACATTACGGGTGCCCATTCGCTGTACAAACCGATGAGCGAAAACACCATTATAATGGCGCTGCGTACTATTGGCTACGAGACCAAAACAGGGGTAAGCGGCCATCCTGAGTTCATCAGGCGCTTCTTTCAGGCCATGAAGCATGGCGCTGTCAACAACAGCACCGCTGCCCTTCTCTATAAAGCAGGGCAATACAATCAGGCGTCAAAAAATTATACTTTTCAGCACAGGATCAGCGCCATTGATGGCTGAAAATTTCAGCTTAAATCTATCCTTCTCGCCCGTTTTATATTTTACCTCGCAGGAAAGATAATAATTCATTTCTTTAATATTAATACCCTTAACCCTTGTATCAATATCATTGACAATAAAACCAGCCATTAATCCGTAGAAATTCCTTCCCAAGTCCATTTTTATTATGGCATTCCTTATATTTCCAGCTTCCTCTCCGGAATCGGAATTAATATTGAAGGTGTTATACTGATTCATCAACCCCAAAGCAACATTAATGCATTTCTTTCTGTCATTATAAGTAGTTACAGCACTCCATGTAAAAGCAAATAAGCCAGCAATTGATAACATTTTTATTGCCTTAATTGCAAAACCAATATCAAATACTAAATAATGACGGTTAATGTAGTTTATAATAACTACTGTCACTACAGTAATCAAAGATAAAGAAAACACTGTTGCCATATACGACACCACAAAAAAAACAATATTAACTTTATGTTCATTCGTAAACAAAGATTTTACATTCATTTTTTACCGCCTTCTCCATTAGCCTTTTCGATGTTATCACCTACACCTTCCGAAACGAGACCAGAAGCATAATCGCCAAATATGTTGGATAAAAAAGGAACCTTCCCCAACAATCCACTTACTGCTGTTCCCAGTCCTGCACCAGTAACGGCCCCAGGAGTGTCGCCTTTGTTAAGATAAGTTGTGCCCATGGCTATTAGGCTGTTTTCTATAATCGATCTACCAGGCGATAAAGCCCCTGTCAAACTAGCCCAAAATGTATCTTTGAAATTTATCTCCTCATTTTCTACATATTGATATGTCAAATTAGCTACACATGAGACAGAACTATTTGAGATAACTTTACCTGCTGATGCTGCAGGCCCAAAAATAGCTAAAGATGAAACGAGTGGTGCCCCCACCATCCACCCAAACACATACTCTGATAAAGGATTGTACATCCCTTGCAGTTTAGAAAAATCATTTAGTGTTGATTGTCGTTCGCTTTCGGGTAAATAAGAAACTGAATCAACTCCGTGGAATGTCCCCTGCATTGCCGGGCCAAAAAAAGTGCCAAAAGTCGTTGGAGACAACCCTAGGGGATCTGTAACTATGATCGGATCTAACGAGTAATTGTAAACATTCCACCCGCCCATCAATC
>NZ_JADBQL010000013.1:3005-3276 GCF_014895905.1 Enterobacter cloacae complex sp. P15RS | reverse complement strand
CCTCGCTGAGCTCCCCGCGCTGTAGCTCCGCTTCCAGGTTATCCACCCGCGCCACCAGTTCCGGCGGGAAGATGACGCCGGCCTCCTGCTGAAATTTCTCCGCCAGCGTGCGGCGGGCTGCTTTTGCCAGCTCTGCGCTTTGCGTTTCGGTTCTGACCAGCGGCGTGAAGCTGCCCGGCAGGTAAATGGTCTGGATGCGCCGGGTCTCCGTCTGCGTGGTGGTCAGCCTGTCGCCGTCCCAGCCGTACCATGTCACGTCAGGCGCATCCTG
>NZ_JADBQL010000013.1:0-2887 GCF_014895905.1 Enterobacter cloacae complex sp. P15RS | reverse complement strand
TGCTGGCTGTCGTAGTGATAATGGTGTACGTAACTGCCGCCGTCGCGTATCTGACGTTCAGCCTTTTCCGTCAGCCGTCCGTGCTCATCGTGGCGGTAAAAAAAGTGTGCGTCTTCGCCGATGCGGTTATCCCGCCACATCGCAGGCAGTGCCGGGTACTGTTCCCGGTCTGTAATGCGGTTGCCCGCCGGGTCGGTGGCGTGGTGTTGCAGCAGGTCGTGGTGCCGGGCGCGGATGAGACGGCCCGCATCGTCATAGCGGTACTCTTCCTCCACCCGTGCGCCACGGATATTTACAAGATGCCCGCTGTCGTGATAACCGTATTCCCGGTTCAGCGCCGGGTCGCTGAAGGTGTGGCTCAGCAGCTGCCCGGTGGCGCTGTGGAGCGTGTTCTGCTCATACGCACCGGAGGTTCGCTGCGTCTCCCGGTGCAGCCGGTCGCGGGTGAACTCCACCAGCGGCGTGCCGCCGAGCTTCACCCCGGCGATATAGCCGGAGCCGTAAGTGAGCCATTCCACCGGAGGAAGGTGGTCGGGAACCGTTTTATTCGCCAGCCCGTTCTGATAACCGTGCTTCGTGACGTGCTGCCACAGCCGTTCATCAGTCCGTGGGGCGTGGACGGTCTGTGTCTCACTGACCATCCGGCCTTTGTCATCATAGCCGTAGTGAACAGCGACGCGGTGCCCGTCGCTGAGATGGCTGACTGCCGCCAGCCAGCCGCGCTCACAGTACTGCCAGCGCTCCGCCTCTTCGCCGTTCACCGTTCTGTATACCAGACGGTCTGACGCATCGTAGTGCCACAGGGTGACGAGGCTTTCATCCTCGCTGCGGACAAGCTGTCCGGTGACGCTGTACTGATAACGCTGCGTCCTGCCGTCAAAGCCCGTTTCCTGCGCCAGCCTGTCCAGCAGGTCGTAAGTAAAGGTGGTGCCGGCCCCGTTTTCATTGACAAGCCGGGTGACGCGACCTGCCGGGTCATACTCCATCCGTCGCGTCAGGCCGCCTCCGGTGGTGCTGACCGGGTGCCCGGCGGCGTCATACTCTGTGGTCAGCCTGCTGCCGTCCGGGTGAACCACGGCAGTCAGGTCGCCCGCCAGGCTGTACTCATAACGGGTGTCGTGGCCGGCGGCATCTTTCTGGCTGACCAGCCAGCCCCGTTCATCGTAAGTGCGGTACTGGCTGAGGCCTTCTTCCCGGTGAATGGCCGTCACCTGCCCGAAGCGGTTGTATTCATACCGGGTCCGGTAGCCGGAGCAGTCGGTCAGGGTCAGCAGCTGCCCGTAGCGGCTCCACGTCATATGCCTCCGGCTGCCGGTGGCGTCTTCGGTGGCAGAGGGGCGTTCACTGTCCGGGCTGTCGTAAAAATAGCGGGTGATATCGCCGTGACGGGACGTTTCCTGCGTCAGTCTGCCCTGACGGTCAAATTCCTGCCGGCTGCGCAGGCCGTCAGTACCGGTGGTGGCGATAAGCTGGAGCTGGTCGTTGTAGCTGAACCGTACGGACCGGCCGTCCGGCAGGACAATTTCCGTCACATTCCCGGCGCCGGCATTCAGCCGGTATACGGTTCTGCGCCCGGCCGCATCCGTCATCGCCACCATGCGGCCCGCGTTATCAAATTCCCGCGTAACCGCACTGCCGTCGGCTTTTTCTTCCCGCACGACACGCTTAAGCCCGCCTTCGCCTGCGGTGTGCAGCACCTCCCGGCGGTTCAGGCTGTCGGTAATGACGACGGCATTTTTTTGATAGTCGTAGGTATAACTTAACCCCGCCGGGTTATGCTGCTCCGCCACCCGCCCGCCGGCATCATAGCGGTAGGTGGTCTGCGGGCGTCCGGCGTGCCGGTGCGCGGTCATGCGCCCCGGATGGTTATCATCGTAAGTGAAGCTGCGCACCGGTGTGTCGCTGCGGTCATACACGGTGGCAAGCTCGCCGCGCGGGGTGTACGTGTAGCGGGCCAGGGGACGCGCCGGGAGGTTATCCGGGAACTCCGGGTCGTGCGTCAGCCACACCGCCTCAAGGCGAATGCCGCTGTCTGCGCCGTAGCCGGAGACCGGCATCGTCTGCGGCCAGTCCGGTGCGCGGATACCGGAGGCGGTCGCCTGTTTACGCGCGGCCTCTGCCCGCTGCGCCTGCGTCGTCAGCGCCAGCCGGAAGCTCCTGCCTGCACCGTCGGTGACGGCGGTGATGTTGCCGGCAAATTCCCCGTCCGCATCCCGGTGAAAGCGTTGCGTGCGCCCGAAGCGGTCAGCCAGCCCGGTCAGCACCCGGTACGGTGGTAACGGCGCAGGAAGCGCTTCATCCTCACCCGGTACACGCTCAGGCCAGCCGAGTATCCACCACGGCCCCTGCGCGCTGCCGGTCGCCAGGTAAATATGCGGACTCAGGCGCAGGTCTTCCGGCAGGGTCTGCCACAGCAGATGCAGCGCATTGCTCTCATGCAGCCTGGCCACGCCACCGCGGGCCAGCCACAGGGACTCGCTGCGGCTGAAGGCGGTTTCACCGGGCAGCAGCGGCTCAAAGTGAATGCTGCGCCCGCCGGTGTCATTGAGGATAAGTTCCTCATCGCGAAGCTGTAAGCGGATATCGAAGGGGGCTTTCCAGCCGGGGCCGAAAACACTCACCGGCGCGGGCGTTCCGGTCCGGTAGCTGCTGTATGCGCGGGAGAGGACAAACGGCAGCGGACCGGGCAGGGCGATATCGGTCTCGCCGGGCAGGACCTTGGCCCCCAGCAGCGGGTTCACCGGGTTGCCGGAGGTTCTGCCGCCGGGGCACACCGAGCAGGCCACGCCGGTGGGCGCGCCGATAAACACGCCCGCAGAGCCCTGAACGACGGGTCCGCCGTATTTTGTCATGTCGCCCATCCGGGCGGCCGGTTTACCGCTCATTA
>NZ_JADBQL010000012.1:4460-74448 GCF_014895905.1 Enterobacter cloacae complex sp. P15RS | reverse complement strand
CTTATTAAGTCAATAATGTTTGATTATTTCTCTATCACGTATTTTACTGGGTTGCGTCGTTAAATCTAAATTTATTCCTATTGTGTATTGGCGTAGGTTTAAAACTGTGAAGCACGTTCCTATAATGCGTGAGTTCTCAGGAAAGGGTCTTGAGAATATAATTTAAAGGGAAATAGAATGAACGCTTTGGTTTGGAAACTGAAAGGAAACATGAATCGCAAGGCTGCGAAATTACAGGAGATGAGAAAGCAGCGCGGTGTTACCCTGCTTGAAATCATCATTGTACTGGGTATTATCGGCGTTATTGCAGCAGGCGTTGTTATTCTGGCGCAGCGTGCATTTACCGCACAGGATCTGTCTGACATTCAGAACAACGCGAACAGCATCCGCACTTCTATGACGGAAGCGTTTAAAGATGAAGGTAGCTATCCTGCTGATAACGGCGGCATCGTTGGTCTGACTAAATCTACCATTTCTACATCTACTCTGGATACGCCAATTGTTACTCTGGTAAAACTGGGTAAGATTTCTTCTGACGAATCCTTCAACGGCATTTCAAACGACGCATTCCAGATCACAAACGCCAAGCTCGACAATACCAGTTCTCAGAACAAAGCCTTTGTACTGGTTGTTAACGGCCTGGAAACTGAAGAGTGTCGTAACCTGGTTTCAGAAATGGGTAACCAGTGGGATTACGTTGAGACTCTGCAGGGCGGTGCTAACGCCGGTTCTACTGTCGCCAGCGTTAACGATCGTAACCTGAGCGTGGCTAAATCTGGCGCAATCCTGAAAACCATGATTTCTGGCGAAATCAAGGCTGCTGACATCACTGCGGCAGGTGTTTGTGATGGCGAAGGTGCATCCAACGGCGTTATCTTCGGCAGCAAATAATTAATTACTGAACGCGTAATTATATTAGTGAGCACCTCCTTTATACGGAGGTGCTTTGTTAATCGCTCTTAAAGGTTTTTAACTATGCGCATCAGAAAGGATTCAGGCTTCAGCTTGCTGGAAATCATTATCGTGCTGGCTATTTCAGGCGGCATTATGGTGATGTACACCCATTATGCGCGTAACAAAGCCGAAAATATTGCTCAGCAGAACGTCGCAGATGCTCTTGCTGAAGAGATGAAAGGAGTGCTGAATTTTATTGATGATGACACCATTGCGCTGGTCGGCGACGAGAATGAAGCAGAGAACCCGCTTTACAGCAGTGAGAAGACAGAATACAAAGACTACCATTCCCGCATTACTAACGAAATTAATGATACCGATACGGGAAGCGTGGATAACTATTATCTCTGGGGTAATAAGAACAATAAAGTTAACCAACAGCGTTATCTCTTTTTAAGCGAGAAGTGTAAAACGTCGCTTAAATCAAAATTTGCTTTTGAGAAAGAGTACCTGCCGTGCTTTATGCGCAACGTGGCAACCAACTCATCGGCGGTAATCGAACGTATTGGTTTTGCAGGTGGGCTCGACAAATCCGAGCGGGAAAATGACATCAATCGCATGGACGTCATCGTCCGCTTCAAAAAAGAAGAGAAGAACAGCGACTATCATTTCGCTGACTATGCGCCCCATTTTACCGAGGCGTTCTCAAAATCCGGCTTTGCGGTCTCGCACGCCATGATTGTGCACCGCGCCAACACTTCGTCCAACTGGCAGCTGGTAATGAGTAAGCAAGACAAAACCACGCCTGTTGAACTGAGCAGCATCGCTAGCAACCTCGACGCGCTGGATCAATACACCAAAGACGAATTTGGCGTGCGTTTTACCATTGATACTAACGACAACTCCAGCAACAGCGGCAATGCCGGCGGGAAGATGTGCTGGTCCCGTGGAGATAGCGGCGTAAAGCTGTGCTACGACGATGATGTCGGAACGGGGTCTCATGGAGAAGACACGGTGATGAGCCTGACCATGACCGATCCGAATAGTACCCGAAACAGTGACCAGATGGGAACGCTGGAATCGAACATTGTCATGGAAAATACGGGGACCCGCGTCGCCATTTTCAAACGTAGAAGCGGATGGTTGCAGTTTGATGAAAATAACAACCCAATACCGCTGACGGATACGTGGCGAAACAATGAGACGATCGTTTCAGAATACACTTTGAACGATCAGCGTATTAATACGTGGGATCCAGCCGTCGATACCGAGAGGCCGTTGGGTGCTCTCGATTATCCCTCTCAGCTCTACGATGCCTATGAACTCGTTACGCCACCCGTTGTTGACTTCGCTGGCCCTGTTTCAGACGGAACAAACCTGGATCATAATGCTGATGGGACTGAAATACCTGACAGTGAAAAACCGCCAGCCTATCAGAAATACAGTGATTTTGCTTATGGGACTGATGCTGATCGTCCCGACCCGATCGAAAGTAATAAAAACGGTTTTCGTTATCCTGTGCAAACCTGTCCTAAAGTGGAGCAGGAACTCACGCTGATTGATGGCGACGGTACGCCTGTGCTTGATGATGAAGGTAAGCCGAGAAAATATAAATATGTGCGGCAGCTTTATCCAAGAATAATGGTAACTATCTCTTCTCTCGCCGCTTATGCTCCGGGAGAAGGGGGGCAAAGTGCGGTAGGTTTCTCCGTGCAGGACAGGACTCGAGAAGGGTTATCTGACACAAATGGAGCCGAATTGGGCCAGTTTGGCGGCCTTGCTGTACAGGTTGAATTTGCGGAGCAAGACACCACTGCCGGTGGAGACTTTGGACAAGACGGTGCCACCACAAAAGGCGGCCACTACATACAATATAATTCAAAATATGTATGGATTATAAGTACAACAATGGGAATGTATCACGCTGCGACCGGTACAGGGATGAATGTATTTAACCCCAATACCGTATCGTATTCAGTAACCCGTTGGTGCAGTACCGTTCCGCAAAACGATACGCCAGCGGATCTTCTCGACACACAGCAATACGATTAAAAATTAAAGTAATGGAATATAAATAATATGAATATTATTAGATCTCCTAAATGGACAGTGGCAAGTATATTGCTGTGTAGTATGAGTTACACTCATGCATCAATGAATACATCTCCAGAGATTGAGCTTGCGGCAAACACATCGACCCCGGCAGCGACTACCACTCCGCGTAACCCGTTTGCCGAGGAAAATAACGTGCCGCCCGCTTATTCATCACTGGCACCGGTAACGCGTTCACTTTGCCTACAGGAAAACGTGTTATTAAGCCAGGCTATAAAACAGTGGGCCGAAAGTAATCATTACAAACTGTTCTGGAACAGTAAAAAAGATTACCTGGTCTATAGCACTATTACCCTGAACGGTAAAACGGATGATGATATTTTACAGTCGTTAGGGGAACTCTTTTTCTCAGAGAACTATGGTTTAGTCGTAAAAAAATACGAGAAAAACCACGTGATCGTTGTTGATGAAATGTAAGCGGAAGGATCCCATGAAACTTAAGATTAGTGTGCTGTTGCTGGCTCTCCTTGCGCAAGGATGCGTAAGCGATTTCAATAAAAAATATGATGTTCCTGAAAAAATACGCGAACACACCGCTGATGCGACCACCAGCGATGAGGCGAAGACCAAACCCTATATTAAATATGATACGGCTTTTTTAGGTAAAAAAGTTCAGTACAGCGTTGAGCAGCAGAAGGTGATGAGTAAGCATGTGAAGATCACATCTTACGAGCCTACCTCTCTTTCGACGTTGATGGATGCCGTGTCTGCCCAAACGGGTATCAGTTTCCGCATTAATGCGTCAGCGATCAGCGATAAAAAAGCAACGGAAGACAACTCATGGGACGTTCCACGTTCTGTGCAGTTTGACGGTACGTTTGAAAGCTTTATGCAATACATTAGCTCACTGTACGACGTTAGCACTCAGCTCGACGAAAACAATGTGCTGAAAATCAATGTGTTTGATACCTATGTAATGCGTCTGGATTTCTATGGTGAGAACAATAAAACTGAAACCACGCTCGATCTTTCAGGCAACGAGGCGACATCAGGCGGCGGCTTAACCGGCAAATCGGAGACAAAGTTTGAATCGTCGTTCTGGGACGATGTTGAGGATATGGCGAAAAACTACGTCACCTCTGGTAACTACAGTCTTTTCAAAGACTCGTCTATCCTGATGGTCAACGCACGTCCTTCTGAATACGAAGCGTTAAGTAAAGCGCTGGATAAGTACAAAGCGGATAACAGCCGCCAGTTTATTGTCACATACCGTATTTTTATTCTCGACAAAGAGAAAGAGAAACAGTTAAGCGGCGGTATGGATTTCAATTTTAGCGATGCACATAATACCATTAATATGAGCAGTAGCATTTTCAATAATCTGGTCGATGGGATTTCGGCTGGCTGGAAAAACAGCCACGTCGATATTAATACCGGCCTGGATGCGCTTTACAAATTAACCGGCAGCGAATCGCTTCAAAGCGGTTCATTTATTACACGTAATAACATGGCTGTACCGGTCAATATGACGCAATCTCAGTTTTATGTTTCCAGCAGAACACGTACAACGGATGATAATGGGGATGTCAACGTTGACGTTGAAACCTCTGAGATCGTGACCGGGACCAGCTTTATCATCACACCACGCGTATTGTCCGATGGGCGCATAGAGGTGGTAAGCGGTTTTACTAAGCGTTTTCTTAACTCTATTGATGAGTATGACGATGTTCAGTTGCCTAACGTAAGCACCACGGAATCTTTCAACTCTTCCATCATCAAGCCAGGCGATCTGTTGGTAGTAGGAAAATTTGAAGTGAAGAGCTCGAAAGATGGGCTTCAGTATGAAGTGCTGGGTGCCTCTGACGGTAAAAATGAAGCTACCGCAACTGTCCTGATGGTTGTAGGGGTCGATTACTATCGTCAGCCGATCACGTCTCGCGGCGATTGAGAAATTGCATTATGAATAACCTTCTCTTGCAAAAAAACATCCTGACCGGTCTCCATTGGGAGCCCGAAAGCCTGAGCCATCTGCAACCGGCTGAACAGGCCTCGTTTCGGGGGATGATGAAAGCGAACCGCAGGCTGGTTTATTCGGATGCTTCCGGCATGCAGGCCTTAGGATACAGTACAAAAATTTCGACGTTATATGAGCCCTTTGCGCTCTATATCAAAGAGCTTTTTGGAGACGGTATTTACTTCTTTCATGAAAATGAAGAAACCACTTATTTTCTGATTATCAATGAAGGTCGAATTATCAGCGGAACGGATTGTTTCATTAGTACCGTTCTTTTTGATGAGCTAATGAAACACCCGGTGGGATATGAACATCTCGAGGTAACGCCGCTTGAAGAATCGCAAATAAACGTGGTCATTGAGCGCTGCGTGGCGCGACAGCTAAAGTTAAAGCGACGTCGTCGCCTGATCATTGGCTCAATCTTTATTGCTGGCCTGTCGATTCTGGTTATGTTGGCGCTGGTACTTCACTTTTTTGTGGCTGGATAAATTATGCTGGAAAGTCTCTATTTCTGGAAAGGTAATAATGGCGGCAGTCCTGTAAAAAAGATGCTGCTCATCTCGCTTGCTGTCGTACTGATGTTATCTGCCGGAGGCGCAGGGGCGTGGTATTATTTTATTAAGCTTCCGGCTGAAAAGGCCGCTGAAGAAGCGTTGATGAGGCAGCGTCAGGCTGCCGAGAAATTACAGAGCGATATTGCCTCCGTGAAGTCCTTTTATGAAAAGTCTCTGGAGGGGGCAAGTATTATCAAAGCAATCAATTTTATCAACGAAGTTAACAATAGTTTAGCTGATTTCAAAGACCTTAGTATTGAAAGCGAGGCATTTGATTGCGACATTAAAAAATGCCGTTTCAGTTACGTTAACAGACCGGGGACGGTACTGACTTTACCCGAGAAAACGTTTTGGGGAAAAGCCTACAAAGCCTCTGTGAACGCAAAAAAGGACAAAAAGAAAGGTAAGGATAAATCAGATTTTGGTTACGAGGGCATCGAATCGAAACTAAATGGAAATGCGTTACAAACTGCGTATAAAAATAAGAAGCCGTTGGCGCTTTATCCCTGTGATGAAGTCGTGTCTTACATCCTGACTTACAATTCATTCCTCAAAAGTATGTCTGGTAACAAAAAGAAGACGGCTAACGGAGAAATAGTCATAAAAAAAATGCCTAACAGTGCTGTTACTGCTCTTGAAACGCAACTAGTGAGCAAAGTAAAGGCCTATGGGCTAATGGCAGGGACGTGGGAAATCCAATTCAAAGGCGGAGTGGTGAGTGAAAGTACCCTGAATTTACAGCTGGTACTCTTTAAGCAAGCATATCGTGACGCTTTTTTAATTAAACGGATTGAGTCGGAACATAAAGGAATTAAAGTTTCAGGAGGCCTGGTATGCAAAGCGTAAAAGTAATGATGTTAACCGCGGTATTTTCGTTATCGGTAGGGACGGCAGTGGCGGCGCCTTCTACAGCGTTGCCAAAAGCGCCTGACAGTGCTGCAAAAAAAGATGCAGTGACTGAGGCTAAAACGGACGTTCACAAAGAGAAGCCATCCGCGCCGAACGAGATTGCCGCAGCGCAGCCTCAAATGGCAATGGTGCAGGAGAAGCTTGACGAGAAGATCGAACCTAACGCGACGTCCAGTGCTAATGAAGCAGCTAAGGATCAGGCGAAGGTTAAAGATGAAACTCAGCTTGTTCAGGATCGTCTTGCTGAAATCGTTGAAGATGATTACGCCTATGAAAAAGCGCGTCGCAAGCTGGCTAATCTGGTTGAGCTACAGAAAATGATTAGCCAGATCCGTAAAATGAGTGCAGAAGACAAAAAGTACTCGGCACCGGTTCAAAAAGTTGAAGTGTCGCAGCCCACCAAGGCTGAGCCAGTGAAATCAGCAGAACCGATAGCGATGCCGCGCGTTCTGTTTGAAACTCAAATCGGGGGTTCTCAGCGCACAGCCGTCAGTGACGGAGAAGAGTTGCGCTATGTTCGAAATGGCGAGGTCTTCACCATCGGCGGCAGCGATTACAAGCTCGCTAAAGACAGGAAATCTGTCGTATTAGCCAGGGACGCAGCCAAGTGAGCCTGATGTTTTTGCGAATTTCGGCAGAGGAGTTGCTGGCGGGTAAATGGACGTACCAGGAATATGATGGTATCGGCTTCACGGCCGCTATCGAAGAGGCCGAGTACCTTGTGATCTCGCATATTGAAATCAACGATCTCTTTACCTACCAGATTCAGATATCACGGCTGGTCTCACAGCATAAGCGTAAGATCCTGGGTATTGCGCTTGTGCAAGAGGACGATTTTTACCGGATAATTGAGCACGTCTCGCTGAAGAAAATCAGTGATGCCAATAAGAACATTGACATCACTGATACGCAAAAACAACTGGCAGCAATTTTGCAGCGTGCCGTGGGGATGGGGGCGAGCGACCTTCACATTACCCGCAACGACGTTCTGGCGCAGTTTGAGGCTCGCGTTAACGGCGTGCTGATGCCTTTTATGCAAATAAAATCTCAGCAGTGCGATGAGCTAGTTTTCGTTTTGTATAACGTGGAAGCCACTACCCGAGATACCACGTGGAACCGTGCGATACCGCAGAGCGCGAACATTCTGTACAGCCTCGGCGGTAAGCCCTTCCGCTTCCGCTACGCCCATTTCCCTATTTTTGGGGAAACGGCGGATTGTTATCACGCGGTTCTGCGTATTATTCCGTCCGGGCTGCAAAAAGGAAATATCGGGTCGCTGGAGAAAATTGGCATTTCGCCGGAAGAGGTCAGCGATCTTAAAAAGATCCTCAGTAATCCTTATGGCGCATACGTTATTGCGGGGACGACGGGTTCCGGGAAATCCACGACGCTTAAAAACCTTATGGAGTGGTTGCAAATTAACCGCTATGAAGATCGCGGCTGCTTCCTGACCGTAGAAGATCCGGTTGAGTATCAGATATATGGTGCGAAACAGAGCTCGGTGGTGGATGTTGAAGGCGGTGGTTTTCATGCCGCCATTAAATCGGCGCTGCGTCGCGACCCGGATGTATTAATGGTTGGCGAAATACGTGACAACATTTCTGCCAATGCCCTTGCCGGGGCCGTAGAGAGCGGTCACTACTGTTTTACAACGGTGCACGCGGGGAACATCGTGTCACTTCTGCAACGTATGTCGGCGTTAGGTATTGGCAGCGACAAGCTCTCAACCCCCGGCTTCATTGCGGGTTTGCAGTGTCAAAAGCTGGTGCCGGTATTATGCGATAACTGTAAAACGGTGCTGGAAAATAAAACCATTTCCGGACATGAGTTTACATTATATACCGCCGGCGAAAACGGATGTCCTCAATGCAAGAATAGCGGCATAAAGGGACGCCAGCTTGCCATGGAGTATTTTCTGCCTACGTATGAAGAGCTGGCGACCATCTCTCGCCAGGAGTGGCTAAATACCTTCACGTTGTGGCGCAACAAACGAAAGGCGGCATCAGGTTTAACGGAGGGTTTTGAGATCCGTGAAAAAGTGATGGCACACGTTCTGAATGGGCGCATAGACGCCCGCTGGTACGCCATGGAGTTTGGCGATGTATCACAAGATGATCTGGAGATGATCGTTGAAAAAATTCGGTAAAAAACAACGCCTGTACGTCTATCAATTTTGTGCGGATATGATTAAGGCGGGTTTGCCGCTATTTGACTCCCTGCAAAAATTGCAGATAGAGGGGCGGCCGCTGCTTGGTAAAGGGTTCAGCAATAAGCTGGCTGACGTACTGAAGCAAATGAAGCAGGAGACCTCTGTGTCTTCTGTTTTTTCCGGCATGGTGCCAAACTCAGAGCTGAGCGTCATCACCGCTGCTGAAAAAAGTGGTAGCCTCGCCGACGGCTTTTTGACGCTGGTTTCCGTTATTCACTACAACGATGAGCTGAGAAAGAAAATTGTCGGCGCGCTGGTTTTCCCGCTGATTATGATTTCTTTATCCTTGGTGGTTATTGCCGGCTATTCGCAGAAAGTTTTTCCGGCCTTTGCGTCCGTAGTTCCCGTTGAAAAGTGGCCTGGGGTTACGCAAAACCTCTATAGCTTCGGGACCGCTTTGTACCAGGGGCTGTGGCTAAAAATTTTAATCGGATTTATAGGTCTCGTTATTGTTGTTAGAGTGATGATGGCCAACTTCAGCGGCAACATGAGAAATAAAGTTGTGGATAGGGTTCTGCCCTTTTCAACTTACCGTCAGCTCACGTCTTCGGTATTTTTGAATAACCTTTCATTGATGCTGAGTAACAACATTCCGCTGACGGATGCGCTAGCCATTATACGCCTGAATGCCAACCGCTGGTTGCGCTGGCACCTTGATGTCATGATCGACAATATGGCAAAGGGTATTCACTACAGTAAAGCGCTGTCGACGGGATTAATGGGCGTAGAAGAACTTCTGAATATCAGTTTATATGCTGAGCTTCCCTCATTTAATGATGTTCTACGTTCGGTATCAGAACGTTCCAGGGAGCGTATTCAGGAATACATTAAAAAACTGTCCGGTTTATTAAAAAACCTGGCCACAGTGATCCTGGGTGGATGCGTTATTTGGGTATTTTTGGCCCTCTTCGCATTGATGGATACTTTATCGAAAACGGCGGGTGGATAAGCATGAATAAAACTTCTGCAAATATCATTGCTGCATTTATAACAGCATGTGCCGCATTGACTTCGTTAAACGGAATAGCGGCGCAGAAATTTGGGTTTGGCACGGTGACGAAAGAAGGAGCATGCCCTTTATGGGCAATGTTATATCCTATCTCGATACAGCAGCCAGAGGATGAACCGGCGAGATATTATGTGAACTTTATCTGGGTTGAGTCAAATTCTTACAAAGGGATAGATGAATACCCAGATTTCTTTACGACACCCTATAATCAAGATGCATGGCCAAATGGTGCGAACATCATGCGTGATGGCGGCCAGGCGTTTTGTGTTGGAGACGATGAATGTACGGACGCAGATATTTCTGAAATTAACAAAGGGATTTCTGCCTATAATAATTTGAAAGCGGAATTTTCAGGCCAAAAAGTAAGTGTTGTCAGAACGATACCGGATAGCAAAGGTAATTTAGTATGGTATTACCTCCCTCTTCGCAGAGTTGATGTGCTTCGTATAGAAGTTTTTACGTCTCTGAACATTGGCATGCTTAATCAATATGTCGAACCTATCTATTTTGAATACCGTGCTACGGGAAAGGGTAGCGAACTCAAACTGAAAGAATGGGGTTCAACCGCGAATGATAAGTCTTATATCTCCTTACCTGATACGTTTGATCCCGTTTTAACTACGGATATGCAGGTTTGGTTCACGAGAACATCTAATGAAAGTCCGACATCTGGGATTACCCCAAAAGCCCATATCGACGCTTTAACGAGTGCACAAATTGATCGCGTGCCGTCGAGCTGCAAATAAAAGGATTAAGAAATGCGCATGGAAGCGTTTTTTGCACCGTACTTCCCATGGATGGCGCTCGTTTTAGGATTGCTGATTGGCAGTTTTTTGAACGTAGTCATTTATCGTTTACCCGTCATGCTATTAAGGACTCATTCTGATCCGGAAAGCCTTAACGGTTTGCCCGACGTGAATCTCTGGTGGCCGCCATCGCACTGCCCGATGTGTCAGACCAACATTAAGCCCTGGGATAACATCCCGGTTTTGAGCTGGCTGCTGCTGCGAGGGAAGTGCCGCCATTGCAAATGTACCATTCCCTCTCAGTATCCGCTAAGTGAGGCGTTGATCGGCGCCGGTTACTTTGCGCTGGTCTATTTCTACTATCCTCAGCACAGCCTGATGCAGATAGGCTTTATCGCTCTGTTTTTCAGCCTGCTCTATACGCTAGCCATGATTGACCTTAAGACATTCCTGTTACCGGACAGCCTCGTCTTTTTACTGATGTGGGCCGGGCTAATCGCCTCCGTGAGAAATGTTATTCCCGTCTCGCCTCGCGATAGCGTGATGGGCGCCGCCTTTATTTGGATCTTTACGTGGTTAATGGCGCAGGGCTATGCGTGGATCGCGCGTCGTGAAGGATTTGGTCAGGGTGATGTAAAGTTATTTGCCGCCTGTGCCGTATGGTTGGGGAACGATAATATTGCACACCTGATGTTGGGCTCTGCCGCGCTTGGGGCGGTGTTCTTCATCGTGCGCTGGGTTATGTCTAAAAAGAAATCTCATCAGGATGATGAATCAGAAGGCTATCTGCCATTTGGCCCCGCGATAGCTATAACTGCGCTTGTAGTAATGCACATGGAGGTGCTTAAATAATGTCCTTTCTTCTGTTGTCGGGCGCGATGCTTGCGCTCAGTCCGGTCAAGCCCGTTCCGCTCGAATGCCACTATGCCGCCCTACAGGCGTTACTGTCTGCCAGACTATCCGACAGCGTGACCGCGCGTGCGGGCATTTTACCGTCCCTGAATAGCCCGGCATGTGTCTCTTATGATCAAGGTATCGAAATCTCGACGCTAACGGATTACCGGTCAGCATTCGATCGGCTTATCCCCGTTCCAGCCACGCGTCTTGCGCAAGCCGAAGAGGCGAAAGAGTTTGACTATTCAACCTTATTTCCGCCTGAAGTGACTGAACCTGAGGTTTCCGATCAGGATGCCGGGGTGAGTACGATGACGGCCCTGGACGGAGAGGCGGGCAGCAGCGTCTTTACGGTGATGAACGCCACCATACCTACTGCCAGCGCGCCAGCGCCGGAATGGAAACCGTTGCTGAGCCAGCAGGCGCGATCGAGCCAGTTTATTTTCCCGCTGGCCACTTCGCCTTATGTCACCTCGCCGTACGGCCTGCGGTATCACCCCGTCATTCACTCCTTTATGCGTCATGAAGGAACGGATTTCAGGGCGGCCGTAAACAGTGAGGTGATGACCATCGCCGATGGAATGGTTGTTGAAGCGGGGTACGGCCCCGTCACGGGTTTCTTTATTACCGTGCGTCATGCTGATGGCTGGAGCAGCCGCTATCTTCATCTTAGCGAGCTCCATGTTGCGAGAAACCAGTTTGTGCGAAAGGGCAACGTTATTGGTTTATCCGGAAATACCGGGCGTACCAACGGGCCGCATTTGCATCTTGAGATCAGCCACAACGACAAATTAGTCGATCCCATGTCGATATTGTTTGAGCAAAGAACGTCGGCGGAGCCTGTAACGGAGATGCATCACGCAGAACCGCCGGAGCCGAAGCCTGAACCGGTGGATATGACGCCGTCCATCGCGGTCATCGCCGGTGAAGGTGAAAATCTGCAAATTGGCGTTCGTATCGGACGTAAATTATCCATGTATAGTCCCTCCGAAATGATTGAAACGGAGGAGGGGAACTGGAGAATTATCAAGAAGTTCGGTAAATATAAGCTCTCTAAGATCCAGACTGCTTCAGCGAGCGGGCAAAATTGACGTTTTTAGCTTCTTGTGCGCGGTATTTTGTTTAGATTAAATCCACTTTGCTGGTTTTTTCTTCACTTGATACAATGCACTTAAATTGCCCTTGCGAAGGTGATTCGCTTTGGTTAGTATTCACACCCGCTTCAGTAGGAAACAAAATCCTGCTAAATGGTCGAAGCATTGGTATGCGGCAAATCCGCAAGGAACAGGTTGATTATGTACGAAGCTCTTTTAGTTATTTTCCTTATTGTAGCCATCGCTCTCGTAGCGCTGATCATGCTGCAACAAGGTAAAGGCGCTGATATGGGAGCCTCCTTCGGAGCAGGCGCTTCCGGTACGCTGTTCGGTTCAAGTGGTTCTGCGAACTTTATGACCCGCACGACGGCGATTCTGGCTACGCTGTTCTTCATCATCAGTCTGGTGCTGGGCAATATCAACAGCAACAAGACCAGTAAAGGAAGCGAGTGGGAAAATCTGAGCGCGCCAGCCAAAACTGAGCAGACTCAGTCAGCTGCACCGGCTAAGCCAACCAGCGATATCCCGCAGTAAGTATTCCGTACCGAGGTGGTGGAATTGGTAGACACGCTACCTTGAGGTGGTAGTGCCCTAACGGGCTTGTGGGTTCGAGTCCCATCCTCGGTACCAATATTCCAGAAGAAAGACGTCGAAAGACGTCTTTTTTTTCGTCTGTATATTGTGGTGTCGGGCTAAATGGCGGGTGGCGCTGCGCTTACCCGCCCTACAAATACCAAATAAAAAAGGCGCCCATTGGGCGCCTTTTGCATGTCTGGCAGTCAGTTACTTCTTATCGCTGTGTTCCAGGTTCTCAACCTGAGGCAGGCCGTTACCTGAATTCGCAGAGAGCAGGCCATTCTCAACGTAATTGAACAGCTTCTCACGGGTATCGGTAATGTCCAGATTACGCATGGTCAGCTGGCCAATACGATCGTCCGGCGAGAAGACAGAATCACCTTTCTCCATGGTCAGACGCTCTGCTTTATAGGTCAGGTTATCAGACACGGTATTCAGGATGGAGTAATCATTGCCGCGACGCAGTTCCAGCGTCACTTCGCCGGTGATAGCACTCGCCACCCAACGTTGCAGGGCATCACGCAGCATCAGGGCCTGCGGATCGAACCAGCGACCCTGATACAGCAGTTTGCCCAGTTGGCGACCATGAGAATGATACTGCTCAATGGTGTCTTCGTTGTGAATGCCGGTCAGCAGACGCTCATAAGCGATGTGCAGCAGCGCCATCCCCGGAGCTTCGTAAATGCCACGGCTTTTCGCTTCGATGATACGGTTTTCGATCTGATCGCTCATGCCCAGACCGTGACGGCCGCCGATGCGGTTGGCTTCCAGCATCAGTTCAACATCGTCGGAGAAAGTTTTGCCGTTCAGGGCAACCGGATGACCACGTTCGAAACGCACGGTCACTTCTTCTGCCGGGATCTTCACGCTTTCGTCCCAGAACTTCACGCCCATAATCGGGTTAACAATTTTTACGCTGGAGTTGAGGAATTCCAGATCTTTCGCTTCGTGCGTCGCACCCAGCATGTTGGAGTCGGTTGAGTAGGCTTTCTCAACGGACATCTTATAGTCGAAGCCGCAGGCAATCATAAACTCGGACATTTCATGACGGCCACCCAGCTCGTCGATGAAGTCAGTATCCAGCCACGGCTTGTAAATCTGCAATTCAGCGTTGGTCAGCAGGCCGTAACGATAGAAACGTTCAATATCGTTGCCTTTATAGGTGCTACCGTCACCCCAGATGTTCACGCCGTCTTCTTTCATGGCGGCGACCAGCATGGTGCCGGTGACGGCACGTCCCAGCGGAGTAGTGTTGAAATAGGTCAGGCCGCCGGTGGTGTTATGAAATGCACCGCACTGGATAGCGGCAATGCCCTCGGCAACCAACTGCTTACGGCAGTCAATCAGACGTGCGTTCTCTGCGCCATATTCCATGGCACGACGAGGAATCGCGTCATAATCTTCCTCGTCCGGCTGACCCAGGTTCGCTGTATATGCATAAGGAACCGCTCCCTTCTGGCGCATCCACAGCAGTGCAGCGCTGGTATCCAGGCCGCCAGAAAAAGCGATGCCAATACGTTGTCCTACCGGGAGATGCTTGAGAATCGTCGTCATAGAATAAAACCCTGCTTGATTGACTGATGAGAGATCGCTTTCGTTCTCTTGTGCATTTTTATGCAAAATAAGTGAGTATTCATTTAATCATCTTTTGGCGAAGACCGGAAGAGATGCGTGCGTTTTTTGTAAAAATTTTGGTCTAAACGATCTGGCGGAAGCTGGGTTGACAGGTGGGGTCAACTATCAATATACTGAACGCCGATTTTACGTCCCGTCTTCGGTACCAAATCCCAGCATTATTTGCAAATTCTGTCCAAAACGCGTAGAATTTGCCACGTTTCAGGCGCGGGGTGGAGCAGCCTGGTAGCTCGTCGGGCTCATAACCCGAAGGTCGTCGGTTCAAATCCGGCCCCCGCAACCACTTTCCTATAAAGTTCTTTTTCAAATATACTGTGAAGACTTAGAGCCTTCGTAGCTGGATTTGAAAAAATTCTTTCGGAGGGTGCTCCAGGCCACAGTTGTGGCTATAGGGTTCAGTTATCTAAAGCCCCGATTTATCGGGGTTTTTTGTTATCTGACTACAGAATAACTGGGCTTTACGCCCTTTTTTTATGTCTTGGGGGTGGGCTTGTCCACATTAGAGCAAAAATTAACAGAGATGATTACTGCACCGGTCGAAGCACTGGGCTACGAACTGGTCGGCATCGAATTCGTTCGCGGCCGCACATCGACGCTGCGCATCTATATTGATAGTGAAGATGGCATCAATGTTGATGATTGTGCTGATGTTAGCCACCAGGTGAGTGCGGTTCTTGACGTTGAAGACCCAATTACCGTTGCGTACAACCTGGAAGTTTCCTCACCTGGCCTCGATCGCCCGATGTTCACGGCCGAGCACTATGTGCGCTTTACCGGTGAAGAAGTGGCTCTGGTTCTGCGTATGGCCGTACAGAACCGCCGTAAATGGCAGGGAATTATCAAAGCCGTTGATGGTGAAATGATCACGGTGACAGTCGAAGGCAAAGATGAAGTGTTCGCGCTGAGTAATATCCAGAAGGCGAACCTGGTTCCCCACTTTTAACAGTCTGGATTGAGGTGAAAAGCCCGCGATGAACAAAGAAATTTTGGCTGTTGTTGAAGCCGTCTCCAACGAGAAATCACTGCCGCGTGAGAAGATTTTCGAAGCGCTGGAAAGTGCACTGGCTACAGCAACCAAGAAAAAATACGAACAAGAGATCGATGTTCGCGTAGAAATCGATCGTAAAAGCGGTGACTTCGATACATTCCGTCGTTGGGTAATCGTTGAAGAAGTGACCCAGCCGACCAAAGAGATCACCCTGGAAGCGGCACGTTTTGAAGACGAAAGTCTGAACGTGGGTGACTACGTTGAAGATCAGATCGAATCTGTTACCTTCGACCGTATCACCACCCAGACCGCGAAGCAGGTTATCGTGCAGAAAGTGCGCGAAGCCGAGCGCGCGCTGGTTGTCGATCAGTTCCGCGATCAGGAAGGCGAAATCATCACCGGCGTGGTGAAGAAAGTGAACCGCGACAACATCTCTCTGGAGATCAAATCCGAAGGGATGCCGGGTAACGCTGAAGCCGTGATCCTGCGTGAAGACATGCTGCCGCGTGAAAACTTCCGCCCAGGCGACCGTATCCGTGGTGTGCTGTATGCCGTACGCCCTGAAGCGCGTGGTGCACAGCTGTTCGTGACCCGTTCTAAACCAGAAATGCTGGTTGAACTGTTCCGTATCGAAGTGCCGGAAATCGGCGAAGAAGTTATCGAAATCAAAGCGGCGGCCCGCGATCCGGGTTCCCGTGCGAAAATTGCGGTGAAAACCAACGACAAGCGTATCGACCCGGTCGGTGCTTGCGTCGGTATGCGCGGCGCACGCGTTCAGGCGGTTTCTACCGAACTGGGCGGCGAGCGCATTGATATCGTTCTGTGGGACGACAACCCGGCGCAGTTCGTGATCAACGCAATGGCTCCGGCTGATGTGGCGTCTATCGTTGTTGACGAAGACAAACACACCATGGATATCGCTGTAGAAGCGGGCAACCTGGCGCAGGCGATTGGCCGTAACGGTCAGAACGTACGTCTGGCGTCACAGCTGAGCGGCTGGGAACTCAACGTCATGACCGTTGATGACCTTCAGGCCAAGCATCAGGCTGAAGCCCACGCGGCGATCGATACCTTCACCAAATACCTGGACATTGACGAAGACTTCGCCACTGTGCTGGTTGAAGAAGGTTTCTCAACGCTGGAAGAACTGGCCTACGTGCCAATGAAAGAGCTGCTGGAAATTGACGGTCTGGATGAACCAACCGTTGAAGCCCTGCGTGAACGCGCTAAAAACGCACTGACCACCCTGGCGCTGGCTCAGGAAGAAAGCCTTGGCGATAAGAAGCCGGCTGATGACCTGCTGAATCTGGAAGGTCTTGATCGTGCGATTGCGTTCAAGCTGGCTGCCCGTGGTGTTTGTACGCTGGAAGATCTCGCTGAGCAAGGCGTTGATGACCTGGCTGATATCGAAGGTTTAACCGACGAGAAAGCCGGCGAACTCATCATGGCCGCACGTAATATTTGCTGGTTCGGCGACGAAGCGTAATAAACTGTAGCAGGAAGGAACAGCATGACTGATGTAACTGTAAAATCGCTGGCTGCTGAGATTCAGACCTCCGTGGACCGCCTGGTACAGCAATTTGCTGATGCAGGGATCCCGAAGTCCGCTGATGACTCGGTGACCGCGCAAGAAAAACAAACCTTGTTATCGCACCTGAACCGTGAACACGGCTCAACGCCTGACAAGTTAACGCTACAGCGTAAAACGCGTAGCACGTTGAATATCCCTGGTACCGGTGGCAAAAGCAAGTCGGTACAAATCGAAGTCCGCAAGACGCGCACCTTTGTAAAACGTGATCCGCAAGAGGCAGAACGCCTTGCCGCGGAAGAGCAGGCACAGCGTGAAGCGGAAGAACAAGCTCAGCGTGAGGCAGAAGCCACTGCCAAACGTGAAGCAGAATTAAAAGCTGAACGTGAGGCCGCAGAAAAAGCGAAACGCGACGCCGGTGAAAAAGCGAAGCGTGACGCTGCGGAAAAAGACAAAGTGAGCAATCAACAGACCGACGAAATGACCAAAACTGCCCAGGCTGAAAAAGCCCGCCGTGAAAATGAAGCTGCCGAGCTGAAGCGTAAAGCGGAAGAAGAAGCCCGCCGCAAGCTTGAAGAAGAAGCTCGCCGCGTCGCCGAAGAAGCGCGTCGCATGGCAGAAGAAAACGAGAAGAACGGCGTGAATACCGCTGAACCAACTGAAGACACCAGCGATTATCACGTCACTACCTCTCAGCATGCGCGTCAGGCAGAAGACGACAACGACCGTGAGGTTGAAGGTGGTCGTAGCCGTACCCGCAGTGCAAAAGCGGCGCGTCCTGCGAAAAAAGGTAACAAACACGCTGAATCTAAAGCTGACCGTGAAGAAGCACGTGCAGCGGTTCGCGGTGGAAAAGGCGGCAAGCGTAAAGGTTCCGCTCTCCAGCAGGGCTTCCAGAAGCCTGCTCAGGCCGTTAACCGTGACGTTGTGATCGGTGAAACCATCACCGTTGGCGAACTGGCTAACAAGATGGCGGTGAAAGGCTCTCAGGTCATCAAAGCGATGATGAAACTGGGCGCAATGGCCACCATCAACCAGGTCATCGACCAGGAAACCGCACAGCTGGTTGCCGAAGAGATGGGCCACAAAGTTATCCTGCGTCGTGAAAACGAGCTGGAAGAAGCCGTCATGAGCGACCGTGACACTGGCGCAGCGGCTGAACCGCGCGCACCGGTTGTGACCATCATGGGTCACGTTGACCACGGTAAAACCTCTCTGCTTGACTACATTCGTTCTACTAAGGTTGCCTCCGGCGAAGCGGGTGGTATTACCCAGCACATCGGTGCTTACCACGTAGAAACCGAAAACGGCATGATCACCTTCCTGGATACCCCAGGCCACGCAGCGTTTACCTCAATGCGTGCACGTGGTGCTCAGGCAACGGATATCGTTGTCCTGGTTGTTGCTGCCGACGATGGCGTGATGCCACAGACCATTGAAGCTATCCAGCACGCGAAAGCGGCGCAGGTGCCTCTGGTTGTTGCAGTCAACAAAATCGATAAGCCAGAAGCCGATATGGATCGCGTGAAGAACGAACTGTCCCAGTACGGCGTTATGCCGGAAGAGTGGGGCGGTGAAGCGCAGTTCATCCCTGTATCTGCAAAAGCGGGTACCGGTATCGACGACCTGCTGAACGCCATCCTGCTTCAGGCTGAAGTTCTGGAGCTGAAAGCGGTTCGTAAAGGTATGGCGAGCGGCGCGGTAATCGAATCCTTCCTGGATAAAGGTCGTGGTCCGGTTGCAACCGTTCTGGTTCGCGAAGGTACTCTGCACAAGGGCGACATCGTTCTGTGTGGCTTCGAATACGGTCGCGTTCGTGCGATGCGTAACGAACTGGGTCAGGAAGTGCTGGAAGCGGGTCCGTCCATTCCAGTGGAAATCCTCGGCCTGTCCGGCGTTCCTGCTGCTGGTGACGAAGTGACCGTCGTTCGTGACGAGAAGAAAGCGCGTGAAGTGGCTCTGTATCGTCAGGGTAAATTCCGTGAAGTGAAGCTGGCTCGTCAGCAGAAATCTAAACTCGAGAACATGTTCGCCAACATGACCGAAGGCGAAGTTCACGAAGTGAACATCGTTCTGAAAGCGGACGTTCAGGGCTCTGTGGAAGCGATCTCCGACTCCTTGCTGAAACTGTCTACCGACGAAGTGAAAGTGAAGATCATCGGTTCTGGCGTAGGTGGTATCACCGAAACCGACGCAACCCTGGCAGCCGCGTCCAACGCTATCCTGGTTGGCTTCAACGTTCGTGCAGATGCTTCTGCGCGTAAAGTAATTGATGCTGAAAGCCTGGATCTGCGTTACTACTCCGTCATCTATAACCTGATTGACGAAGTGAAAGCAGCGATGAGCGGCATGCTGTCTCCTGAGCTGAAACAGCAGATCATCGGTCTGGCTGAAGTACGTGACGTGTTCAAATCACCGAAATTCGGTGCGATCGCGGGCTGTATGGTTACCGAAGGGACCATCAAGCGTCACAACCCAATCCGCGTACTGCGTGACAACGTGGTTATCTACGAAGGCGAGCTGGAATCCCTGCGCCGCTTCAAAGATGACGTTAACGAAGTCCGTAACGGCATGGAATGTGGTATCGGCGTGAAGAACTACAACGACGTTCGCGTTGGCGATATGATCGAAGTGTTCGAGATCATCGAAATTCAGCGTACCATCGCGTAATCTTCTTCAACTGAAGATTAACTAGCGTAGGCCGGGTAAGCGAAGCGCCACCCGGCAATAATTTTAAAAAGGGGCTTAAGCCCCTTTTTTGTCTGGAGAATTTATTATGGCGAAAGAATTTGGTCGCCCTCAGCGCGTCGCGCAGGAGATGCAGAAAGAGATCGCTCTCATTCTGCAACGTGAAATCAAAGATCCACGCGTGGGAATGATGACCACCGTGTCTGGCGTGGAAATGTCCCGCGACCTGGCGTATGCCAAAGTGTTCGTGACGTTTCTCAATGACCAGGATGAAGACGCCGTGAAGAACGGCATTAAAGCGTTGCAGGAAGCCTCTGGTTTCATCCGCTCTCTGCTTGGCAAAGCGATGCGCCTGCGTATCGTGCCGGAGCTGACCTTCTTCTACGACAACTCGCTGGTCGAAGGTATGCGTATGTCCAACCTGGTGACCAGCGTGGTGAAACATGACGACGAGCGTCGTGTTAACCCGGCGGACGACAGCAAGGAGGACTGATGAGTCGTCCTCGTCGTCGCGGTCGTGACGTGCATGGCGTGCTGTTGCTGGATAAACCGCAGGGCGCATCCAGCAACGACGTGCTGCAAAAAGTGAAGCGTATTTATAACGCCAACCGCGCGGGGCACACCGGTGCGCTGGATCCGCTGGCAACCGGTATGCTGCCGATCTGTCTGGGGGAAGCGACAAAGTTTTCCCAATACCTGCTGGATTCCGATAAGCGCTACCGCGTGATTGCCAGACTGGGCCAGCGCACGGATACCTCCGATGCAGACGGTCAGGTGGTGGAAGAGCGCCCGGTAACCTTCAGCGCAGAGCAGCTGGAAGCCGCGCTGGAGAGCTTCCGTGGTGACACGATGCAGGTGCCGTCGATGTATTCGGCGCTGAAATATCAGGGCAAGAAGCTCTACGAATATGCGCGCCAGGGCATTGACGTTCCGCGCGAGGCCCGCCCGATTACCGTGTATGAGCTGCTGTTCATTCGCCACGAAGGTGACGAGCTGGAGCTGGAGGTCCACTGTTCGAAAGGGACCTACATTCGCACCATCATTGACGACCTCGGTGAAAAGCTGGGCTGCGGCGCGCACGTGATTTATCTGCGTCGTCTGGCCGTCAGCAAATATCCGGTCGAACGCATGGTGACGCTTGAGCATCTGCGCGCGCTGGTTGAACAGGCGGAAGCACAGGGAATTGCGCCGGCAGATCTGCTGGATCCGCTGTTGATGCCAATGGACAGCCCGGCAGTGGACTTCCCGATTGTTAATCTTCCTTTAACATCGTCCGTTTACTTTAAGAACGGAAACCCGGTCCGCACAACGGGGGCGCCGCTTGAGGGCCTGGTTCGCGTGACGGAAGGGGATGAAGGCAAGTTTATCGGAATGGGCGAAATGGACGGTGAAGGGCGCGTGGCGCCGCGTCGTCTGGTCGTCGACTATCCGGTCGAAGCATGACGGTGATAACGCCTCACCTTGCGATAAGCAGGGGAGACGAGTAGAATATCGCCGCTTAACGCCTGGTAAATTGTTTAACAATTTGCGGGGCGTACATGGGATAGCTGAATTAGAGATCGGCATCCTTACATTCTTTATACTTTGGAGTTTGAAAATGTCTCTAAGCGTTGAAGCTAAAGCTAAAATCGTTTCTGAGTTTGGTCGTGGTACTAACGACAGCGGTTCTACCGAAGTTCAGGTTGCACTGCTGACTGCACAGATTAACCACCTGCAAGGTCACTTTGCAGAGCACAAAAAAGATCACCACAGCCGTCGTGGTCTGCTGCGCATGGTTTCTCAGCGTCGTAAACTGCTCGACTACCTGAAGCGTAAAGATGTTGCACGCTACACCGCGCTGATCGAGCGTCTGGGTCTGCGTCGCTAATTCTTGCGAGTTTCAGAAAAGGGGGCCTGATGGCCCCTTTTTTCAACCAGACGGCAGCAATTCAATGGAAACTATTGTATTGTTGCTATAAATGATCTTCATTGCAGAGGTTCGCGCGGCTAATGAGAGGCTTCACCCAGGGGGGTGTCGGTTGTCATTAGTCGCGAGGATGCGAAGAAGGTCGGGTTAAATCGTCAGCACACCAGAGGTGTGCTGACAATCATTTGAGAAAGGACAGAATTTTGCTGAATCCGATCGTACGTAAATTCCAGTATGGCCAACATACCGTCACGCTGGAAACCGGCATGATGGCGCGTCAGGCGACTGCTGCCGTTATGGTAAGCATGGATGACACCGCGGTATTCGTTACCGTAGTTGGCCAGAAAAAAGCTAAACCAGGTCAGGACTTCTTCCCGCTGACCGTTAACTACCAGGAGCGTACCTACGCTGCCGGTAAAATCCCGGGTGGCTTCTTCCGCCGTGAAGGCCGTCCAAGCGAAGGCGAAACCCTGATTGCGCGTCTGATCGACCGCCCGGTTCGTCCGCTGTTCCCGGAAGGCTTCGTTAACGAAGTGCAGGTTATCGCCACCGTTGTTTCCGTTAACCCACAGGTTAACCCGGACATCGTTGCGATGATCGGTGCCTCTGCGGCCCTGTCACTGTCTGGTATTCCATTCAATGGCCCAATCGGTGCCGCACGTGTCGGTTACATCAACGACCAGTACGTGCTGAACCCAACTCAGGAAGAGCTGAAAGAGAGTAAGCTGGACCTGGTTGTCGCCGGTACTGAAGCGGCTGTGCTGATGGTTGAATCCGAAGCTGAACTGCTGAGCGAAGACCAGATGCTGGGCGCTGTGGTGTTCGGTCACGAGCAGCAGCAGGTTGTTATCCAGAACATCAACGACCTGGTGAAAGAAGCCGGTAAACCACGTTGGGACTGGCAGCCAGAAGCGGCCAACGACGCGCTGAATGCACGCGTTGCGGCACTGGCAGAATCTCGTCTGAGCGATGCATACCGCATCACCGACAAACAGGAGCGTTACGCTCAGGTTGATGCGATCAAATCTGAAGTAACCGCGACCCTGGTTGCCGAAGACGAAACGCTGGACGCTAACGAAATTGGCGAAATCCTGCACGCTATCGAGAAAAACGTTGTTCGTAGCCGCGTACTGGCAGGCGAGCCGCGTATCGATGGCCGTGAAAAAGACATGATTCGTGGTCTGGACGTGCGCACTGGCGTACTGCCGCGTACTCACGGTTCTGCGCTGTTCACCCGTGGTGAAACGCAGGCGCTGGTAACCGCGACCCTGGGTACCGCACGTGACGCACAGATCATCGATGAACTGATGGGCGAGCGCACTGACAGCTTCCTGTTCCACTACAACTTCCCTCCGTACTCTGTGGGCGAGACCGGTATGGTTGGCTCACCGAAGCGTCGTGAAATTGGTCACGGTCGTCTGGCGAAGCGCGGCGTGCTGGCAGTGATGCCAGAAGCAGACAAATTCCCGTACACCGTGCGCGTAGTGTCTGAAATCACCGAATCCAACGGTTCTTCTTCCATGGCTTCCGTGTGTGGTGCTTCTCTGGCGCTGATGGATGCAGGCGTGCCAATCAAAGCCGCCGTTGCGGGTATCGCAATGGGTCTGGTGAAAGAAGGCGACAACTTCGTTGTTCTGTCTGACATTCTGGGTGACGAAGACCACCTGGGCGATATGGACTTCAAAGTGGCGGGTTCCCGCGACGGTATCTCTGCCTTGCAGATGGATATCAAAATTGAAGGTATCACCAAAGAGATCATGCAGGTTGCTCTGAACCAGGCTAAAGGTGCGCGTCTGCACATCCTGGGCGTGATGGAACAGGCGATTAACGCGCCGCGTGGCGACATTTCTCAGTTCGCGCCACGTATCCACACCATCAAGATCAATCCAGACAAGATCAAAGACGTTATCGGTAAGGGCGGTTCTGTTATCCGCGCGCTGACCGAAGAGACTGGCACCACCATCGAAATCGAAGATGACGGTACTGTGAAGATCGCAGCAACCGACGGCGAGAAAGCGAAATTCGCTATCCGTCGCATCGAAGAGATCACCGCAGAAATCGAAGTGGGCCGTATCTATGCAGGTAAAGTGACCCGTATCGTTGACTTTGGTGCATTCGTTGCCATCGGCGGCGGTAAAGAAGGTCTGGTTCACATCTCTCAGATCGCTGACAAGCGCGTTGAGAAAGTGACCGACTACCTGCAAATGGGTCAGGAAGTACCGGTGAAAGTTCTGGAAGTTGACCGCCAGGGCCGTATCCGTCTGAGCATTAAAGAAGCAACCGAGCAGTCTCAGCCTGCTGCGGCGCCGGAAGCTCCGGCTGCTGAACAGCAAGGCGAGTAAGGTTGCCCTTTGCCCTCCGCGCTGGCGGAGGGCTTATTATCAGGCAGGACGCCTTGTTAAGCCGCCGGGGGACAGGACGTTCATCCAATAGTTGTCTTCGGGAGTGGGAAATGAAGCCTTTTTTGCGCTGGTGTTTCGTTGCGACAGCTTTAACGCTGGCAGGATGCAGCAACTCTGCCTGGCGTAAGAGCGAAGTCCTCGCAGTGCCATTGCAACCGACTTTGCAGCAGGAAGTGATTCTGGCACGCATGGAACAAATACTTGCCAGTCGGGCTTTAACCGATGACGAACGCGCACAGCTTTTATATGAGCGCGGAGTGTTGTATGATAGTCTCGGTCTGAGGGCACTGGCGCGAAATGATTTTTCACAAGCGCTGGCGATTCGACCTGATATGCCTGAAGTATTCAACTACTTAGGCATTTATTTAACGCAGGCAGGCAATTTTGATGCTGCCTATGAAGCGTTTGATTCTGTACTTGAGCTTGATCCAACTTACAACTACGCGCACTTGAATCGCGGTATCGCATTGTATTACGGCGGTCGTGATAAGTTAGCGCAAGATGATCTGCTGGCGTTTTATCAAGACGATCCTAATGATCCTTTCCGCAGCCTGTGGCTTTACATCGTTGAGCAGAAGCTTGATGAGAAGCAGGCCAAAGAAGCACTAAAACAGCGCTTCGAGAAATCGGATAAGGAACAGTGGGGATGGAACATTGTCGAGTTCTACCTGGGCAACATTAGCGAAGCAACGCTGATGGAACGCCTCAAGGCGGACGCAACGGATAACACCTCGCTCGCTGAGCATCTCAGTGAAACCAACTTCTATTTAGGTAAGTACTACCTAAGTCTGGGGGATATGGACAGCGCTACGGCACTGTTCAAATTAGCGGTTGCTAACAACGTACATAACTTCGTTGAGCACCGTTATGCATTGTTGGAATTATCGCTCTTGGGCCAGGAGCAAGACGACCTGGCAGAATCGGACCAGCAATAGCTGACGACATAAACATCAGCCCGTAATCTTTTTGATTGCCATCACCTTCACTGGTGAGGGCGTTGTTGTTCGTCAATACACCTAATTTGAGCCGGTTCACACTTTTCAATGAAAATTGCTAATCATTTTCACGATGAGCTAAGTAGACTGGCCGCCATTAATATCGAGGCACTTGTACTACATGGCTGAATTCGAAACCACTTTTGCAGATCTGGGCCTGAAGGCTCCTATCCTTGAAGCCCTTAACGATCTGGGTTACGAAAAACCATCTCCGATCCAGGCTGAGTGTATCCCACACCTGCTTTCTGGTCGTGACGTGCTGGGCATGGCCCAGACTGGTAGCGGTAAAACCGCAGCATTCTCGCTGCCGCTGCTGAACAACATTGATCCGGACCTGCGTGCACCGCAGATCCTCGTCCTGGCTCCAACCCGTGAACTGGCTGTTCAGGTTGCTGAAGCAATGACGGAATTCTCTAAACATATGCGCGGCGTAAACGTGGTAGCCCTGTACGGCGGCCAGCGTTATGACGTGCAGTTACGCGCCCTGCGCCAGGGCCCACAGATCGTTGTCGGTACGCCGGGCCGTCTGCTGGATCACCTGAAGCGCGGTACGCTGGATCTCTCTAAGCTGAGCGGTCTGGTACTGGATGAAGCCGATGAAATGCTGCGTATGGGCTTCATCGAAGACGTAGAAACCATCATGGCGCAGATCCCGGAAGGTCATCAGACCGCTCTGTTCTCTGCAACCATGCCAGAAGCGATCCGTCGGATTACTCGCCGCTTCATGAAAGAGCCGCAGGAAGTGCGCATTCAGTCCAGCGTGACCACTCGCCCGGACATCAGCCAGAGCTACTGGTCTGTATACGGCATGCGCAAAAACGAAGCGCTGGTGCGTTTCCTGGAAGCGGAAGATTTTGATGCGGCGATTATCTTCGTGCGTACCAAAAACGCGACCCTGGAAGTGGCTGAAGCCCTGGAGCGTAGCGGCTACAACAGCGCCGCGCTGAACGGCGACATGAACCAGGCCCTGCGCGAGCAGACCCTGGAGCGTCTGAAAGACGGTCGTCTGGATATCCTGATTGCAACCGACGTGGCAGCACGTGGTCTGGACGTTGAGCGTATCAGCCTGGTTGTAAACTACGATATCCCAATGGACTCCGAGTCTTACGTTCACCGCATCGGTCGTACCGGTCGTGCGGGTCGTGCAGGTCGTGCGCTGCTGTTCGTTGAGAACCGCGAGCGTCGTCTGCTGCGTAACATCGAACGCACCATGAAGCTGACCATTCCAGAAGCTGAGCTGCCAAACGCAGAACTGCTGGGCAAACGCCGCCTGGAAAAATTCGCCGCCAAAGTACAGCAGCAGCTGGAAAGCAGCGATCTGGATCAGTACCGTGCGCTGCTGTCGCAGATCCAGCCTGTCGCTGAAGGCGAAGAGCTGGATATGGAAACCCTGGCCGCAGCACTGCTGAAAATGGCGCAGGGCGAACGTAGCCTGATCGTGCCGCCAGATGCACCGATGCGTCCTAAGCGTGAGTTCCGTGACCGTGACGATCGTTTCGAACGTCGTGGCGACCGTAACGACCGTGGTCCGCGCGGCGACCGCCCAGAGCGTGGTGGTGAAGACCGTCCACGTCGCGAGCGTCGTGACGCAGGCGACATGGAACTGTATCGCATTGAAGTGGGCCGTGATGATGGTGTTGAAGTTCGTCACATCGTTGGCGCAATCGCGAACGAAGGCGACATTAGCAGCCGTTACATTGGTAACATCAAGCTGTTCGGTACCCACTCCACCATCGAACTGCCAAAAGGCATGCCGGGCGAAGTACTGCAACACTTTACTCGCACCCGCATCCTGAACAAGCCGATGAACATGCAGCTGCTGGGCGATGCACAGCCACGTCCTGACCGCGGCGGCGAACGTCGCGGCGGTGGTCGCGGTTTCGGTGGCGAGCGTCGTGAAGGCGGTCGCAGCGAAGGTCGCGGTGGTGAAGGCCGTCGTTTCTCCGGCGAGCGCCGTGAGAACCGTGGTCCACGCCGTGAAGAAGGCGCCAGCCGTCGTCGTTTCGGTGACGCGTAAGCCTTTCGCTTCTGACGTAAAGTAAAATATACAGCCCCGATAGTTGCTATCGGGGCTTTTTTTATTTCTTTTGTACTCTTGTACTGGTACAGTGCAGCACACTAACATGCAGAACCACATTTTTCACTGGAGAAAAGGCCGTATGGCAACACTAACCACCACCCAAACGTCACCTTCGCTGCTTGGCGGCGTGGTGATCATCGGCGGAACCATCATTGGTGCCGGGATGTTTTCCCTGCCTGTGGTCATGTCCGGTGCGTGGTTTTTCTGGTCGCTGGCGGCGCTGGTCTTCACCTGGTTCTGTATGCTCCATTCCGGGCTGATGATCCTTGAGGCCAACCTCAACTACCGCATCGGCTCCAGCTTTGACACCATCACCCGGGATCTGCTGGGCAAGGGCTGGAACCTGGTGAACGGCCTGTCCATCGCGTTTGTGCTCTACATTCTGACCTATGCGTACATTTCGGCGAGCGGGTCGATTTTGCATCACACCTTTTCGGAGATGTCGCTGAACGTTCCGGCGCGTCTGGCGGGGCTGTGCTTTGCGCTGGGCGTGGCGTTTATCGTCTGGATGAGCACCAAAGCGGTGAGCCGCATGACGGCGATCGTGCTGGGCGCCAAGGTCATCACCTTCTTCCTGACCTTCGGCAGCCTGCTGGGGCACGTCACGCCCGCCACGCTGTTTAACGTCGCGGAAGTGAACACCTCCTACACGCCGTATCTGCTGATGACCCTGCCGTTCTGTCTGGCGTCGTTCGGCTACCACGGCAACGTGCCGAGCCTGATGAAGTACTACGGCAAAGATCCGCGCACAATCGTGAAATGCCTGATTTACGGCACGCTGCTGGCGCTGGGGCTGTACGTGATTTGGCTGCTGGGGACGATGGGCAACATCCCGCGTCCGGAATTTATCGGCATTGCGCAGAAGGGCGGTAACATCGACGTGCTGGTGCAGGCCCTGAGCGGCGTACTGAACAGCCGCAGCCTGGATCTGCTGCTGGTGGTCTTCTCCAACTTTGCCGTGGCGAGCTCATTCCTCGGCGTGACGCTGGGCCTGTTTGACTACCTGGCGGATCTGTTTGGCTTTGATGATTCTGCGATGGGGCGCTTCAAAACCGCGCTGCTGACCTTCCTGCCACCGATTGTCGGCGGCCTGCTGTGGCCGAACGGGTTCCTGTATGCCATCGGCTATGCCGGACTGGCGGCCACCATCTGGGCGGCGATTGTGCCGGCGCTGCTGGCACGTAAATCACGTAAACGCTTCGGCAGCCCTAAATTTCGCGTCTGGGGCGGTAAACCGATGATTGCGCTGATCCTGGTCTTTGGGGTGGGTAACGCGGTGGTGCACGTGCTGTCGAGCTTTAACCTGTTGCCTGTGTACCAGTAAACACAAAGCCCGGTGGCGCTACGCTTACCGGGCCTACAGGGATGGCGTAGGCCGGATAAGGCGAAGCCGCCATCCGGCAAAGAACTACCCCACCAATTCTTCTTTCACCTGCATCGCCAGGTCAAACGAATGCAAACGCGCCTGGTGATCGAAAATCTGGCCGTTAACCATAATCTCATCCGCCTGCGTTTCCCGAAGCACTGCTTCCAGCCCGTGACGCACTTTTGCCTTATCACCCACCAGCGACATGCTCAGCGCCTGCTGCACGCCATACTGCTCGGAGGCCGACCACAGCTGATGCATATTTTCCACCGGCGGCGGCAACTGGCCCGTCTCGCCGCGGCGCAGCTTCACAAACGCCTGCTGCATAGAGGTAAACAGGAATTCCGCGTCGCGATTGCTGTCGGCGGCAACGATATTGATACACACCATCGCGTACGGCTTCTCCAGACGTTCAGACGGTTTGAAATTCGTGCGGTAGAGATGCAGCGCCTGATGCAGCATATCCGGTGCGAAGTGGGAAGCGAAGGCGAACGGCAGACCCAGCTGGGCGGCGAGCTGCGCGCTGTACAGGCTTGAACCTAACAGCCACACGGGGATCTTTTCCCCGTAGCCCGGCACCGGACGCACGTGCGGGTTCGGATCCCGTGCGTCGAACCAGTCCACCAGCTCCGCCACGTCGCGCGGGAAGTTATCGATATCGCCGCTCATGTGGCGACGCAGGGCGCGCATGGTCGGCTGGTCGCTGCCCGGCGCGCGGCCAAGGCCTAAATCAATACGGCCCGGATAGAGAGTGTTCAGCGTCCCGAACTGCTCGGCTATCACCAGCGGGGCGTGGTTCGGCAGCATTACGCCACCGGAGCCAAGGTGCAGAGTAGTGGTATTCGCTGCCAGATAGCCAATCAGCACCGAGGTGGCGGCGCTGGCGATGCCGACCATGTTGTGGTGCTCCGCCAGCCAGTAGCGGTGATAGCCCTGCTTTTCGGCTAGCTGAGCGAGATCGAGAGAGTGCGTGAAGGCTTCTCTTGCCGAGGAGCCTTGTGGGATCGGCGCCAGATCCAGCACCGAAAACGGAAGGGTTTTATCAGTCATAACAGCTCACTTTGTCGACGGTGAATCTTTAATACTGCATTAAAGTTTACTAACCGTTGTTAACAAAGTGAGCCTTTTTTACGCCTGAAGCTCCAGACCGGCGAGGCGTTTCCAGTAGCCATTACAGTCGCTGTTTGCCACAAGCGGCAGCGGCGACGCGCCGTTTTCATTGGCGCGGAAGGCGTCCAGCATCGCGAACACGCCGGTATCGAGCGGCGAAAGGCGCACCACGTCCACCAGCCCGTTCATCGACGCCAGCTCGTTGCCGAGGTTATAGACGTAACCGCTCATGGTCTGAATGCCGTTCAGAACAAACACCTGCTGATTCTCCTGCGACAGCATGCTGCGCCCGTTCGGGTACTTAATACAGCAGGTTTCGCATTCGTCTTTTGGACGATCTTCCGAGCGCGCGGTGAAGCAGCGGGCAGAGTAGGCCAGAGGCAGATGGCCGTAGCTCAGCACTTCCACTTCAAACTTGTTGCGAATGCCCAGTTCTTCACACTGAGTGAGCAGGTTAGCCAGCCAGTCGCGGGAGAGCTCCACCGGCATACACCAGCGGGTCATTCCCTGCTTGAGCAGCAGGCGCAGGGTCACCGCGTTATAGCAGTTCAGCGCATGCCCGGCGACAAACGGCAGCTTACGTTCGGCGCACATGTTCACCACGCCCAGGTCGCTCGCCTCCAGCAGAAACTCGCCGTTCTCCACGTAGCGTTTCAGCTCGCCCAGTTCAGAGGACGCCTGTACCAACGCCAGCGTCGAGAGCACCACCTGCTTACCGCTGCCGGCGAGGCTTTTCGCCATCTCCAGCCAGTCGCCCACTTTGGTGGCGCGGCGCTTGCTGCACACCGCTTCACCAAGGTAAATCACATCGGCGCTGCTGTTAGCCGCCTGCTGGTAAAAATCTTCCAGCGTCTCTTTTGGCCAGTAGTAAAGCACCGGCCCTAATGAATATTTCATGGGTATCTCACTGCCATTTACGGTGATACGCGCCGAGCGTGGTTTGCGTGCCTTCGGACATTGCGCCGAGCGTCTCCATCCAGGCCGCCTGGGGTGCGTAGTTCTGCGGGTCTGCCATGCAGCGGTCGATGGCCTGACGCCACACCTTCGCCACCTGGCTCACGTAGGCCGGGCTACGCTGGCGGCCTTCGATTTTCACCGAGGCAATATTGGCGGCCAGCAGTTCCGGCAGCAGCTCCAGCGTGTTGAGGCTGGTGGGCTCCTCCAGCGCGTGGTAGCGTTCGCCGTCCACCAGATAGCGGCCTTTGCACAGCGTCGGGTAGCCCGCGTTTTCACCGTCCTGATAGAGGTCGATTAACACATCGTTCAGGCGCGACTCCAGACCCTGCGGCGTCTGCTGCCAGCGAACGAAGCGGGCAGGTGAGCAGGCGCCGACGGTATTGGGCGATTCCCCGGTGAGATAGGAAGAAAGATAGCAGCGGCCTTCCGCCATGATGCACAGGCTGCCGAAGGCAAAAACCTCCAGCGGTACTGGCGTGACGCGCGCCAGCTGCTTAACCTGATGAATAGAGAGCACGCGCGGCAGCACCACGCGGGCCACGTCAAAGTGTTGATGATAAAAACGCACGGCCTCTTCATTGGTGGCCGATGCCTGAACAGAGACGTGGCGCTCAATATGCGGATAGCGTTCTGCCGCATACTCAAGCATGGCGAGGTCGGCCAGGATCAGCGCGTCGGCGCCCAGCTGGGCTGCCATATCCACGGCGCGCTGCCAGCGGGCATAGCCATCAGGATGGGCAAAGGTATTGATGGCGATGTGCAGCTTACGGCGGTGCTGGTGAACGAAGTTGACGGCTTCCTGAAGCTTTTTCTCCGTAAAGTTAAGACCCGCAAAATGGCGGGCGTTGGTATCATCCTTCAGCCCGATATAGACCGCATCGGCCCCATTTTCGATGGCCGCCTTAAGCGCCGGAAGGTTTCCGGCAGGGCAGAGCAGCTCCATAATTTATCCCGATGTTGTCGATCGCAGGGATCGTAAAAAATGTTAACGAGCTGGGATTTTAATTAACCCATACGCGACAATTTTTGATTTAAGGCAGCTAATGGCGTATTGATGGCACCAATAATGAGGTATACCGGACAACGGTTTGTTGATTTACGCCGCTATCTTCTTGCCGGGATATGGCAAAATAGCAGGATTATAGCTATCAGGGAGTAAAGCTCGTGCTGGATAAACTGCGTTCACGTCTCGTACAATTTGGCCCATCAATGCTGAGCGTGCCGGTCAAGCTGGCGCCATTCGCGCTTAAGCGCCAGGTGCTGGAACAGGTGCTGAGCTGGCAGTTCCGCCAGGCGCTACAGGACGGCGAGCTGGAGTTTCTGGAAGGCCGCTGGCTAAAGATTGAAGTGCGCGATATCGGGTTGCGCTGGTTTACGTCCGTTGAGAACGATCGGCTGATCGTGCGTGAGTCCGCCGAGGCGGATGTCAGCTTCAGCGCGGATGCCAGCGATCTGCTGATGATCGCCGCGCGCAAGCAGGATCCTGATACGCTGTTCTTCCAGCGTCGTCTGGTGATTGAAGGCGACACGGAGCTCGGTCTGTACGTGAAGAATTTAATGGATGCCATTGAGCTGGAGCAGATGCCGAAAGCGCTGCGTATGATGCTGATGCAAATGGCAGATTTCGTTGAGGCCGGGCTGAAAACCCCGCCCGACGGTAAACACACTTCAGTAGGTGAACCATGCTGATTCGAGTCGAAATTGGGATTGATGCACCGGGTATCGATGCGTTGTTACGCCGCTCTTTTGCAGGCGACGCCGAAGCCCAGCTGGTACACGATCTCCGCGAAGATGGCCTGATTACGCTGGGTCTGGTTGCCACCGACGATGAGGGGCAGGTGGTCGGCTACGTGGCGTTCAGTCCGGTGATTGTGCAGGGCGAAGAGTTACAGTGGGTCGGCATGGCGCCGCTGGCGGTGGACGAAAACTACCGTGGTCAGGGTCTGGCGCGCCAGCTGGTCTATGAAGGGCTGGATTCACTGAATGAATTTGGCTATGCCGCCGTCGTCGTTCTGGGCGATCCGGCCTTCTACGAACGTTTAGGCTTTGAGCCTGCGGCTAAATACGATCTGCGCTGCCACTGGTCGGGCACGGAAACGTCGTTCCTAGTGCATCCTCTGGCGGACGATGCGCTGGACGGCGTGAACGGTCTGGTGGAATACCACGACCACTTCAATCGCTTTTAATCAGGCTCGCGCGCAGCGCCTCAAAAGAGCCGTCTCCGGTAACGAGGCGCTCTTTCTGGCGCTTCGTCAGCTGCTTAATGCGGTATTCCAGCCTGAGCGCGAGGGATCTCTCGCCGACAGGGGCTGAAAAAGCCAGCTGCAATTCCCCTTTCCCCCGCAGGGCTTTCGCCCCTTTTCCCGTTTGATGCTGCAAAAAACGCCGCGCCACGTCGGTAGTGATCCCGGTGTAGAGAGCGTTATCAGCGGTTCGGACAAGATAGAGAAACCAGCACACGGTAAACGGATTCAGTATGTTAAGGTGAACGCACCATAGCATGAGAGAGAGCGAAAATGGAAACACTGGACGTCATTAACCGCTGGCTGGCAAAGCAGCACGTCGTGACCTGGTGCGTCTGTAAAGACGAGGAGATGTGGTGCGCGAACGCGTTCTATTACTACGATCCTGAGCGCGTGGCCTTTTACGTGATGAGCGAAGACAAAACGCGGCATGCCCGGATGACGGGCCAACAGGCGAAAGTGGCGGGCACGGTCAACGGCCAGCCCAAAACCGTCGCGCTGATCCGCGGGGTGCAGTTCAAAGGCGAAATTCGTCGCCTGGAAGGTGAAGAAAGCGACGCGCAGCGTAAACGCTATACGCGCCGTTTCCCGGTTGCCGCTGCGCTAAAAGCCCCGGTGTGGGAAATCCGCCTTGATGAGCTGAAATTTACCGACAACACCCTGGGCTTTGGCAAGAAGCTTCACTGGCTACGCGCCGAGCAGGCGTAGCGCTTCGCGATTAAACGCCGGAAGATCGTCCGGCGTACGGCTGGTGATCAGCTGGTCATTGTCGTTAACCACTTCCTGATCGTAAAACTCGGCGCCGGCGTTTTTCAGATCGATAACGATCGGCTTCACCGCGGTGAGCTTACGCCCGCGCACCACCTCTGCGCTGATCAGCAGCTGCGGGCCGTGGCAGATGGCAAAGACCGGCTTGCCGGTGCCGACGAAGTCACGGGTAAAGGTGACGAAACGCTCGTCCCCGCGCAGGGAATCCGGTGAATGGCCGCCCGGTAACAGCAGGGCGTCGAAATCTGACGGGCTGACGTTATCGATGGACTCGTCGATGGTCACGCTGGCTTCGCCCTTGTGGCCCTTCACGGTTTTACCCGCTTCTTTCTCAATGGTGATGACCTCGTGGCCTGCCTTGCGGAATGCCTCTGCTGGCGACGTAAATTCTGAATCTTCAAACTCGTCGGTAATCAAGACTGCGATTTTCTTACCCATGCTTCCTCCGTTGTTTTCGCTTCAGACTGTTTTTTTCCCGTTTGTGGTAAATACTTACCGGTAACAGACTTTTAAGTGTGGTAGAGCAGGCCCAGATCGCAAACGGACAATTCTGTAAAGGGGATAAGATGAGTCAGGTACTGATTACCGGCGCAACCGGGCTGGTGGGTGGACATCTGCTGCGGCTGCTGATCCAGGACCGGCATATCAACTATATTGCCGCCCCGACGCGCCGCCCGCTGTTGGACATCTCTGGCGTCTATAACCCGCACGATCCGCAGCTCACCGACGCGCTGGCGCAGGTGCAGGATCCCATTGATATCGCTTTTTGCTGCCTTGGCACCACCCGGCGGGAAGCGGGCACAAAGGAAGCGTTCGTCCATGCGGATTACACGCTGGTGGTGGATACCGCCCTGACGGCGAAAAAGCTGGGTGCAAAGCATTTCCTCGTGGTCAGCGCCCACGGGGCAAACGCCAGCTCGCCGTTTTTCTACAACAAGGTAAAGGGCAAAATGGAAGAGGCGCTGATTGCGCAGAAGTGGGAGCGCCTGACAATTGTCCGGCCTTCCATGCTGATGGGCCACCGCGACGAACGGCGTTTTAACGAGTCATTTTTCGCGCCGCTGTTTCGCATTCTGCCGGGCAACTGGAAGTCTATCGAAGCGCGGGACGTGGCGCAGGCGATGCTGAAAGAGGCGCTGGCTCCGTCACAGGAGGGGGTTAATATTATCCCTTCGGCAAAACTGCGTGAAATCGCGCAGGGCGAGGCGTAAACTTCCCCGGCTTATTAAATAACACCTTCCGGGGAATGGTATGACTGGTCAGTCTTCATCTCAGGCGGCAACACCCGTTCAGTGGTGGAAGCCCGCGCTTTTCTTTCTCGTGGTCATCATTGGCCTCTGGTATGTGAAATGGCAGCCGTACTACGGCAAAGCCTTCACCGCCGCCGACACCCACAGCATCGGTAAATCGATTCTCGCGCAGGCCGATTCCAGCCCGCTACGCGCGGCGTGGGATTACGCAATGGTCTATTTTCTTGCCGTCTGGAAAGCGGCGGTATTGGGCGTGCTGCTGGGCTCGTTGATTCAGGTACTCATCCCGCGCAACTGGCTGGTGAAAACCTTAGGACAGCCGCGCTTGCAGGGCACGCTGCTGGGAACGATTTTCTCCCTGCCGGGCATGATGTGCTCCTGCTGCGCTGCACCCGTGACGGCGGGTATGCGCCGTCAGCGTGTGTCGATGGGCGGCGCGCTTGCCTTCTGGATGGGTAACCCTTTGCTGAACCCGGCGACGCTGGTGTTTATGGGCTTCGTTCTCGGCTGGCACTTCGCGTTTATCCGCCTGGCGGCTGGCCTGCTGACGGTGGTGCTTGTCGCTACGCTGGTGCAGCACCTGGTGAAAGACAACGAGGCCGGGCCTTCTTCCGTTGAGCTGGACGTCAGCGAGCCGCAGGGCAATTTTTTTGCTCGCTGGGGCAAAGCGCTGTGGCAGCTTTTCTGGAGCACTATCCCGGTCTATATCCTGGCCGTGCTGGTGCTGGGAGCGGCGCGCGTCTGGCTGTTCCCGCATGCGGATGGCGCTATCGACAACACGCTGATGTGGGTGATTGCGATGGCGGTGGCCGGATGCCTGTTCGTGATCCCCACCGCGGCGGAAATCCCGATCATCCAGACCATGATGATGGCCGGTATGGGGACCGCCCCGGCGCTGGCGCTGCTCATCACGCTGCCGGCGGTGAGCTTGCCGTCGCTTATCATGCTGCGTAAGTCATTCCCGGCGAAAGCGCTGTGGCTGACGGCGGGGCTGGTGGCGTTAAGCGGCGTGATTGTGGGGAGTATGGCGCTTGTGTGAAAGAAAGCCCGGTGGCGCTAGCGCTTACCGGGCTTACTGCCAGGCGGGAATTACTTGATGTAGGTAAAGGCGGTGGTGACGTGCTTCACGCCGCTCACCCGGCTGGCGATATCCGCTGCCGCTTTCCCTTCACGTTCCGTCACCAGACCCAGCAGGAACACTTCGCCGTTCTCCGTGGTCACCTTCACGTTTGAGGATTTCACCTGGTCTGTACCCAACAGCTGGGAACGCACCTTGGTGGTGATCCAGGTATCAGATGACGCGGTGCCGAGACCAATCGGCTGGCCCTGGCGGATCTCGTTAAACACTTCCGCCGTCCCTTCTACGCCCATCGCGATCTGTTTGGCGCGGGAGGCGAGTTCAGGGTTTGGCGCCTGTCCTGCCAGCAGCACTTTGCCCTGATAGGCCGTCACGTTGATGCGTGCTTCCTTCTTGATCTGTTCATCTTTCGACAGCGCACTGTTCACGCGCAGCTCAAGCGTACCGTCATCCACCTGCGTCCCAACGGTACGCGGATCGGTCGCTGCTTTGGTGCCGACCGCTGCGGTACCGACGACAGCGGCAGCGATGCATCCCTGAAGCAGTAATGCAGACATTACGACTGCAAGGGCCGATAAAACCTTCATGAGAACTCCTTAATCATCCTGGTGAGGGAAAAGCGTGTTATCGATCAGATCGCATAAGCAGTTCACCGTGAGCATATGCATCTCCTGGATGCGTGCGCTACGGTGCGAAGGAATGCGGATCTCCACATCCTGCGGCCCCAGCAGGCCAGCCAGCTCACCGCCGTCGTAGCCGGTCAGGGCGACAATCGTCATGTCCCGGGTGACTGCCGCTTCAACCGCCTTAACGATATCCCGGCTGTTACCGCGCGTGGAGATTGCCAGCAGCACGTCTCCGGCATGGCCTAGGGCGCGCACCTGCTTGGCGTAAACTTCGTCATGCAGACGATCGTTGGCAATCGCAGTTAAGACCACGTTATCGGTGTTTAGTGCAATGGCAGGTAAGCTTGGGCGCTCGGTTTCGAAGCGATTGATCATGCTGGCAGCAAAATGCTGTGCGTTGGCGGCGGACGTGCCATTGCCACAACAGAGGATTTTGTTGCCGTTGAGCAGCGACTGAACCAGCGTCATCGCTGCACGAGAGATCGCGTCCGGAAGGGCTTCCGCCGCGGCAATCTGCGTTTGAATGCTTTCTGTGAAGCACACTTTAATTCGTTCGAGCACGGTATCCCTTTAAAATCTTATTTATGCGTCTTCGCCAAACGCGTTTTTAAGCCAGTCGATCGCATTTCCGGTGAAGGCTAACACATCGAAACGGCAATCCACAGTATCAAAACTCCCATTATGGCGGGCAAGCCACAAGTGGGCAGTCTGTAATAATTTTTGTTGTTTGGCGAGCGTCACGCTGGCGGCAGCACCGCCAAAACGGGACGACTGTCGGTAGCGTACTTCAACAAACACGATGGTTTGACCGTCTTTCATGATCAGGTCAATTTCGCCGCCGCGCCCGCGAACGTTGGCGGCGACAAAACGCAGTCCTTTGCCTTCAAGCCAGCGGCGCGCTTTTAACTCCCACGCGTCGCCGGTCTGCTTACGGCTTAACTGGCCGGGACGATCTGCCCCTGCTGGTATTTGAGCCATGATAACTTCCTGTTAATCACACAATCCTGATTGGCGGTCAGATCGCCGGTATTACCGTTAAGCTCAAAGCCCGGTACCTGACGCATCTGGGTAAAGTGGTTTGCCAGCGCCCAGGCATCGACGCCCATTGCGTACAGACGCGCCAGAGAATAATCATTGCGCACCGCGCCCAGCGCCTGTTGCATCAGCTGGGGGTTACTGCCTGCCAGCATAGGGATTTCGCTGTATTGCAGCCCATCCATTTCCAGACGGAAATCCGGGCCTGCGGTACCCTGCGCGCTGCGCGAGCTGGCGTAGAGCGTTGCGCCGCTCTGGCTGCCGTTACGCATGGCGATCATCGGTTTGATAAAGGCGATCTCTTCCGGCGTCGCGACGATATACGCCGAATCCACCTTACCGCCGCCGCTGATCTGCGCGTCGGTAGGTGGCGCCGGGATGGTCAGGTCACCGATGGTGACGCTCTGCTGCTGCGGCAGGCTGGCGGAGACCGGGCTACCATTAAGAGCAATACCTGCACCGCCGTTCACGCCCGCTCTCAGTTCGGACGCGGAGCCAAATTTCTGCTGCAACACCACGCCACCGCCCAGGGACTGCCACTCCTGCGCAAACGCGTTGGCGACGCGGTCGCCCAGCGCGCTGCGCGGGATCAGCAGCAGCGGCGCCTGTTTACCCTGCTCGTGAATATGACGCGCCGCATCGCGGGCCTCATCCTCCGGAGAGAGCGCGAAGTAACAGATGTTGGCGCGGTTCTGAACCTGCTCAGGCTGGTTAAGCGCCAGCACGTTCAGCGTGGTGTTGCTCTTCATCAGCGCTTCCACGTTGTTTTTCAGCAGCGGGCCGACAACGATGCTGGCCCCGTCCTGCTGAACCTGCGCCAGCACCTGATCGAGCGGCTGGGCGCTGGTGTCGTAAATTTTCAGTTCTGCGCCAGGGTTAGCGCTGGTGGTTGCCACAGCCTGCTGCTGGGCCGCTGGCTGCTGTTCCGGCTGCGCGGCTTGCGGCTGAGGCTGTTCTGCCGTGACGGGCGCCTGAGTTTCAGCCGGTGCCTGCGTCGCAGCAGGCGCTGGGGCAGCGGCTGGCGTCGTTGGGGCGGTAATCGGGTTCTGCATGGTGCCCTGTGCAGGGGGTTGCGCGGTGGTCAGGTCTTCGGTTTCAGCAGCCGACGGGCTGACAACGTCATTCACGTTTGCCGCCTGTGCAGCCTGTGCCGGAACCGCGCTGCCGCTGACGGCGGTAGTGCCGTTTTTGGCGGCTTCAAAACCTTGCTGAATGGCGCGTCCAAACACCGCTGCCTGGCCGTTTAACGGCAGCAGCAGGGCGATTTTGCTGGTGGAAGCGGGCTTAAAGTTTTGCACGTTCACCAGCTGCGTTGGCAGCATTTTTGCCCCCGGGTTTTGCGGGTAGCGCTTTTGCCAGTCGGCAATGCCAGCTTTCAGCATGTCCGGATCGCTGCGGTTGTTGAACCACATCTGTTGCAGATCCAGCCAGCCTTGCAGGACATTTTCATCGGCGTTGATCACCAGCGCCCTGGCCTGATCCTGGGTCATGGAGGCGAGCGCCTGCCAGGTGGCGTCAATATTTTTCTGCTTGTCCGCACCCGCGAGCAGAGGCTCCTGGGCAATCAGTGCGCGGAGTAGCGTCAGGGAAGGGCGACCCTGCTCAGCGGTGATACCGGCCTGCCAGAAACGGGCCTGCTGATTTTTATCCAGGGTGCTTAGATCGATGGTGCCGAGGATCTTCTTCGCGCCGTCGTCATCTTTCTGCGCGACCTTCAGTTCAGCCGACAGCAGGGTCTGCTCACGACGCTGCTCGTCGTTAAGCTCCTTCGGCAGCTGGCTGAAAAGCTCGGCGGCCTGCTGGGTTTTGCCTTCCTTCAGCAGTGCACGAATGGCGAGTAATTGCCAGTTGATCCTGGTATCATTTGTACTCTGCGACATTTGTTGCAGATAAAAGCCAGAATCAGCCTGAGCGGATCCCTGCATATGAGCAGTGCTCTGGTCGGGTGCCTGGGTGCCGCAGCCTGTAAAGATCAGGGCTGCCAGCAGGAGGGGCACGCTGTGCGCGGCTTTTTTTCGAAGAAACGTTAACGGTACCATACTGTATCCAGTGATTTTTTTACGCAATGCTCAATATTAAATCGGCAATACGGACGAGACAATGAAACAACACGAAACGGCAGATAATTCTCAAGGCCAGCTTTATATTGTACCTACTCCTATCGGGAATTTGTCTGATATTACCCAACGTGCACTCACTGTATTGCAAGCTGTTGATTTAATTGCTGCTGAAGATACCCGTCATACCGGTTTACTGCTGCAACACTTTGCCATTAACGCCCGTTTGTTTGCCCTGCACGATCACAATGAGCAACAAAAAGCCGAAACGCTGGTGGCGAAGCTTAAGGAAGGGCAGAACATCGCCCTGGTCTCTGATGCGGGTACGCCGCTTATTAACGATCCGGGTTACCATCTGGTGCGCACCTGTCGTGAAGCCGGGATACGCGTGGTGCCGCTGCCGGGGCCGTGTGCTGCTATTGCCGCATTAAGCGCGGCGGGTCTGCCGTCCGATCGTTTCTGCTACGAAGGTTTCCTGCCCGCCAAATCCAAAGGCCGCCGCGACGTGTTAAAGGATCTGGAAGCCGAACCGCGTACCTTGATTTTCTACGAATCCACGCACCGCCTGCTGGAAAGCCTGGAAGATATGGTGACCGTCTGGGGCGAAGGGCGCTACGTGGTGCTGGCGCGCGAGCTGACCAAAACGTGGGAAACCATTCACGGTGCGCCGGTCGGCGAGCTGCTGGCGTGGGTGAAAGAGGATGAAAACCGCCGCAAGGGCGAAATGGTGCTGATTGTCGAAGGGCATAAAGCACAGGAAGACGCCCTGCCTGCCGATGCGCTGCGTACGCTGGCCCTGCTACAGGCTGAACTTCCTCTGAAAAAAGCGGCTGCGCTGGCGGCAGAGATCCACGGCGTGAAGAAAAATGCGCTGTATAAATACGCGCTGGAGCAGCAGGGGGAGTAAGTGACATGAGCCGCTATCAGCCGCCATTTACTATCACGCCATTTATTCTTAATCAGGTTGTTGAGATTGGTGAACTATTGGGGCACTGGGCGGCTCATTCAGGCAGAACATCCCCCTTACTGCGCAAAGAGAACAGGATACGCACTATTCAGGCTTCCCTGGCCATCGAACATAACTCATTAACGACCGGACAGGTGACGGCAATCATGGATGGCAAACGCGTGCTTGCACCTGAAAAAGATATTCAGGAAGTACGCAATGCTATCCTGGCATATGAGAAATTGACCGAATGGAAGCCCTGGAAGCTCAACGACTTACTCAGTGCACACCGATTATTGATGATGGGTCTGGTCGATCACCCCGGAAAGCTCAGAAAGGGGGACGTAGGGGTGTACCGTGGAAACCAGTTAGTCCACATGGCCCCGCCAGCGTCACAAATGAACCGCCTTATCGACGATCTTCTTTCCTGGCTTAAGCAGACCGATCTTCACCCGTTGATTGCCAGCTCGGTATTTCACTACGAGTTCGAATTTATTCATCCCTTTTCGGATGGAAATGGACGCATGGGGCGGCTGTGGCAAACGTTGATCTTAAGCCAGTGGCGTGCAGAACTTGCATGGCTGCCCGTTGAAACACTCATTCACTTCCAGCAATCGCGCTATTACCAGATTTTAGGACAATGCGATCGGGCCAGTGATTGCACGGCATTCGTGGCGTTTATGTTACAAAATTTGGCCGAAGCTTTGCGGGAAGGCATCGACATGACATCCGTCATGTCGGAAAAAATGTCGGAAGAATTGTCGGAAAAGGAAAACACTATCCTTGAGCTGCTTACCGTTCAACCGCAAATGACTGCGGTGATGTTGGCCTCTGTATTAGGGGTGACTTCCCGCACCGCGGAACGTTATCTCCGTTCTTTGCAAACAAAGGGTAAATTGAAACGCCTGGGGGCAAGGAAAGGGGGAAGCTGGCAGGTCATGCCTTAACCTGCCAACTGAACACTTTTTATTTCCCAGGCATCGCCTCAAACACCAGCGTTTCCAGCGGTTGCAGGGTGATTACCATGGCGTTTTTATACACCTCCGGTACGGTTGAATTACTGCCGTACACGGCTTTGAGGGTAAACTGCGAACGCTCTCCAGCTGGGATCTCAAAATCTTTCGTTAAATCCAGATAGTAACGTTGCGGCTTATCCGACGGGTTGCGTAAGCCAAAAATCGCTTTGTCTTTGCTCCAGGAAGCCCAGCCGTAAACCTGAAGCGCAGTCGGGTCACCGCCAATCCAGTGAGTATCCACCAGCACGCTGGCATTCTCACGCGACCATTTTGCGGCCTGCGCCAGGGTATCCCACTTCGCCTTGTTGAGCATGGATGGCGTGATGTACAGTTCCTGCAATTGGGTGCCGGTTGCGAAGTAGCTCCACACCTGGTCGGCAAAATCGCTGTCCGTTTGCACCTTCTCCAGACCGTAATACGCATTCTCGGCGCTGACGATCCCGTGGTACATCAGCGAGTTCAGCGGGAACAGCGGGCCTTTGCGCACGATGGATCGCCAGGTTTCGGCATCGCGGTAGGTCATCCACTGCTGCACCGGCGTGCCGGGGCCGTACAGGTTGATATCATCGCCCTGACGCCAGATCGCGTCAGCGTAGAATAGCCAGGACGGGCTGGCGTCGGTGCCGGTTGTCAGGTTGATAAACAGGTTTGGGTTGGCGCTACGCATGTTATGCAGCAGGGCGATTGACGCGTCGAAATCTGAGGCAAACGGGCTCCCCTTGATATGCGAGTTGGCGTTGCCCATGCCGTCGAGCTTAAACGAGGTAATGTGCTCGTTTTCGATCAGCTTGATGATCCGATCGTTAAAGTTTTTAAAATAGTTCGGCCCTGACAGCGCCAGCTTCCCGTCTACGGTTTCAAATCCGTACTCTTTTGCATGCGAGACGCGAATATCGCGCGGCTTGTTGTAGCCGCCCCACGGTGAAAGCCACAGCCCAACCGAGCTGTGCAGGCTGTCGGCTTTCTCCCTGACCTTGCCGAAACCGTTGCTGAATGCCGGGCCAAACAGCCACCGTCCGGTGCGATCGTCCCAGCCATCGTCCAGCAGGAACGCGTCCAGCGCCACGCCGCGCCCGGCGATAAATTCCTTGTTCCATTCGTCCATCCGTCCCAGCACATCCTGCTCGGAGTACGGGGTAAAGAAGCCAATATCCATCCAGCTGTTGTAGTGCAGATAGGGCTTATACGGTCGCGGACGTACGGCATCAATAAACTGGTTCACGCTGCGGCGCAGCTGACCGGGTTCCGGGAAGGTGCCAAACCAGGTGGTGTAGCTGACCGGCGCTTCAGGCTGAATGGGCGTTTTCAGCTCGACGTTCAGGTTCGTGGTGGCTTCATAAGCGTAAGTATTTACAATCGGTTTGTCTGGCAGAATGAAGAACGAATCGGCCACGATCGGCGAGCTGTTGATCGCCCCGTCAACGTAAGGCGCCTGGGACTGCTTTTTCGTCGGGAAGAAGGTGATTTTCGCCACGTCCCGCGGCTGGCCGACCGCAGCGATGGTGTAATCGATACTGGCGTATTTATCCTTCACCAGGTTCAGCTTCACCGTCACGTTAAAATCCGGATGTGTAAAATCGACGACAATCGCGTTGTCCTGCTTTTCGACGTGCTTGATTTTAAAATCAGCGGTGTGGATTTTTGTTTCATCCGGCAGCGTCAGAAAGAACAGCTCCTGCGGCGCAAGCGGATGGTTAGCCCTGCTGTCCTTCACCACGGCCGCTGCGTTTGCATCATCAAACGAGAGGGCAATAGCGTCGTTGCTGAGCGCGTAGTTCGCTGCCGCCGCGCCGTGGGACACGCAAAGCCCCAGCAGCGAGAGTGTGAGCACTTTTTTCATCGGGTAAGATCCTTATCAGTAATGCTTCAGCATTCGGTTGATGGACTGCTCCAGCCAGTAGCGCTGGGTGCCGAAGTTAATCCGCAGGTAGTTTTCGCCGTTCTGGACGTAGTGGCTGCCGTCTTCAATGACCACGCCAGCCTGTTTTGCGAAATGTTGGGTGAGCGCCGTCGCGCTGCGATCGTCCGCGCTGATGTCTACCCAGGCGAGATACGACGACTCCGGATTCATCATCTTCCACGCCGGGAAGTGGGTCTGAATGGCATCCGCCAGGTAGCGGGCATTGCCGCGCAGATAACCGTTCAGCGCGTCGAGCCACGGCAGGCCGTGCTGATAGGCCAGAATAATCCCCCACACGCCGAAGATATTTGGCGAGGTAATGGAGTTCTTCTCAAGCTGCTGACGGAAGCGCTGGCGCAGCGAATCGTCTGGAATCATCGAGTAGGATGTTTTTAGCCCCCCCAGGTTGAACGCTTTATTCGGGGAGGTCAGCACAATCAGGTTATCCAGCGCGGCGCAGCCGGAGGTCAAACAGCTCACGAACGTGCCGTCGAGAATATGTTCCGCGTGCACCTCATCAACCACCAGAATGGTGCCGTAGCGTTTGCAGAGTTCGGAGACCTGGCGGATCTCATCCGCGCGCCAGATCCTGCCGGAGGGGTTATGCGGCGAGCAGAAGAACCACAGCGCGGGCCGGTGCGTTCTGAGCAGCGCTTCGGTCAGGTTAAAATCAAGCTGGTAGCGGTTATCTTCCACGCGCAGCGGGTTAGCGAGTACTTGCACGTCCTGTCGCTGCGTCGCCATGGCAAACGGATCGTAGACCGGGGTGTTCATCATCACGCAGTCGCCGGGTGTGCAGAACGTCTGAACCGTATAGTGCAGCGTGGACACGGTGCCGTAGGTCAGGGTGATCCATGACCTCTCCACCTCAACCTGATGACGGGTGCGCTGGAAGGCGATGACCGCATCGTAGAATTCGTCGAAGCACCAGGTATAACCGAAGGTGCCATGCTCCACGATGCGCTGGAAGCCTTCAGTCACGGCGGGTGGCGAGGTGAAGTCCATATCTGCTATCCACAGCGGGATAAATCCCTCCGGGACATCACCGAAACGCGAGCACACAAACGCATGATCCCATTTACGGCACTTATCGCTTTTACGCTCAATGATCCTGTCGAAATCAAACACAACGACCCCCTGTTAAATTAAGGCTTCAATGCCGGTTTTGACGCTCTGCACCTGCGGGCCGATGATCACCTGAACGCTGTGGGCATCAAGCACCACGACGGACAGGGCGCCCGCGGCCTTCAGCGCCTGCTGGTCGATAAGCCCCATATCTTTCACTACCAGACGCAAGCGGGTAATGCAGTTGTCGAGCGACTCAATATTCTCTTTGCCGCCAAGCGCACGAAGAATAAGCCCATGATCGTATTTCGATTTTCCACGTGCCCGGGTATTGGCTTCCACCGCCTGGAGCGCACCCTGTGCGTCAACCTCACGGCCCGGCGTTTTAATATCGTGTTTGAGGATGTACCAGCGGAAGACGAAGAAGTAGATAGCAAACCAGGCAATACCCACCGGGAACAGCAGATACCATTTGGTCGACGTTCCCTGCATGACGCCGAAGATCAGCAGGTCCAGAATGCCGCCGTCGGTGTTGCCGATGGTGACGCCGAGCAGCGCCATCACCAGCAGCGCCAGGCCCGACATAACGATATGGAAGGCATAAAGCACAGGGGCGATAAACAGGAACAGGAATTCAATCGGCTCCGAAATGCCGGTGACCACCGAAACCAGCACGCCGGAAAGCAGCAGCCCTTTAATCACCGGACGGTTTTCCGGGCGCGCGGTGCGGTAGATGGCATAGGCCACGGCAGGCAGGCCGAAGATAAAGGTCGGCATAAAACCTTGCGATAAAAATGCCGTAACGTGCGGGCTAAACGGCAGGCCGGCCTTCAGCTCGGCGTAGAAAATATTCAGCGCACCGGCCACCTCATGACCGTTGACCATCTCAACGCCGCCCGCCGGGGTGAAGCGCACCATCGCCAGCAGAATGTGATGCAGGCCAAACGGCTTGAGCAGCAGCACGCCCACGCCATACAGGAACGGCCCAAAAACGCTGGTGCTCTGGATAATATGACCAATCCCGGCAATGCCCATCGCCACATATTCCCACAACAGGGGGATGAACAAACCGACCAGCGACAGGGTGAGGGCGGTAATAATCGGGACAAAACGAATGCCGCTAAAGAAGGCAAAGGCGTCGTGCAGCACCGTGTCCTGAAAGCGTTCGTGCAGAAAGTAGGTGATGACCCCCACCACAATGCCGCCCAGCACACCCATCTCCAGCGTTTGAATGCCCAGCACGATGGATTGTCCCACCTGTCTCATGGTGGCGGCATCGGCAAGCTGGTGGGTGGCGGTCAGGTAATAGTTGATGCTCATGTTCATCAGCATGTAGCCAACGAATCCGGCAAAGGCGCCTACCGCTTTATTGCGTTTGGCAAGGCCCATCGGGATCGCCATGGCAAACATCAGCGGCAGGTAGGTAAAGGCAAACCCGCCGACCATGGCGATAAAACCAAAGGTCAGCTGCGTTAACTCGCCGCCCAGAAAAGGAAAATTTTTGATGGTGGAGGGGCTGGTAACGGAACTGCCAATACCCAGCAGCAGCCCCATAAAGGCAAGCAGGGACACCGGGAACATAAAGGTCTTTCCCAGGCTCTGGAAAAACGCCCACGCTTTCGATTTAAACGACTTTTCCTGTGTCATGTAGGGACTCCTCGGATTTTTTAGGATAATGGAAGGCGCTGTCCGGCTTAAGGACGCGCCTTCATATTTGCGAGGCTTATAGTTATTTTTTAGGTATTGATGTAATGCGCGATGGGATCAGGCTTCAGCCGGAAGCAGCAGTCGGTTTGCCGAGCCGCAAACGGTGATTTTGCTTCTGACCACCTCCTTCATGGCATCCATGCCGACCCGCATGTAGAAGCGCGGATCGTTGCCCTGCGGGTTTTCGGCAAACCAGGCTTTAACGGCGTCGGAGAAGGCGATTTTCAGTTCTGTTGCAACGTTCACTTTGCAGACGCCCAGCTCAATGGTGCGGCGCACGTCCTCATCCGGCACATCGCTCGCGCCGTGCAGCACCAGAGGCACCGTCACCACCTCGCGGATCTCGGCCAGCCGCTGGAAATCGATTTTTGGCCGTTTGGTATAGAGGCCGTGTGCGGTACCGATGGCAACGGCGAGGCTGTCCACCCCAGTCAGCTCGACAAAGCGTTTCGCTTCCTGCGGGTCGGTCAGAAACGCGCTTTCGGCGTCGACGCTCATGTCATCTTCCACCCCGCCCAGTCGTCCCAGCTCGGCCTCGACGCTACAGTCGTTGAGGTGGCAGAAATCGACGACCGACTTCACCAGCTTCACGTTTTGTTCAAACGGATAGTGGCTGCCGTCGATCATTGCGCTGCGTACGCCGGCATGGACTTTGCGGCGAATGTCGTCCAGCGATTCATGGTGATCGAGGTGGAGCGCCAGCGGCATGTCATAAGTGAGGGAATAGGCGCTGCACAAGGCGTAAATCTCTTCCAGCGCAATATGTTTAAACGTACCCGGCGTACCCGCGAGGATCACCGGCGAGCGCATTTCGCTACAGACTTCGAGGATCGCCTGGATCGTCTCGGCGTTGTGGATATTAAAGGCCGGAACGGCATAGCCCTTCGTCTGCGCGTCCTGCAAAAGGTATTTGGTAGAAATAATGCTCATGAGCCTGTCCTCTTAAGCCTGCCACGGATGAATAACAACGCCCTGGACCACACGGTTAACCGTACCGCTGGCGGACGGCGTATCCGGCGTATTGCCAACGTGCAGGGACTGGGTGAGTGCAAAGACCTGGGCGTACATCAGGAAGCAGAACGCCTGCTCCATATCGTTAAACGCACGGGAAGGCGGCAGCAGGATATGCGGGCCCGCTTCAATGACCGGATCCGTTTCGGCTGCAATGGCTACCACGCGCATGGCCTGACGATCGCGACGCAGCTCGGCGAGCAGATCCAGATCGTACCGACGGGTATACGGATGGCTGGAGACAAACACGACGACCAGCGTTTCGTTGTCTACCAGCGACTTAGGGCCGTGACGAAAACCCGCTGGCGAATCGTAGAATGCCGCCAGCTTGCCGGCGGTCAGCTCCAGCACCTTCAGCGCAGATTCCCGCGCGGCGCCCTGTAATCCGCCGCTGCCCAGATAAACGATGCGCTTCCACGGTTCGTTACCAAAAACGCCGTGGCTGAAATCGCCGAGCGACGTGAGGATCGCCTGACAGCGATCGGATACGTCGCGGAACGATTTGCTGTTGATCGTTTCCGGTGCGAATACCGCCAGGCAGCTCGCCATCATGGTGGTGATGCTGCTTGTCATCGCGAACCCGCGATCGTGCGTTTCAGCCGGCATGAGCAGAGCGAAGGCGTTATCGCTGTCGACGGCATTCTGGTACAGGCTGCCCGCTTCATTACAGGTGATCGACAGGTGGTAGCACTCCGGCACAAACTGGTTCGCCAGCTCAACGGCGGCGACGCTCTCCGGGCTGTTGCCGGAACGGGCAAAAGAGACCAGCAGCAGCGGGTGCGCAGGGCTGAAATAATCCATCGGATTGGTGACCAGATCGGTCGTTGGGATCGCGGTCATGTTTTTCCCTGTGCGGCTGGCAAGCCATGGCGCAATGATGTCACCGATAAAAGCGGACGTGCCCGCACCGGTCAGAACGATCCGCAGATCGGGCTTGCGCAACAGTGGCGTCAGAAAACCGTCGATCGACGCGCGCAGGTTATCGATATTGCTGAGCGAGCGAAGCCAGCTGGCTGGCTGCTGGCGGATCTCTTTTTCGGTCCAGGTGCCGGTGGTGGCGGTAGTGGTTTGTGGCATAACTCAGTCCTTAGTCGTGTGAATTCCACATCAGACGCTGGCAAACGTGTCGCTATCTTTCGTTTCGTTTCACTTGTTCACTTAAGCAGTTAAAGAAAATCTATAGAAAAGAAATCGAAAGTTCAATGGCGAAAAAGAAATAAAACGAAAAGTGTGATCGCGAAAGGAAAGGTAAAAATTAAGGAAAGGAAAAGAAAGGCCTTACGATCGCATTCCGTAAGGCCAACAGGGCAGACTGTGAAAGGGCTATAGCGAAAGCGCCTGACCCTGAAGCCAGATCTGCCGGAGGTGTAAACCTGCGTCCAGCGCAATAATGTTGGCGCGTTTGCCTGGCGCTAACGATCCCAGCAGGTGGTCCATACCGAGTAGGCGGGCAGGATGCAGCGAGGCCATATGAATAGCGTTCTCTGCGGGAACCCCCGTCTGCTCCACCATATGTCGCACGGCGGCATCCAGCGCGAGCGTGCTGCCCGCCAGTCCGCCGGAGGCCGTGCGGACAACGCCGCCCTGCATCTCGACATTTTCACCACATAGCGTATAGCGTCCGTCGGGCATCCCCGCCGCCTGCATGGCATCGGTGATCAGCACCGTGCGATCCTTCGCACAGCAACAACACAGCCGCATGGCTCCAGGGTGAACGTGGTGACCGTCGGCAATCAGCTCCAGCCACGCGCGTGGGTCCATCAGCCCGGCGCCAACCATGCCGGGCTCCCGGTGGTGTAACCCCGTCATGCCGTTGTAGCAGTGCACCAGCCCGGCTGCGCCTGCGTCGAATGCGGCAAGGGTCTGCGCGTATGTAGCGGCGCTGTGGCCCAGCATGACGCGTATCCCTTTCTGGCTGAGGTGATGGATCGCCTTCAGGGCGTGCGCTTTTTCCGGGGCCAGCGCCACAACCCGCAGCGTGTCCTGCGAAACCGCAATCAGCGCATCAAGTTCCGCAAGATCCAGTTCGCGAAACAGTTCTGGCGGGTGCGCCCCTTTATTCTGCGGCGTAAAGTACGGGCCTTCCAGATAGCTCCCCAGAACCTGCGCGCCGGGGCCACCGGCATGACAGCGTCGGGCAATACGCCTTAACGCGCCATGGATCGCCTCCAGCGGAGCGGTGACGGTGGTGGGTAAAAACGCCCCCACACCTTCACGGGCTTTATGCATGGCTAACCGGTCCAGCACGTCGGGTGCATCATCCATTACGTCCACTCCCGCGCCGCCGTGGACGTGGATATCGATATATGCCGGGCAAAGCAGGTCCGCCTCGCGAACGTTAACCCCTGCCGGTATCGGCTCGATGGCGGTGATGACGCCTCTTTCGATACGCAGCTGGTGGTCATCCAGCCAGCCCTGCCCGGTAAGCAGACGACGCGCGCGCAGCACCTGGCTCATATCCCTTCCCCGGCGGGCACGTCCTCGCGACAGCGGGCTAGCTCATCCACCAGGCTGGTCAGGCCGCGATGGCCGCACTCCAGCGCCTGCAAACGAAACGCTTCGCTGCTTAATCCGTCGCGATCCAGCACCATCTCCAGCAAAAGCTGGAGGTTGGTGCCGGCGATCACTTCGCTGCCGGGCCGCTGCATCGCGAGGGTAGAGGCCACACGAAACGGCGTCCCGCCGAGAAGATCGGTGAGAAACACAATATCGTGCTCTGCGTCCAGTTCAGTCACTGCCTGCTCAAGCTGCGCGGTCAGCCGCGCAGTGGTGGAACTTTCCGGAAAATCGATGGCGATAAACTGCGGCTGTTCGCCGAGGATCTGCTTCATCGCCTGTTCAAGCCCGCTGGCAAAGCCGCCGTGACCCGTCAAAATAATGCCTAACATCGCAACCTCTTTGCTTTTACAGGAAGTGACAGAATTTACCGACCACGCCCAGCACCACGGTGATACCAATCAGGCGCAGCGGGCTCCAGCCACGGCGTACCAGCCAGAACATGGTCAGGGTGTAGACCAGCGGCAAAAACGCAGGCATCAGCTTGTCGATCACGTCGGTTTGCAGTTTGACGACCGCATCACCGGCTTTAATCTCAAGTGTCGTATTCAGGCGCACATAGGTTGCCACCAGGGCACCAATTACCGTCATCCCGACAATGGACGCAGCATGGCCAACCTTTTTGGTGTTGGCCTTGATCAGCGGGATCGCGGCGACACCCATTCGGTAGGCATAGTGCGCCAGGCCAAAGCGCAGGCCGAGATGCACCACGTTGAACAGCACGATAAAAACCACCGCGCCAAGAATGGAGCCTTGCAGCGCCAGGCTGGCACCAATACCGCCGCAGATGGGTAACAGGGTCAGCCAGAACATGGCGTCACCAATGCCCCCGAGCGGCGCGCCGACAGCAATTTTCGTGCTCTGAATGCTGTTCACGTCCTGCTTTGATCGTTCCATCGCCAGAATAATGCCGATAACAAAGGTCACCAGGAACGGATGGGTGTTGAAGAAGCCCATATGGCCCTTCATGGCGCGCGCCAGGTCCCGTTTATTGGTGTGGATCTTTTTCAGCGCGGGCAGCAGCCCGTACAGCCAGCCGGAGGCCTGCATACGCTCGTAGTTGAACGAGGCCTGTAACAGCATGGAGCGCCAGGCCACGCGGTTAATGTCTTTTTTGGTCAGCTCCGCGCCAATGGTCTGGTCTTCATAGACGTTTTCATTCACGCCGCTCAGCAGCGTCTCTTCACTGACGGACGCACCCGGCAGGGTGGTGTGATTAGATGCCATCTTCAAATTCCTCTTTCTGGGCCGCGGGCGCCGTCGGTTCAGGCGACTTACGCAGCAGGTCGATCAGCGCCATCGCCAGCGCAGCCGCCGCAATCGCCAGCACCGGAAGCTTCAGCCAGGCCGCGGCGACAAAACCGATAATGAAGTAAGGGATGTAAACGTTTTTCATCATGATCTTCAGCAGCACGGCGAAGCCGATCGCTGGCATGATGCCGCCCGCGACGCCGAGACCGTCGATCAGACGCTCCGGCAGAATAGCAATGGCGGTTTTCGCGTGTTCGGCCCCAAAGTAGATGGGCAGAAACGCGCACAGGAAATAAAAAACGCCGAGCGCCAGCAGCGCCAGATAGTTGACTCGCTCAATGCCGTCGGTGTCCGCGTTGGCCGCCATGCGATCGCAGCGGGACATTACGCCGGACATCACGGAGAAGAGGAACGTAATACCCATCTGCACCGCCACGGCAAACGGTACGGCCACCCCAACGGCGACATCCGGCTTCACGCCCGTGGTAATGGCAAACGTGGTGCCAACGATGGTGCCGATAATCACGTTCGGCGGCTGCGCGCCCGCCAGCGGCGCCAGGCCCATCCAGACCAGTTCTAAGGTACCGCCGGTCAGAATACCGGTGTGCAGGTCGCCCAGTATCAGGCCAACCAGCGGCCCGAGCACCACCGGACGGTGCATGTGTGTTAAGCCGTTAAACATATCCAGGCCCGCGATAAAGGCGAGAAGCCCGAGCGCGAAAGCCTGCAACAGACTGATTTCCATTGTGAATCCCTCAGAGCAGTTTAAAGAGATCCAAAGCAGTCTCTGTTGGAACGCCCTGAACGAAGCATTCCACGCCGGCCGCCTTCAGGCCGTTAAACGCGGCGATATCGTTCGCGTCTACAGATACCGTTTTGGCAATTTGCTGTTTGCCACTGGCATAATGCATATTTCCGACGTTGATACGGGTGATGGGTACGCCGCCCTCTACCAGCGTTAAAAAATCAGCCGGTGATTTGCAGACCAGCAGAATTTTCTGGCGGTCGGCGGCGCGATGAATGTTGTCGATGACCTTTTGCAGAGACCAGAAACGCACGGCGATACCTTCCGCGAGCACCATTTCCATCAGGTTTTGCTGAACCGGATCGTCTGCAACCTCGTCATTTGCCACCAGCACCAGGTTTGCCCCCGCAAACCCCACCCACTGCACGCCCACCTGTCCGTGGATCAGGCGCTCATCAATGCGGCATAAGACAATGTTTGGCATAGCGTTTTCCTCTTTTTAATTATGCGTGTTGAGTCGTTACGCCTTCGCAGGCGGCATGGTACTGCTGGAGTATGTCCTGAATGTGGTCGAGGATGAGTTCCCGTGGCGTTGACGTGAGAGCGCCCTCGCGAACTTTGCTGTACTGCAAAGGCAGATACTGGCTGATCAGCGGCAGCGGGATCGGTTCATCCGCAAGGTTGCGTACCAGTCGCTCAAAGGCGTCGTCAATCTGGCTGTCTGGCCAGTAATAACGCACGCGGTCGGAGTAGCTGTAGCCGCGGGCCAGGCGTCGGGCGTTGCCATCACCGTGATAGTGGCTTTGCCAGTATTCCGGGCGATCGAGCATCACGTTTTCCAGGACGTGACGCAGCCCGGAGCAGGCTTTTGCCGGCAGCAGCTCTTCTTCAATGGCCGCCAGCGAGAACAGCGCTTCGCGCAGGGCAAAGGTCAGGGCAGGGCCGACTTTAAGAATGGCGAAGTGATCGTTCACCAGCTGGCGCAGCGCCTGCGGCGTCTGGTAATCGGTAGAATGTGCTTCAAATACCAGCGTGTCATAGGCTTCAACCATTTTGCTCAGCGCGACGGCCTTATGCGGCTGATAGTCACAAACGTGCGCATGATCGAACTCAACGCCGGGCTGAACCACCAGGCCAATAATGCGCGGCCAGATGTCGCTTAACCCTTCCTTCTCAAATGCGTGGCGGTGTGCCTCAAGCGTGGCGCGTGCCGCCTCTTGCGTGGTGACCTCAAGCTCGGTCAGCGTGTCGTGCGCGCCGCCGGGAACCGGAACTTCCGTGCCGATAACGTAGACCAGATCGGCTACACCAAATTGCTCAAGACAGGTTGTTTCGGCAATTTTTGCCAGACGCGCGGCGCGCCCGGCAACGATCGCATCGGTTAAAGGAACCGGATCGTCTTCGCAGGACATGCTGCAATCGAGATGGATCTTCTTGAACCCGGCAGCCACGTAGCTTTTGATGAGATCGTCGGCGTTCGCCATCGCCTGCAAAGCCGGCAGGTTTTGCCAGCGGTTAGGACCGAGATGATCGCCGCCAAGGATCAGCTGCGAGGTGGGGAAACCGAGAGATCCCGCCAGCGTGCAGACGAACCCATGAAAATCGGCGGGCGTCATACCGGTATAGCCGCCAAACTGATCCACCTGGTTTGAGGTGGCTTCAATCAGCAGAGGCGTCTGTTGAGAATGGGCGTAACGAATTGCAGCTTCAAGTACCAGTGGATGTGCGGAACAGACGGCATAAATCCCGTTTGTATTCCCCCGTTTATGTTGTTCCACCATTTCTGTCAGATGTTTCACTTTCCTCTCCATTTCGGATGGTGTTGGCATTCATCTTTCGTTTTGTTTCATTTGATACTGCATTATGGTGCGGTAAAAATAAAACGAAAGATAATAGTTTTCCGATCTGTTTCACAAAAGAAACATAATGAAAGGTTTCAGCGGCGGTTAAGCGTGCGTCAGCGCGCCTTACAGGGCTTGCATTCCCTTAAAAGAAAGGCGTTAATAAGCAAAACGAAATGAAACGAAAGTTTATTTACTAAGGAGCTCGTATGAGCAGCACCGATCCATCCGCAGAGAAGCGCATCACCGGCACCAGCGAAAGGCGAGAGCAGATCATTCAGCGGTTGCGGGCGCAGGGAAGCGTGCAGGTTAACGATCTTTCTCTTTTATACGGCGTGTCGACGGTGACGATCCGCAACGATCTGGCCTTTCTGGAAAAGCAGGGGGTTGCCGTTCGCGCTTACGGCGGCGCGCTGATTTGCGAAGGCAATATGCCCGGCGTGGAGCCGTCCGTTGAGGACAAAAGTTCCCTTAATACGGCAGTGAAGCGCAGCATCGCGCAGGCGGCGGCTGAGCTGGTGAAGCCGGGCCACCGGATTATTCTGGACTCGGGTACTACGACCTGTGAAATCGCCCGTATGCTGCGCCAGCACACCGACGTTATTGCCATGACCAACGGGATGAACGTGGCGAACGCGCTGCTGGAAGCGGAGGGAGTGGAGCTGCTGATGACCGGTGGACACTTGCGCCGTCAGTCGCAGTCTTTCTACGGCGACCAGGCGGAGCAGTCGTTACAGAATTACCATTTTGACCTGCTGTTCCTGGGCGTCGACGCCATCGATCTCGATCGGGGGGTGAGTACGCACAACGAGGATGAAGCCCGCCTGAATCGAAAAATGTGCGAGGTGGCAGAGCGCATTATCGTTGTGACCGACTCCAGCAAGTTTAACCGTTCAAGCCTGCATAAAATCATTGATACCCAGCGGATCGATATGATTATCGTCGATGAAGGTATTCCGGCGGAAAGCCTCGACGGGCTGCGGAAAAGCGGGATTGATGTGGTGCTGGTGTAGGGTTTTGTCCCCTCACCCTGTCCTCTCCCCTGTGGGGAGAGGGCAGAATGAGAGGCCATCACGTCACCGGCGCCGGATTAAACACCGCCAGCTGGTTATGCAATCCCCATTGATCAGAGAAGCTTTTCTTCCGCCCGCTCGCCACGTCCAGAATGAAGTGGAACAGCTTCCAGCCCACGTCCTCAATACTTTCTTCCCCGGTGGCGATGGTGCCGGCGTTGATATCCATTAAGTCATACCAGCGGTTTGCCAGCTCGGTGCGGGTCGCCATTTTGATCACCGGTACCGCCATCAGGCCGTACGGCGTGCCGCGCCCGGTGGTAAAGACCTGTACCGTAATGCCGGACGCCACCTGCTGGGTGCCGCAAACAAAATCACTGGCAGGCGTTGCCGCGTAAATAAGGCCGCGTTTGGTTGGCCGCTGGCCCGGAGAGAGCACTTCCACAATCGCACTCTGGCCAGATTTGGCAATTGATCCGAGGGCTTTTTCCACCACGTTCGCCAGGCCGCCTTTCTTGTTACCCGGAGACGGGTTTGCGCTGCGGTCGGTTTTGCCCATATCAAGATAGTTATCGTACCAGGCCATCTCCTCCAGCAGGCGTTTACCCACCTCCTCGTTGACGGCGCGCGGCGTAAGCAGGTGGATGGCGTCACGCACTTCGGTGACCTCGGAGAACATCACCGTGGCGCCGCAGCGCACGAACAAATCCGACGCGTAACCCACCGCCGGGTTGGCGGTGACGCCGGAAAACGCATCGCTGCCGCCGCACTGTGTTCCCACTACCAGCTCAGAGGCCGGGCAGGTTTCGCGTTGGCGTTTGTTCAGCGCTTCCAGATGGCGCTCCGCCACCTGAAGAATATCGTCGACCATGGAACGAAATCCAACGTGACGCTCGTCCTGGAGACGAACAATGCTGGCATCGTCTACCGGAATGGCTTTCACATCCTCAGTACCCTGCAACAGGCGTTCAGGCTGCAATTTCTCGCAGCCGAGGCCAATCACCATCACCTCGCCGCCAAAGTTTGGGTTGAGGGCGATATTGTGGATTGTGCGGATTGGCACGACCGCCGCGGGCGCGTTGATCGCCACGCCGCAGCCGTACAGGTGGTTAAGCCCCACCACGCCGTCAACGTTGGGGTATTTCGGCAGCAGATCGCGCTCAATAATTTTCACCACGTAATCCACGACGCCCGCCACGCAATGCACGCTGGTGGTGATGCCGAGCAGGTTTTTGGTTCCCACGCTGCCGTCCGCGTTGCGGTAACCTTCGAAGGTATAGCCCTCCAGCGGCGGCAACGGCTCAGGGACGCGGGTCGCCAGCGGCAACGTCTCCAGCGGCGGGGCCGCTGGCAGCTCAACCAGCGACTCTTCAACCCAGCTGCCCTGCGGGATAGGGCGTACCGCATAGCCGATGACTTCGCCGTAACGCACGATTTCGCCGTGCGTGGGGATATCGACCAGCGCGACCTTGTGCCCCTGCGGAACGTGCTCAATCAGCTCCAGCCCGTCCGGGAATCGGGTACCCGCTTTTAAGCCATTGTCGTTGACAATAATCGCCACGTTGTCGGTATCGTGCACTTTTATATAGAACGCCGTCGGCGACGCCTGTCGAATTTGAATATCGGCCATTGTTTACGCTTCTCCAGCAAAATATCTGATACTAAATATAGCCAGATGGTTAATTGTTTCTTATTGAAGAAATAAAGAATGTCAGGAGAGGAAAGGTGAGAATGTGATCGCGATCGCTCCCGAAACACTAATCGTTGATTCTGTGCATCAGCGCCCACTGCTTTGTGCATATGCTCAAGATAGCGTTCAAATTCCACTCGATAACTGAGCATTGAAACAATGTACTGCCGTCGGGCGGCGATTATACTGAATGACGATTTTATAACGCCAAAATTCAGTCAGAAAATAAATATAACCCTGACGCTGCGTCGGAATAAATAAAAATGATGCTGGCTAAAACTGCGGAATTAAAAAAGGTATAAGCGATGAGTAACGATATCTTCCCGAATAAGTTTAAAGCAGCCCTCGCGGCGCACCAGATCCAGATTGGCTGCTGGTCTGCGCTGGCAAACCCCATCAGCACGGAAGTGCTGGGCCTGGCCGGATTCGACTGGCTGGTGCTGGACGGCGAACATGCGCCAAACGATATCAGCACGTTTATTCCGCAGCTGATGGCGCTGAAAGGCAGCCACAGCGCGCCGGTGGTGCGTGTGCCCACCAACGAGCCGGTTATCATCAAGCGTTTACTGGATATCGGCTTCTACAACTTCCTGATCCCGTTTGTTGAAACGGAAGAAGAAGCGGTGCTGGCCGTAGCGGCGACCCGCTATCCGCCGGAAGGGATCCGCGGCGTGTCCGTTTCGCACCGCGCCAATATGTTTGGCACCGTGCCGGACTATTTCGCCCAGTCCAACAGGAACATCACCATCCTGGTTCAGATCGAGAGCCAGCAGGGTGTCGGTAACGTCGACGCCATTGCCGCGACCGAAGGCGTAGACGGTATTTTCGTCGGCCCGAGCGATCTGGCTGCCGCCTTTGGTCATCTGGGCAACGCCAGCCACCCGGACGTTCAGCGCGCGATCCAACACATTTTTGCCCGTGCCAAAGCCCACGATAAGCCGTGCGGCATTCTGGCGCCGGTGGAAGCTGACGCCCGCCGCTACCTGGAGTGGGGCGCAACGTTTGTTGCCGTCGGCAGCGACCTCGGCGTATTCCGCGCGGCCACGCAGAGATTAGCGGACGCTTTTAAAAAATAACCATCAATGAGGAAACAGATTATGACGCTGAAAGTGGGTTTTATTGGCCTGGGCATCATGGGCAAACCAATGAGCAAAAACCTCATCAAAGCAGGTTACTCGCTGGTGGTTCTCGACCGTAATTCAGACGCGGTGGCCGAGGTGATTGCGGCCGGCGCAGAAACGGCGACAACCGCAAAAGCGATCGCCGAGCAGTGCGATGTCATCATCACCATGCTGCCAAACTCTCCGCACGTGAAAGAGGTGGCGCTGGGTGAGAACGGCATTATCGACGGCGCGAAGCCGGGCCTGGTGGTGATCGACATGAGTTCTATCGCACCGCTGGCGAGCCGCGAAATCAGCGAGGCGCTGAAGGCGAAAGGCGTGGAGATGCTGGACGCACCGGTCAGCGGCGGCGAGCCCAAAGCCATCGACGGCACCCTGTCGGTGATGGTGGGCGGCGATAAAGCCGTCTTCGACAAATACTACGACCTGATGAAAGCAATGGCTGGCTCCGTGGTGCACACCGGTGACATCGGCGCGGGTAACGTCACCAAGCTGGCAAACCAGGTGATTGTGGCGCTGAACATCGCGGCCATGTCGGAGGCGCTGACGCTGGCCACCAAAGCGGGGGTGAATCCGGATCTGGTCTATCAGGCCATTCGCGGTGGTCTGGCGGGCAGCACCGTGCTGGATGCCAAGGCACCGATGGTGATGGATCGTAACTTTAAGCCGGGTTTTCGTATCGACCTCCACATTAAAGATCTGGCGAATGCGCTGGATACGTCACACGGCGTGGGGGCGCAGCTGCCGCTGACTGCCGCCGTCATGGAGATGATGCAGGCGCTGCGTGCGGACGGTCTTGGCACTGCCGATCACAGCGCGCTAGCGTGCTACTACGAAAAACTGGCGAAGGTCGAAATTACTCGCTAATGACGTCCTGCCCGGTGGCGCAACGCATACCGGGCCTACGGTCCAGGCTTACAACTATGAAAATCGTAATCGCGCCAGACTCTTATAAAGAAAGCCTGTCTGCTACCGAGGTTGCGCAGGCGATAGAAAAAGGATTTCGGGAAATCTTCCCCGATGCCCACTACGTTTCTGTCCCTGTTGCCGATGGCGGGGAGGGGACGGTTGAAGCGATGATCGCCGCCACGCAGGGTACCTGGCAGCAGGCAGTCGTCACCGGCCCGTTGGGTGAGAAGGTTAACGCCTGCTGGGGGATCTCTGGCGACGGGACGACCGCGTTTATCGAGATGGCCGCCGCCAGCGGCCTGGTGCTTGTTCCTCCCGCGCTGCGTAACCCGCTGGTCACAACGTCTCGCGGGACGGGGGAGCTGATCCTCAGCGCGCTGGATAAAGGCGCGCGCAATATCATTATCGGTATCGGCGGGAGCGCCACCAACGACGGGGGCGCCGGCATGATGCAGGCGCTGGGCGCGAGGTTTACGGATGCCAACGGGACGGAGATCGGCTACGGCGGCGGTAGCCTGATGGCGCTTAACCGTATTGATATTTCGGCGCTCGATCCGCGTCTTCAGGGATGCGCAATCCGCGTCGCCTGTGACGTGACGAATCCGCTGGTCGGTGAAAGCGGCGCGTCGCGTATCTTTGGCCCGCAAAAAGGCGCCACCGAGGAGATGATCCTCGAACTCGACGCCAATCTTAGCCACTATGCCGAGGTGATCAAAAAATCTTTGCGCATCGACGTGAACCCGGTTCCGGGGGCAGGAGCGGCGGGCGGCATGGGCGCGGCGCTGATGGCCTTTCTGGGGGCTGAGCTGAAAAGCGGCATTGAGATTGTCACTCAGGCGCTCAATCTTGAAGAACATATCCACGACTGCACCTGGGTACTGACGGGCGAAGGGCGCATCGACAGCCAGAGCATTAACGGTAAAGTGCCCGTCGGCGTGGCGAGCGTCGCCAAAAAATACCATAAGCCGGTGATAGGGATTGCCGGAAGTCTGACGCAGGACGTGGGCGTGGTACACCAGTACGGCATCGACGCGGTGTTCAGCGTACTGACCAGCATCGGCTCACTGGAAGAGGCGTTCCGGGGCGCGTATGACAACATTTACCGCGCCTCGCGCAATATCGCGGCCACATTGCAGGTAGGCATGCGTAGCCAGGGGTGACAGCGGCGCGCAAACCCTCTATACTGCGCGCCGAAGCTGACCAGACAGTCGCCGCTTCGTCGTCGTCCCTTTCGGGGGAGACGGGCGGAGGGGAGGAAAGTCCGGGCTCCACAGGGCAGGGTGCCAGGTAACGCCTGGGGGGGAAACCCACGACCAGTGCAACAGAGAGCAAACCGCCGATGGCCCGCGCAAGCGGGATCAGGTAAGGGTGAAAGGGTGCGGTAAGAGCGCACCGCGCGGCTGGTAACAGTCCGTGGCACGGTAAACTCCACCCGGAGCAAGGCCAAATAGGGGTTCACATGGTACGGCCCGTACTGAACCCGGGTAGGCTGCTTGAGCCAGTGAGCGATTGCTGGCCTAGATGAATGACTGTCCACGACAGAACCCGGCTTATCGGTCAGCTTCAACTTCTTACGAAACCCCGCTTCGGCGGGGTTTTTGCTTTCTGATGAGAACAGACCGGGTAAGCGCTGCGCCAGACGACATCAATTCTCAATTTTGCGACGCTAAGCACATTTCACTGTTTACTCCGCCACGCGCTCCTCTCATCCTCCGTAGATGATCGTAATCACGAAATTTAACGCTATAAAATAAGAAAATTTTAGTGTTGATTAGATGTTGCATTTGTTGGCTTGCTGAAAATAAATGTTTTTCTAATTGATAATCAAATATTGAATCTAAAAACATTCTTCTGGTGAATGTGTGATATATCCCACTCTTTATTCTGAAATAGTATTAATATTCCATGTAAAGTTGATAAACCACAAAAATGTTTTAAATTGGTAGTGTTGATTTATTAACCTTTAATTGCCTGAAAGATAGCCTTTATTAATATTTCTAAGGCAAAAAAATTCACGCGGGTTATTGCCATAAAATAAATTTATTACCTCGTAATTTGTTGATCAATATCAGCGTAATTGCGTATTTTAATTTGATTATGTTATTGATAGAAAAGGATTTAAATGGTTTTTGAAGTGGATGTGAATTGGGCGTTCCGGCGAATTGTGAGTAACAGCACATACCCCCTGAAACATTATTATGTAGAATCCGCTGCGTCATAGGGAAATAAGCGCAGAATATGATGAATACTATTATTCTACCGAAAACACAGCACCTCGTGGTATTTCAGGAAGTCATCAAAAGCGGCTCCATAGGTTCTGCTGCAAGACAACTGGGGCTGACGCAACCTGCCGTCAGCAAAATCATCAGCGACATCGAAACCTACTTCGGGGTAGAGGTGATGGTGCGTAAAAACACCGGCGTAAAACTCACTGCCGCCGGTCAGGTGCTGCTGTCATACGCTGAGTCGATCACCCGCGAAATGAAAAACATGGTGAGCGAAATCAACAGCCTCAGTTTTAGTACCGTCATGGACGTCTCCTTTGGCTACCCGTCGCTGATTGGCTTCACCTTCCTGTCTGAGATGATTAAAAAATTCAGGGAAGTGTTCCCGAAAGCGCGCGTCTCCATGTATGAAGCGCAGCTCTCTTCATTCCTGCCCGCCATTCGCGACGGTCGGCTGGATTTTGCCATCGGCACGCTGAGCGACGGAATGTTGCTTCAGGATCTTCACGTTGAGCCGCTGTTTGAATCCGAGTTTGTGCTGGTGGCGAGTAAATCACGAACGTGCACCGGCCCGACCAGACTGGCATCACTTACGCATGAGCAGTGGGTGATGCCGCAAACCGATATGGGCTACTACAACGAACTCCTGACTACCCTGCAAGACAACCACATCAGCATTGAAAACATCGTCCAGACCGATTCCGTCGTCACTATCTATAACCTTGTCCTTAATGCCGATTACCTGACGGTGATCCCCCGTGACATGATTGCGCCGTTCGGTTCGGACCAGTTTATCGTCCTGCCGGTGGAGGATGAATTACCCGTGGCGCGTTATGCCGCCGTGTGGTCGAAAAATTACAGTATTAAAAAATCGGCGTCAGTATTAGTTGAACTGGCAAAACAATATTCGTCGATGAATATCGATAAACGACGATAAAAATAATCACGCTTTAAAACACCCGGAGCGACGCTTTTTAACGCTCTGATACCCTGACTTTGCATGAAAACAATGAATTATTATAACGAGGATATTATGCACATTACCTACGATCTCCCGGTGACCATTGAAGATATTCAGGACGCCAGAAAACGCCTGGCGGGAAAAATTTATAAAACCGGCATGCCGCGCTCAAATTATCTCAGCGAACGCTGTAAGGGCGAGATATTTCTTAAGTTTGAAAATATGCAGCGTACCGGTTCGTTTAAAATACGCGGGGCGTTTAATAAGTTAAGTTCGCTGACGGATGCAGAAAAACGCAAAGGGGTGGTGGCCTGCTCCGCAGGTAACCACGCACAGGGGGTGTCACTCTCCTGCGCCATGCTCGGTATCGACGGCAAAGTGGTGATGCCGATGGGCGCGCCAAAATCCAAGGTCGCCGCCACGCGCGACTATTCGGCGGAAGTGGTACTGCACGGCGAGAACTTCAACGACACCATCGCTAAGGTGAGCGAAATCGTCGAGATGGAGGGGCGCATTTTTATTCCGCCTTATGACGATCCGAAAGTCATTGCCGGCCAGGGTACCATCGGCCTCGAAATTCTCGAAGATCTCTACGACGTGGATAACGTCATTGTCCCTATCGGCGGCGGCGGCTTAATTGCCGGTATTGCAACGGCGATTAAATCTATTAACCCGACAATCAATATTATCGGCGTGCAGTCTGAAAACGTTCACGGCATGGCGGCTTCCTGGCAGGCCGGAGAAATAACCAGCCATCGCGTTACCGGCACATTAGCCGACGGTTGCGACGTGTCTCGTCCGGGTAATTTAACCTTCGAAATTGTTCGTGAACTGGTCGATGACATTGTGCTGGTCAGCGAAGATGAAATTCGCAACAGCATGATTGCGCTTATTCAGCGAAATAAAGTGGTGACGGAAGGTGCGGGCGCGCTGGCCTGCGCGGCGTTATTAAGCGGCAAACTGGACCACTATATTCAGGGCCGTAAAACCGTCTGCATTATTTCCGGCGGCAATATCGATCTCTCCCGTGTTTCCCAAATTACCGGCTTCGTTGACGCATAAAGGATGACTTATGAGCAACACTGAAAGCATTACCGTTGGCCAGAAAAAAACGTCCACCTGGCGTAAATCGGATACCACCTGGACGCTGGGCCTGTTCGGGACCGCCATTGGTGCAGGCGTGCTGTTCTTCCCCATTCGCGCAGGGTTTGGCGGCCTGATCCCTATCCTGCTGATGCTGGTTCTCGCCTTCCCGATTGCATTCTACTGCCACCGCGCGCTGGCGCGCCTCTGTTTGTCCGGCAGTAACGTCTCCGGCAACATCACCGAAACGGTGGAAGAGCATTTCGGCAAAACCGGCGGGGTGGTGATCACCTTCCTCTACTTCTTTGCCATTTGCCCGCTGCTGTGGATCTACGGTGTAACCATTACCAACACCTTTATGACCTTCTGGGAAAACCAGCTCCAGCTGCCAGCCCTGAACCGCGGCGTGGTGGCGCTGTTCCTGCTGCTGCTGATGGCCTTTGTGATCTGGTTCGGGAAAGACCTGATGGTGAAGGTGATGAGCTACCTGGTGTTCCCGTTCATCGCCAGCCTGGTGCTGATTTCCCTGTCGCTGATCCCGTACTGGAACTCGGCGGTGATCGACCAGGTCAACCTGAGCGATATCGCCTTTACCGGTCATGACGGCATTCTGGTCACGGTGTGGCTGGGGATCTCCATCATGGTCTTCTCCTTTAACTTCTCGCCTATCGTCTCCTCGTTCGTGGTCTCCAAGCGCGAAGAGTACGAGCCGGAGTTCGGGAAAGAATTCACCGAGCAGAAATGTTCCAAAATCATCGGTCGCGCCAGCCTGCTGATGGTGGCAGTGGTGATGTTCTTTGCCTTTAGCTGCCTGTTTACGCTCTCTCCGCAGAACATGGCGGATGCCAAAGCGCAGAACATTCCGGTGCTCTCTTACCTGGCGAACCACTTTGCCTCGATGTCGGGCAGTAAATCCACGTTCGCCACGGTGCTGGAATACGGCGCCTCCATCATCGCGCTGGTCGCTATCTTTAAATCCTTCTTCGGCCACTACCTGGGCACGCTGGAGGGGTTGAACGGCCTGATCCTCAAGTTCGGCTACAAAGGCGATAAGAAGAGCGTCTCTGTCGGCAAACTGAACACCATCAGCATGATTTTCATCATGGGCTCCACCTGGATTGTGGCCTACGCCAACCCGAACATTCTCGACCTTATTGAAGCCATGGGAGCACCAATTATCGCCTCTCTGCTGTGCCTGCTGCCGATGTACGCGATTCGTAAAGCGCCCGCGCTGGCGAAATACAAAGGCCGGACCGAGAACATCTTCGTGACCGTGGTCGGCCTGCTGACCATTCTGAACATCGTCTACAAACTGTTTTAAGCCAAAGCTCAGGAAGAGCGGAGTAACACATGACTGAATTTCCGGTAGTACTGGTTATTAACTGCGGATCGTCCTCCGTTAAGTTTTCGGTGCTGGACGCAGCAGGCTGCGAGGCCCTGCTGACGGGCATTGCGGACGGCATCAACACTGAAAAAGCCTTTATTTCCGTGAACGGGGGTGAGCCGGTCAGACTGGCTCACCAGGACTACGAAGGGGCGCTGGCCGCCATCGCCCTCGAGCTGGAGAAGCGCGACCTGATGAGCAGCGTGGCCCTGATTGGCCACCGCATCGCTCACGGCGGCGATCTCTTCAGCGAGTCGACCCTCATCACGGAAGAGGTCATTGAGCAGATCCGCCTGGTTTCCCCGCTGGCGCCGCTGCATAACTACGCCAACCTGAGCGGCGTGGAAGCCGCAGAGCGCCTGTTCCCCGGCGTGCAGCAGGTGGCGGTGTTTGACACCAGCTTCCACCAGACCATGGCACCGCAGGCGTATCTGTACGGTCTGCCGTACCGCTATTTTGAAGAGCTGGGCGTTCGCCGCTACGGCTTCCACGGCACTTCTCACCGCTACGTGTCCGGGCAGGCGCACGCGCTCCTCGGGCTGACCCCCGAGGACAGCGGCCTGGTGATCGCCCACCTCGGCAATGGGGCGTCCATCTGCGCGGTGCGTAACGGCGAGAGCGTAGACACGTCCATGGGCATGACGCCGCTGGAAGGGCTGGTGATGGGTACGCGGTGCGGCGACGTGGATTTCGGCGCGATGGCGTGGATTGCCCAGCAGACCGGCCAGTCGTTCGAGGATCTGGAGCGCGTGGTCAATAAAGAGTCCGGGTTGCTCGGGATCTCCGGCATCTCCTCTGATTTGCGCGCGCTGGAGAAAGCCTGGCATGACGGCAACGAGCGGGCGCAGCTGGCGATAAAAACCTTTGTCCACCGCATAGCGCGGCATATCGCCGGTCACGCCGCGTCTCTGCACCGTCTGGATGGCGTGATCTTTACTGGCGGCATCGGTGAAAACTCCACGCTGATCCGCGCGCTGGTGGCGGAACACCTGAAGGTGTTTGGCATCGCGCTCGACGAGGCGAAAAACGCTCTGCCGGGCAGCGCGGGTGAGCGCGTCATCTCCACTGATACCTCCCGCGTGGCCTGCGCGGTTATCCCTACCAATGAAGAAAAAATGATCGCGCTGGACGCCCTCCGTCTTGGGAAGGTCACCCCGGCTGCGGCTTACGCCTGATAAAGCGAGAATCTGATGAAAGTAACAATCGATACGGGCGTCGCGCCCTACAGCGACGCATGGGCCGGGTTTCGCGGTGAAGAATGGAAAAATGCCGTTAACGTCCGCGATTTTATTCAGCATAACTACACCCCTTATGAAGGCGATGAAGCTTTCCTCGCGCAGGCGACGCCTGCAACGACGGCGCTGTGGCAGAAGGTGATGGTCGGCATTCGCCAGGAGAATGCCACCCACGCTCCGGTGGATTTTGACACCAACATCGCTACCACCATCACCGCTCACGGGCCGGGTTATATTGACCAGGCGCTGGAGACGATTGTCGGCCTGCAAACCGACAAGCCGCTCAAGCGCGCCCTGCATCCATACGGCGGGATCAACATGATCCGCAGCTCGTTCGACGCCTACGGTCGTGAGATGGATCCGCAGTTTGAATACCTGTTCACCGACCTGCGCAAAACCCACAACCAGGGCGTGTTTGACGTTTACTCCCCGGAGATGATGCGCTGCCGTAAATCTGGCGTGCTGACCGGTCTGCCGGACGGCTACGGGCGCGGGCGCATTATCGGCGATTACCGCCGCGTGGCGCTGTACGGCATCAGCTATCTGGTGCGCGAGCGTGAACTCCAGTTCGCCGATCTTCAGGGAAAACTGGAGCGCGGAGAAGATCTGGAGGCAACGATCCGCCTGCGCGAGGAGCTGGCGGAGCATAAGCGTGCGTTGCTCCAGATCCAGCAGATGGCGGCGAACTATGGCTTTGATATTTCACGTCCGGCGATGAACGCGCAGGAAGCGGTGCAGTGGGTCTACTTTGCCTACCTTGCCGCAGTGAAATCCCAGAACGGCGGGGCGATGTCGCTGGGGCGCACGGCCTCGTTCCTTGATATCTACATTGAGCGCGACATGCAGGCAGGAAGGCTGAACGAGATGCAGGCCCAGGAGCTGATCGACCACTTCATCATGAAGATCCGCATGGTGCGCTTCCTGCGCACGCCGGAGTTCGACACGCTCTTCTCCGGCGATCCGATCTGGGCCACGGAAGTGATCGGCGGCATGGGGCTGGATGGCCGCACGCTGGTGACCAAAAACAGCTTCCGCTACCTGCATACCCTGCACACCATGGGGCCTGCGCCGGAGCCAAACCTGACGATCCTCTGGTCCGAACAGCTGCCGATCGCCTTCAAAAAATACGCCGCGCAGGTGTCGATCGTCACCTCCTCGCTGCAATATGAGAACGACGATCTGATGCGCGCCGACTTCAACAGCGACGACTACGCCATCGCCTGCTGCGTCAGTCCAATGGTGATCGGCAAGCAGATGCAGTTCTTCGGCGCCCGCGCCAACCTGGCGAAAACGCTGCTGTACGCGATTAACGGCGGGGTGGATGAGAAGCTGAAGATCCAGGTCGGCCCGAAAACCGAGCCGCTGCTGGATGAGGTGCTGGATTACGACACCGTGATGGCGAGCCTGGATCACTTTATGGACTGGCTGGCGGTGCAGTACATCAGCGCGCTGAATCTCATTCACTATATGCATGATAAGTACAGCTACGAAGCCTCGCTGATGGCGCTCCACGATCGTGACGTCTATCGCACCATGGCCTGCGGCATCGCCGGGCTGTCGGTGGCGGCGGATTCCCTGTCGGCGATTAAATACGCCACGGTGAAACCGGTGCGCGACCATACCGGCCTGGCAGTCGATTTCGTGATTGAAGGCGACTATCCACAGTACGGCAATAATGACGATCGCGTGGACAGCATCGCCTGCGACCTGGTGGAGCGCTTTATGAAGAAGATCCAGGCGCTGCCGACGTATCGCAACGCGGTGCCGACGCAGTCGATCCTGACTATCACCTCCAACGTGGTCTACGGCCAGAAAACGGGCAACACGCCGGACGGACGCCGCGGCGGCATGCCGTTTGCGCCTGGCGCCAACCCGATGCACGGTCGCGACAGGAAAGGGGCGGTGGCGTCGTTAACCTCAGTTGCCAAGCTGCCGTTCACCTATGCGAAGGACGGGATCTCCTACACCTTCTCCATCGTGCCGCAGGCGCTGGGCAAGGATGAGCAGGTGCGCAAAACTAACCTTGTGGGGCTGCTGGACGGGTATTTCCATCACGAAGCGTCTATCGAAGGCGGGCAGCACCTGAACGTCAACGTCATGAACCGGGAGATGCTGCTGGATGCCATTGCCCATCCGGAGAACTACCCGAACCTGACCATCCGCGTTTCGGGCTATGCGGTGCGGTTTAACGCCCTGACGCGCGAGCAGCAGCAGGACGTGATTTCGAGGACGTTTACGCAGGCGATGTGATATAGATTGCCGTTAAGCCTCCTCATCTGGGGAGGCTTTTGATTTCGTGAACGCCGTCACTTTTAGAAAAATACCTCCGTGTTGAATTTCTCAACAGAAAAATTTCCTCCCAATACAGAAAACCCTCATTAAAGTTGTGACTTTTTTCTCCCGCGCTACGGATATGATCATCCCATACCAATAACACACACCTGCACTCTCTGACTCGCAATCGCTGGCGATCGAAACCACATAAAAACAATTACTTACCCTACAAAATAAGCGAGTGCCCAATGAATATGGCAACAAACAGCAGTGTGATTGTGAGTGATTCCCCTGCGGCAAGGCGGGCGGGAATGAGCGAAAGCGAATGGCGAGAGGCGATCAAATTCGACAGCACCGATACCGGCTGGGTCATCATGAGTATCGGGATGGCTATCGGCGCGGGGATCGTTTTTCTTCCGGTACAGGTTGGATTAATGGGGCTGTGGGTCTTTTTGCTCTCGTCGATAATTGGCTATCCGGCCATGTACCTCTTCCAGCGGTTATTTATTAATACGCTGGCGGAATCCCCGGAATGCAAAGACTACCCGAGCGTGATTAGCGGTTATTTAGGTAAAAACTGGGGCATCTTATTGGGTGCACTTTATTTCGTGATGCTGGTCATCTGGATGTTTGTTTATTCCACGGCCATCACCAACGACAGCGCATCTTATTTGCACACCTTCGGCGTCACCGAGGGGTTGCTGTCGGAAAATCCCTTCTACGGCTTATTCCTGATCTGCATTCTGGTCGCTATTTCTTCGCGCGGTGAAAAGCTGCTGTTTAAAGTCTCCAGCCTGATGGTGCTGACCAAATTATTTGTGGTGGCGGCGCTGGGGCTTTCGATGATCGGCCTCTGGCATTTAGCCAACGTCGGTATGCTGCCGCCGATGGGGCTGCTGATTAAAAACGCCATTATTACGCTGCCTTTCACCTTAACCTCCATTCTGTTTATCCAGACGTTAAGCCCGATGGTGATTTCCTATCGTTCGCGGGAAAAATCCGTTGAGGTGGCGCGTCATAAGGCGCTGCGGGCGATGAATATCGCCTTTGGCATACTGTTTGTGACGGTCTTCTTCTACGCCGTCTCTTTCACCCTGGCGATGGGGCACGACGAGGCGGTTAAAGCCTACGAGCAGAATATTTCCGCCCTGGCAATCGCGGCGCAGTTTATCAGCGGTGACGGCGCAGGCTGGGTCAAAATCGTCAGCGTGGTTCTCAATATCTTTGCCGTTATGACCGCCTTCTTCGGCGTCTATCTCGGCTTTCGTGAAGCGACGCAGGGCATCGTGATGAATATCCTGCGCCGCAAAATGCCGGCTGAACGTATTAATGAAAGCACCGTCCAGCGCGGGATCATGCTGTTCGCCATCCTGCTCGCCTGGAGCGCGATTGTGTTAAACGCGCCGGTGCTAAGCTTCACCTCCATCTGTAGCCCTATTTTCGGGATGGTGGGCTGCTTAATTCCGGCGTGGCTGGTCTACAAAGTGCCCGCCCTTCATAAATATAAAGGCGTGTCGCTGGTGATTATTGTGATCACCGGGCTGCTGCTTTGTGTTTCTCCTTTCCTCGCCTTCTCATGAGGTTAAATAAGGTCGTAACGATGTCTGAGCAAATTAATCCTTTATGGAACCATTTTATTCGCGCCGTGCAGGAGGAGGTAAAGCCTGCGCTGGGGTGTACCGAACCCGTCTCGCTGGCGCTGGCCTGTGCGATGGCTGCCGGAGAGCTTTCCGGTGAGGTGACGCGTATTGAGGCGTGGGTATCGCCAAACCTGATGAAAAACGGGCTTGGCGTAACGGTGCCCGGCACCGGCATGGTCGGTTTACCCATCGCGGCGGCGCTGGGGGCGACGGGCGGTAATGCCCACGCCGGGCTGGAGGTGTTGAAAGACGCTTCTGCCGAGGCGCTAACGCGCGCCAAAGCCATGCTCAAAGCAGGCCTGGTGCAGGTGAAATTGCAGGAGCCGTGCGATGAGATCCTCTATTCACGAGCCTGCGTGTACGCTGGAGACGCCTCGGCGATGGTGACTATCGCCGGCGGGCATACCCGGGTGGTGGAGGTGGTTTGTCAGGGCGAAACGCGCTTCAGGCTTGACGATCGGCAGACCGAGGTAAGTAACGATCCGCTGGCGGTACTGTCAAACACCACGCTCTCGCAGATCCTGGAGTTTGTGGAGCAGGTGCCGTTCGAGGCGATCCGCTTTATCCTGGAAGCAGGGCAATTGAATGACGCGCTTTCTCGTGAAGGGCTTAGCGGGAAGTGGGGGTTGCACGTTGGCGCGACGCTCAATAAACAGCGCGCACGCGGCTGGATGGGGCAGGATCTGGGTTCAGACATCGTTATCCGCACCAGTGCGGCTTCGGATGCCCGCATGGGCGGCGCGACGCTGCCG
>NZ_JADBQL010000012.1:0-4429 GCF_014895905.1 Enterobacter cloacae complex sp. P15RS | reverse complement strand
GTGGTGGTTGTGGCTGAGCACGTTCAGGCCGATAACGAACGGCTGGCGCGGGCGCTGATGCTTTCGCATCTGTCGGCTATCTATATCCATTACCAGCTTCCGCGTTTGTCCGCGCTGTGTGCGGCGACAACGGCGGCGATGGGCGCTGCGGCGGGAATGGCGTGGCTAATGGGCGGTTCTTACCAGACCATTTCCATGGCGATCGGCAGTATGATCGGTGATGTCAGCGGGATGATCTGCGACGGAGCGTCTAACAGCTGCGCCATGAAGGTCTCGACCAGCGTCACCAGCGCCTGGAAAGCCGTGATGATGGCGCTGGATGATACAGCCGTGACGGGTAACGAGGGGATTGTGGCCCACGACGTGGAACAGTCTATCTCTAACCTGTGCGCCCTGGCGTGCCGCTCAATGCAGGCAACGGACCGGCAGATTATTGAGATTATGGCGAGTAAGGTGTAAAAATTTCCCCTCTCCCCATTGGGGAGAGGGCCAGGGTGAGGGGGGTTAAACCGGCAAATCAATCAGCAGCGCGCGCAGCGGCGTATCTGCCACCAGGGTGATATTCGCTTCATCACGAATAAACGCCCCGTCACCGCAGGTGAGCGCTTCTTTCTCTTCCGTATGCGTTACCGCATGTACCGTGCCGTGAATGGACTGTAAATAGGCGCGCGGGCCATGAAGCTGGAAGCTCACCTGTTCACCTTTTTTCAGTTCAATATGGTGCAGCCATACCTGCTGGCGTAACTGCAAGCTGCCTTTGCTGCCGTCTGGCGAAGCAATCAGCTGCTGTTTATCGCCCTTCAGGTCGATCTTTTGCACCAGGGGATTTTCCCGCTCCGGACAGGCATCCAGCCACAGCTGCATGCGGGTCAGCGTTTTGTCTTTGCTGAGGTTATGCTCGCTATAGCTAATACCGGGCTGCGTAGAAATTAACAGCGCCTCGCCAGCTTTTGCCTGGACATGATTGCCCTCGCTATCGCGGTATTCTGCCTCGCCTTCCAGGATCAGGTTCAGGATATCGACTTTCGGATACGCGCGCGGCTGGAAGGACGCGCCCGGAGCGAGCACCTCCTGATTCAGTACGCGCAGTGAAGCGTAACCAAGGAGTTTAGGGTCAAAGTAGTGTCCAAAGGAAAAGGTGTAGCGGGCCTGCAACCAACCGAAATCGGCTTGTCCGCACTGTTTCGCTGTTCTTGTCGTAATCATAAACTTGACCTCTCTTTACACTAAATCAATGGTAAAGGTATGGACGCTGCATTGTTAGCCAGATATTCTGCCCGGTATGTTCAAATTTCCTGAATGAGAACGAGATGGCTAAAGAGAGAGCATTGACGCTTGAGGCGCTTCGCGTCATGGACGCGATTGACAGGCGTGGCAGTTTTGCCGCCGCGGCAGATGAACTGGGGCGCGTTCCGTCTGCGCTGAGCTATACCATGCAAAAGCTGGAGGAGGAGCTGGATGTTGTGCTCTTCGATCGCTCCGGTCATCGAACAAAATTCACCAACGTTGGGCGAATGCTGCTGGAACGCGGCCGCGTGCTGCTGGAAGCGGCGGATAAGCTGACGACGGACGCCGAGGCGCTGGCCCGCGGCTGGGAAACCCATCTGACGTTAGTGACCGAAGCGCTGGTGCCCACCGAGGCGCTGTTCCCGCTGGTGGACCGCCTGGCCGCAAAAGCCAATACCCAGCTGTCGATCATCACCGAGGTGCTGGCAGGGGCATGGGAGCGGCTGGAGACGGGCAGGGCGGATATCGTCATTGCGCCGGACATGCATTTCCGCTCATCGTCAGAAATCAACTCGCGCAAACTTTACAGCGTGATGAACGTCTACGTCGCCGCGCCGGATCACCCGATTCACCAGGAGCCGGAGCCGCTCTCTGAAGTGACGCGCGTGAAGTACCGCGGCGTGGCGGTGGCGGATACCGCGCGCGAGCGTCCGGTGCTGACGGTTCAGCTGCTGGATAAACAGCCGCGTCTGACGGTGACGTCGCTGGAAGATAAGCGCCAGGCGTTGCTAGCCGGGCTGGGCGTGGCGACCATGCCGTATCCGTTCGTCGAAAAGGATATTGCTGAGGGGCGGCTGCGCGTGGTCAGCCCGGAATACACCAGCGAAGTGGATATCATTATGGCGTGGCGTCGCGACAGCATGGGCGAAGCCAAATCGTGGTGTTTGCGAGAAATACCCAAGCTCTTTGCGCATCACAACAAATAAGCATGCAGGCCCGGTAAGCGTAAGCGCCACCGGGCAAAATTTACGCGCTTGTCTTAGGATCCGGACCAAAGCGGTTTTCGCCCGGCGTTCCGCTCTGACAGTTGAAAATCAAAATCACGATCCAGCCGATAAGCGGGATCAACAGCAACAGCAGCCACCACGCCGAACGATCGGTGTCGTGGAGACGACGAAACAGCACGGCCCATGAAGGCAGCAGAACTAACACACCATAAATGGTGGTGAGTATGCCTTCACCCCCCTCTCGCTCCCAGCCGAGGATTTTGTCCACAATGCCCAGCACCATAATCAGGACGAAGTTCACCAGAACGAACATCCAGTACTCTTTGCGGCGGGCGCGGCCACCAAATCCAACGTAGTTGCGCAGTACTTTTAAATACCAGTCCATTTTCCTTGCCTCTTAATCAGTCAATCACTTGTTTTCTAAGCGATCGAGGTAAGGATAGATGTATGCTGTGAATTAAAAAAGGGAATCAATTGATTCCCTAAATAATTATCCGAAACGCACGTCGCGCCCGTGCGGTTCATCCAGATCCTGCCACGGGCCAATGGAGATGATGCCCGTTGGGTTGATGGTCTTGTGGCTGCGGAAATAGTGGGTGCGAATATGGTCAAAATCGACCGTCTCCGCAATCCCGGGCATCTGATAGATGTCGCGCAGGAAACCGTGCAGGTTCAGATAGTCGCTGATGCGATGCTTGTCGCACTTGAAGTGGGTGACGTAAACCGGATCAAAGCGGATCAGCGTCGTCCACAGGCGGATGTCCGCTTCGGTCAGACGAGAGCCGGTTAAATAACGATGCTGGCCGAGGATCTGCTCCAGCCGCTCCAGGGATTCAAAGACTTTTCCGACCGCTTCGTCGTAGGCTTCCTGGCTTGTGGCGAAACCGGCCTTATAGACGCCGTTGTTCACGTTGTCGTAGATCCAGCCGTTCAGCTCGTCAATTTTCTCGCGCAGCTCCGCCGGATAATAATCCCCGGCGCGGGCGCCGTGCGCGTCAAACGCGGTATTGAACATGCGAATGATTTCAGCGGATTCATTGCTGACGATCGTCTGGTTTTTCTTGTCCCACAGCACCGGTACGGTTACGCGTCCGGTGTAGTGCGGATCGGCGCGCAGATAGAGCTGATACAGGAAATCGTGGTGATAAAGTTCATCACCCGTCGCGGCAGGGAAATCGCTGTCGAAGGTCCAGCCGTTTTCCAGCATCAGCGGGTTCACCACCGAAACCGGAATTAACGATTCGAGGCCTTTAAGCTTGCGCACAATCAGCGTGCGGTGCGCCCACGGGCAGGCGAGAGAAACGTACAGATGATAACGATCTTTCTCCGCCGCAAAGCCCCCTTCGCCGCTCGGGCCGGGTGCGCCGTCGGCGGTCAGCCAGTTACGGAAGGCCGAAACAGAGCGCTTAAAGCGTCCGCCGGTGGATTTGGTGTCATACCAGACATCCTGCCAGACGCCGTCTACGAGTTGTCCCATTTTTTACTCCTCCGTCAGATAGCAAAAGCGAGGAGATGTCTCCTCGCTTTGAATTTAATCAGTATAGCGTGCTTACCACTTCTTATTCAGAAGACGGTCGATGCTGTAAGCGCCAGGGCCCGTGATGGCCAGCAACAGATAGCCGCCTGCAATGGTCAGGTTTTTCATAAACATCAGGGAGTTCACGCCTTCGGCAAAGTTGCTGTGGAACAGGAACGCCGTCAGCAGGGTGAAGCCTGCGGTAAACAGCGCCGTGGTGCGGGTCAGGAAACCGAACAACACCGCCAGGCCGCCGCCGAACTCAAGCAGGATAGTCAGTGGCAGCAGGAACCCCGGCACGCCCATGGCTTCCATATACTGCTGGGTACCCGCATAACCGGTGATTTTGCCCCAGCCTGCGGTGATGAACAGAATTGGCATCAGAATACGCGCTACCAGTACACCAACATCTTCTAATTTTTTCATTTTACTCTCCAGGAAACCACATCAGCGGCTAAACGTTATTTGCTTGCAAAATCGGGTAGATACCGCGTCTTTGCTGTCGATGGAGAGGAGTGTAAACGGGGCGGGTGGCAATTGTTAGCAAGGAAAACTGTCAATCTTTTTCAAAGATATTGAGTAAGGGAGCATGAAGAGATGTTGCCGGGTGACGGCTACGCCTTACCCGGTCTACTTTTTACCGTAGGCCGGGTAAGCGCAGGGTATGAACCGGAAACAT
>NZ_JADBQL010000011.1:0-94764 GCF_014895905.1 Enterobacter cloacae complex sp. P15RS | reverse complement strand
TTTTAGTATTGAGAGCTCATTAACAACGAAGTTGGAAAAATCTTTAGTACTTATGATTTTCTTCTCAATACCATCTTCAATGTCACTGATGCAGTATGAGATATCATCTGATGCTTCCATTAAAAAACTTAATGGATGCCTTTTATTATGGCTGATTCCAAGCTCGTTCCAAGCGCAGAGAATAATATTTTTTTCACTATCAAAAAAACCAATTTTTTTGCTGAAAGGAGGGGATGGTAAAATATTTTTAGCATCGTCACTTGGGCAATATGTGTATTTTAAAAAGCTTGCTAGCTGACTATATGTCAGATTTAACCCATTTAGCCCGTCTTCTCCTTGAAGTTTAGTTAGAATTCTAAACCCTTGTGGGTTTCCATCAAAGTGATGAAAATCATTTAATAGATAAGAGAACTTTTTTGCTTCTGCTAAGTCATTAATCTCGAAAGCATCTTTTAGCGCAAAATAAATGCCATCAACAGAAGCCCATTCCTTAATCGCTGCCTCACCAAAATGACCAAAAGGAGGATTTCCAATATCATGTGCCAGACATGATATCTCAACCATATTTGCTATAGCCAAGCTATTTTTTGACCAACAATCCCTATCATTTTTCTTTATTTTTCTCGATTTTTCAATCATATCAGTGATTGATGCTACTATATATCTCCCAATATGGGAGACCTCAATGGAATGAGTTAATCTTGAGCGAACAGAAGAGTTACTTTCTAGAGAAAACACCTGTGCTTTTTGTTGCAATCTCCGAAACGCTGCTGAATAAATAAGTCTGGCTCGATCACTTTGTGTGGCTGCAAGCAAAGTTGAATGTTTTGCTACTGAGGGTCGATGGCGATTTGTTGTAAGATATCTTTGCATTATATTCTCCGTATATTATGGCAATTTTTTTTTCGCATCATAACCAAGCTTGTATAAACAAGCCTCTTTAACCCACTTACTAAAATTCCCTTTGCCGGCAACCTTTTCAATCTGTTCCAAAAGCTCATCCTCGAACCGAATGTTCTTCATCGTGCTCTTAGTGCGGTCAAAATTTGGTTTCTTTTTCTCTTGCATGGTAGGTACCACTTCGGTTAATTTATCTGCATGTGGTACCTACCACATGGATTCGGAATTCTGACAACGCCCAGCAGTGTTGGAGCACTAATGGGCGTCTAACCTCACCAACTATCAAGGAGTTGATTATGGCTGATTTGCATTTTACCCCAGATACCGACCAATCCGGAACCGAGCATTCATTAATTGTGGGATACCGCCCGAATGTTTACGACAAATCTACGCCGAAAATCATCCTTTCCGGCAAGTGGCTGCGCGCGGCGGGGTTTGATACCGGACAGCAGGTTACGGTAAAGGTCATGAAAGGGTGCATCGTTCTGGTGGCGTATAATGAGCAGGAGCAGAGGTTGCAGGATGATTATAAACGGACGAAGGCAAAGCTCACTGAGATAGAAGACGCGCTTGCAGCGATTCAAACGCAGCTTCCTGGAAAGCACCTCGCAAAATCAAATACAAACCACCTGGCGTAGCGGCTGTTTCTGGCATACTACCTGCCTGGTGCATTAGATGTGGAGGCGACATGGCAGATAAAGACGTAATCCAATCCCCGGCAGGCGAATTCGTTATGTTCGCCAGCGGTGACGGAAGAGTGCGTGTCGAATGTCGCTTCGAATCTGACACAATCTGGTTATCCCAGGCAGCAATGGCCGATCTGTACGGTAAAGATGTTCGAACTATCAACGAGCATCTGATAAATATATTTTCTGATGGCGAAATTGATCAACATTCAACTATCCGGAAATTCCGGATAGTTCGTCAGGAAGGAAAACGTCAGGTTTCCAGAGAGATAGAGCACTACAACCTTGAAGCAATACTTGCTGTCGGCTACCGGGTGCGCTCGTCTCGAGGCATCCAGTTCCGCCAGTGGGCCACACAAACGCTCCAGGAATATCTGGTTAAAGGCTTCGTTATGGACGACGAGCGCCTTAAAAACCCGCCTGTGGGTTCATCCGCCGTGCCTGACTATTTCGATGAAATGCTGGAACGCATTCGCGACATACGAGCCAGCGAGCGCCGGGTCTATCTCCGTGTGAGGGAAATTTTCGCATTGGCCGCGGATTATCAGCCGTCACTCAAAGAAACCACGCAATTCTTTCAGACCATCCAGAATAAACTGCATTTTGCCTGCACGGGACTCACCGCTGCTGAGTTGATTCACAAACGTGCGGACGCCACTCAACCGCATATGGGGCTGACCAGCTATAAAGGCGAAGAGGTCCGTAAAAGCGATGTCACCACCGCAAAAAATTATCTGTCTCAGGATGAGGTGAGCGAACTCAATCGCGTCGTTAATATGTGGCTCGATTTTGCTGAAGATCAGGCCAAACGACGCAAGCAGGTATTTTTAAGGGACTGGCAAACCAAGCTCGATCAGTTCCTGCAATTTAATGACCGGGACGTTTTAGAAGGCGCAGGAAAAATCAGCAAGAAAGCGGCTGATGAAAAGGCGTGCTCAGAATACATTGAGTTTGAAAAAAAGCAGCGCCTGCTGAAAGAAGCCGAAGGTGAGAAAGATATCGTCGGCTTATTAAAATGGGATAAACAGGCTAAGCGCTAATCCCGGTATCTCTGCTCAACTTCATATGCAGCAGCGGAAACGGATTTCCCTGTCCATCCCGTTCCGAACGCCCGACCTGCTCAAATCCCATATGTCTATAAAACGCGACGCCCTGCGGATTCTGCTCGTTCACATCCACTTCATTTACGCCAAATTCTGCGATGGCATATTGCAGCAGCATTTTCCCGACGCCCTTCCCCCGGCTTGCATCATCCACAAACAGCATTTCAATACGATTTTCATCTACGCCTAAAAAGCCGTGAATAACACCATCTTCATCACGTGCAACCACAACCGTGAGATTAGGCAAATAGGCATTAAGCAATAGCGGACGCAGCGCCGCGATATCGCTTTCCAGCAAAAAGTGGTGCGTGGCGCGAACGGACGACTCCCAGACGGCGACGAGGCGTTCAAATTGTGCGGGGTGTGCAGCTTCTATTTTCATGTTCAAATTCCGGTTGAGTAGAGTTTCGGGGCGGCAACGCAATAAAAATCAGTTCTGCGACGTGCGCCATACGCCAGGCGTACAGCCATACTCCATCTGGAAATGACGAATAAAATGCGCGCAGTCGCTGAACCCCATCCGCTGCGCAATATCCGTCACGCTTTGCTGTGAGTTCTTCAGCAGCCAGCAAGCATAGCGCAGCCTGGCGCTGCGGATAAACTCGCGGGCCGTTTTGCCAAACTCGGCGGTGAACAGCCGGTTAAGCTGGCGTTCACTCAGTGCCACTTCTCGCGCAAGCCCGGCGGTTGTGAGCGGCCGGGTCAGGAACTGTTCTATCAGCATGACGGCGCGACGCAGCCGGCAGTCGGGGATCAGCGCCAGATTCGCCGGACGGGGGGTGGCAATTTCATGCGGGACGAGCGACAAACGCTGGCAGGTGGTGCTGGCGATATCATCCCCGGCATGGGCGCGGATAAGCTCAGTTGCCAGCGTCAGGGTGGAAATGCCGCCCGGGCAGGTCAGCACATCGCCATCATCAATAAAGTCATACCCTTGCTCAGCGTAGACCAGCGGGAATGCCTGCCGAAACGCGTCCAGGTGGAAAGGATGTATAGAGGCTCTTCGTTCATTCAGCAATCCTTCCTGCGCGAGGACAAAACTGCCGGTGCCAATGCCAATAAGCGGAACGCCGGCATGGTGGGCATACGCCAGATATGCTTTATCCCCCCGATACCCTAAATCCAGATACTGCAATTCGCCGCCGATAACCGCAAGGTAGTTAAAACTTTCCGGCGGGGCATGGGGGGAATCCGGTCTCATGATTATTCCCGCATTGCTGATAATCGGGATATCAGGAAACTCACTTATCAGGCTGATTTTAAATGCTAATTTATCCTGCGCTTTCGCTGCATAACGCAGCGCTTCCAGCAATCCAGATACCGCCAGAAGTGAATAACGGGGCCATAATAACAACCCAATATGCAGACACTTTGCCGGTACTGATTTCCCCCCATCGGGAGAGTCAAATACAGTTTTCATTTACTTGCCAAATTTAAAATTAATTACATTATCGCAACATGAGATGTCGCACTTTATATTTCTAAGGTAATCCTGATATTTTAAATCAAGCATAAATGAGACGGGAGGAAAATATACTGTTTTTCTCGTTTATATCATTCTTTTTTTGTTCCCCGGCACACATATGTCGGTAATGTTCCTAACGTAAAGATATAGTTACCATTATGTTGTTCATTGATACGCATATAAATACTTTTTCCCGGATACACAAAAAATTGCGGTTCGTATTTTTCCAGCCAGCGGTCTTCAACGTTATCATCCGGGAAGGTCATGTTTTTTTCTGAGGTCAGCAAATACAGGTGATCCTTTCGCTCCACCCGGAAGGAAATTTTTCTGTCGATGGTTTTACCCGGATCGCTCTGCGCGCGGGCATTCATGCTCAGGGTGCCGAATTTCCCGTCAAAGTTATAATTCAGCCAGACCGTCAGCGTCTCATCCGGATGGTGCTGTACCAGATTAGCCTGGCATGAGAAAGGCTGAACATAGGAACGGTGCCACAGGTAATAGCCCATCAGCACGCCTGCCGTGACGAGGCACGTCGCAATGAGGTACAGCATCTGCCGAAAACGAGTCATGCTAGCTATCCTTCAGGAAATAATCAGATATACAGCGGTTCGGTTCTTTCATGGGCCGATCGCAGCGAATAACCGACGCACGGGGCAGCAGAGCGTACCAGCTGATGTAAACCCAGGGGTATTGCGCGCATTCAGCCTTGAATTGCTCCACATAGGTCAGCGCGGAGGCACGTTCAGCGTGGGTCTGGATGTCGTTCGCAAGATAAACGCGACAGGCGCCGATGGATGCCGCGAAGCGGTAGTCCTCAACAAAACGATTTTCCCTGGCGTTCAGATACGCCGTCACGCCTGCCACCGCCAGCACGAGCAATAACCCTATGACCACAGCCATCCAGCGCGTGTGCTTTTTAGCAACAGGGGCTGCTGGCGCGGGAGTTATTAACGCCTCCTCGAACGCCGGTGCCTCCACGCACTGTTCATCAACGGGTTGAGCCGCGGCAGGCGAAGGCTCTCTGACGGTTATTTGCGTATCGCTTGCCAGCGTCAACCCAATGCGGGGAATGGTAACGATAGGGTCAGTTTCAAAACCAATCTTTTTGAGCCCTTTACGCAGGATTGAGATGTTCTGGTAATAGGTATTGGAGGAGACAAGCATGCCACGGCTTTGCCAGACAATATCCAAGAACTCTTGCTGAGTGACAATCGACCCTGCTCTGTCGATTAATAGCAACAGGCATCGGCCTGCTGGCGAATTTAACACAACCACGCGGTCAGGATTGTTGATATCACGTAACGTGCTGGCCGCAGGATGAAATTCGACGATATTATTTATTATGTAATGCTTATGCATAGGGGCAGTATGAATTCTCCGGTTAACATATGTTGAACCTGAGTCACCGCATGTATGTGATGACAGTCGCGTCGGGATCAATGTGACTGATTAACGGCACGCTGTATATCTCAGCAATTGGCGAAAAATCCTATTTTATATTGTTTCTCTTAAGCTTCACTGAACCTGCATAAGTACTCATCCCTTGCAGAATGCGGCTTGCAGGGCCGCCGCATCAGCATCCTCTGCCGTTATGATGTTTTATGAAGTGAATTTTCGCTCACGAGAATTATCTGACTACCAGCAGCATCTCAATATTCAGAACCTCTCCTTTTGGTGCACGGCTCGCCTCTTGACATTGACGAATCCCTACATAAAAAAAGATTGTACGCCACGGACATCCGTGTCCGAAATATTCAGCACCCTGAAGGCTTAACTTTTATTAACCTGAGTGATATCAATAACTTTTAACTGTTTCGTATACTATCCAACCACCTTTTCATCAGTTTTTATCGATGATAACACTCGTAAATTGTTATCCCCCGTCAGCAACTTCACACCCGCACTGACACCAGAAGACAAACTCCTTACAAAACATTTATCAAAGCTAAATTTTCATGAAAAATTGCGGTTATCATAATTTACAGAAAGCGAAGCGGAATAAGACCAATCAGAGGGAAACGTCGTAACCGGTCTCGATCTTAGTAATTAATACAATTTTAGATTAATTCAGATTACCTCTTTATTGGCCGACGTATAGTAGGCCTACACTATGCAATACGTCATTGCTTCGAGAATACTGGCGATAACGCTGTATATAATTCGCCTGATTACTATTATAAATCGAGGGGATAACATGACGCACACTACCCAAATAACACAGCATATTACAGTTGCACTGATGGGCGGCGATCATTATGCAAGAAATGGCATTAAAACGTTATTAAGCAGCATTCGCGATGACCTTCAGATCAATATCGTAGAAGGAGGTTATCACGAACTGGATAAGGTACTGTCGTCGATTCGTATCGATATCTTATTTATATCAGGCGCAGAGAAATATCATACAGGGTATGACTCCCTGAAATATTTAAAAAAAATCAAGGCCGCACATCCCGAGGTGATTATCTGCCTGTACTCCACCTCTGCCCATTGTCTGTTATGGGTCCGGGAAAATATTGATGCCTATATCTCGCTACAGAACACGGTTTATCAGTGGCGGATGAAGCTAGCAAAAATGGTTGATAGCCATTATCGGCCCCAAAAGCAGCCAGCGGCGTTATCGCTGACGCCAGGAGAAAGGAGGGTATTAAAGGAACTCAGGAACGGACTGGATATACGTTACATCGCAGAACTGGAGAAACTTTCTTATCGCCGCGTGAGCGCCTTAAAAAGCTCAGCAATAAGAAAACTCGGGCTCAGGAATAAGACAGATTTGCTGGTCTTTTTAACCAGTTAGACCTGCCGCTTTCAGAGCAAATCTCGTAATAAAAAAAACAAGGAACTATGAAATGAAAGCACGCCTTACTTGCCATTCTCTGATGGCATTAAGCATTGCCGCCCTGCTGCCAGCGGGCTCAGCACTGGCCGCTACCACCAGCGGCGGCACGGTCAACTTCAGCGGTAAAGTGGTGACCTCCGCCTGCGCCATCAGCGCCGGCAGCGCCAATATTGACGTCGACATGGGTGAAGTGCGTACCGCAACGCTTGCCGCCGCAGGCAGTGAAGCCAGTACCGCAAAAACCTTCGCCATTACGCTGGAGGATTGCGAAATCGCCGATACCTCCGCTTCCACGGAACAGAACCCCATTGCCGCAACAACCGTGGCTATCACCTTCACCGGTACGCCGGACAGCACCGATGTGAATAGCCTGGCCGCGGGCGTAAACGGCGGTGCCGGCTCGGCGCAGCATGTCGCTATCCGCCTTTATGACGAACAGGGAAACGTCGTAAGGCTGGGTGAACCGGCAGCAGCCATCCCTCTGCGTAAAGGGGAAAACACCCTCAACTTCAGCGCGAAATATTACTCACCGCAGGGCAACGCCACGGCGGGTGATGCCAGCGCGGTCGCTACCTACACCGTGACCTATTCGTGATCTTCAGGCCCGGCCTGTTGGTCGGGTCTGACTCAGCTTCAGGAGATGCACAATGCGCGTAAACACATGGATTTGTCTGGCTGGCACGTTATGTTCATCCGCCGTATATGCAGGCGGCGTGGGGTTGGGCGCAACGCGGCTGGTCTACGCAGGCGCGACGACGCAGACGATGATGCAGGTAAGAAATACCCATCCTGATGCCACTTTCCTGATCCAGTCCTGGATGGAAGACGAGAAAGGCAGCCGTACGCACGACTTCGTCATCACGCCGCCGCTGTACGTGATGAAGCCCGCCAGCGAAAGCGCGGTGAAAATCATGTTCAGCGGCAAAACCCTGCCAGACGATCGCGAAACGCTGTACTGGATGACGGTCAAAGCCATCCCACAGCAGGTTAAAAACGGTTCCGGCAATTCACTGCAATTTGCCTCAGCCAACCGCATCAAGGTCTTTTATCGCCCTGAGTCGCTCCGGGAAGGCGCAGGAGAGGCATGGAAAAACCTTGCTGGCGCATACCGCGCGGGGAAAGTCACGCTGACCAACCCAACGCCGTATTACCTCACCACCATTAACCTGAAAATTGATGGCAGGCCGGTGTCGCCCGTCATGGTGCCGCCGAAAGCCAGCGTGACGCTGGCAGACACCTTCAGCCAGGCGAGCAGCCTGAGCTACCAGACCATTAACGATTATGGGGCCTGGACGCCCGTCACCCGCACGTCGTTGTCCCAATAATAAAAACGGTAAGGCGTGACCACATGAAAATAAAAATCCTGTGCGCCACGGCGATCGCCCTGGTGATTCGGCAAGCCGTGGCTGCCGAAAGCGAGCTGCACTTTAATCCTGCGTTTCTTAACGGCGAACAGGCAAACAGCGCCGACCTCGCCTGGGTCAACGCCGGGAGCGCGTTGCCGCCGGGCGAGTACAACCTTAACGTGTACATCAACACCCAGTTCGCGTTCACAGGTAACGTCACGTTTCGCGCCGCCGAAAATGCCTCCGGTGAAGCCCTGCCATGCCTGACGCCTGCGCAATTCGCCGCACTTGGCATCGATAGTCGTCAGGCGAAAGGGGGTGAGCTGTCGCCTGCGCAGCGCTGCATTTTTTTAACCCAGTCGTTCGCCGATACCCGGTTTGATTTTGACCAGAGGACGCTTACCCTCAACTTCACCGTACCGCAAAGTGCGATGCGCACTCTGCCGCGCGGGTACGTCAACCCGGCGAGCTGGGAATCCGGCATCACTGCCGCGTGGCTGAACTACGTGGTCAATGGGGCGAATAATGCGTATCGGGGCGAGACGCGCACGCGGGAACAACAGCTGTTCGTGAGCCTCAACAGCGGCGCCAACCTGGGCGCATGGCGGCTGCGTGACTTCACCACGTGGACCAAAGGGAGTCACGAGCTTACCCACGTGCAGACCTGGCTACAGCGGGATATTCACGCCCTGCGTGCTCAGGCTTATGCCGGTGAAACGTTCACGTCATCTCAGGTGTTTGACACCGTTGGCCTGCGTGGCATCGCCCTGAAGACCGACGACAACATGTTGCCCGCCAGCCTGAGCGGTTACGCGCCTGAAGTGCGTGGCATCGCGCGCAGCAACGCCACGGTGACGGTTCGCCAGAACGGTAACATCATCTATCAAACCTCCGTTCCGCCGGGCGCGTTTGTACTGAAAGATCTCTATCCGACCTCTTCAGGCGGCGATCTTGCGGTCACCCTTCAGGAGAGCGACGGCAGCCAGACGCAATACACCCTGCCCTTTGCCAGCGTGCCGAATCTGGTGCGTAACGGCCAGATGAAGTATGCGCTGGGGGCGGGGAAATACCGTCCGACGGGCAATCAGCAGTCGCCCTCCTTCGCGCAGGGTGAGCTGTTCCTCGGCTGGCGATATGGCCTCACGTTTTATGGCGGGGCGCAGTTTTCCGATCGCTACAACGGCCTGGCCTTCGGCATCGGGCAGAATCTCGGCCGCTTTGGCGCGTACTCCCTCGACCTTACCCATGCCCGGAGCCAGCTGGCCGATAATCAGCGCTACACCGGTGACTCGGTGCGCCTGCGGTACAGCAAGCTGCTGAACGATACCGGTACGCGGGTTAATTTCTTCTCGCTGCGTTATTCAACGGAAGGGTTTTATACCCTCAGCGATACCACTTACAAAGGCATGACGGGCGGAGCGCCAGAACAGACCGTGGAAGACGATGGCACCGTCACCACCCGCTACGACACGGTTTACAACCTGCATATGTCGCGTAAGGCAAAAAATCAGCTGCTGCTGTCACAGCCGATGGGCGAATACGGGGCGCTGTCGCTGTCATGGGATCAACAAACCTACTGGAATACGTCAAAAACCACGCAGAGCTTGCAGTTCGCGTGGAACGCAACGTTTCGTAACCTGTCGCTTGGCATCAGCGCCCAGCGTAGCGCAAGCCTGTACGACAACAAGAAAGACAACATCCTGGCGTTATCCCTGTCGGTACCGCTGGGTAACCCGGCGCTGTCGACCCGCCTTCGTTTTACCACCACCCATGCGGATCCCGCCGGCACCACCGCCAGTACGGGCATAAGCGGCTATCTGCCGGGACAGGAAGATCTTTTCTATAGCGTCAACCAGCGCTACAGCGCGCAGCAGCACTACGGCGGCGATGCCGCGCTGCAATACGAGGGCGCGTGGGGAGACTACAACCTGGGCTACAGCTATTCCGGCGACGCCCGCAACCTCAGCTACGGGATGAGCGGCGCTGCGGTGCTGCATGAGGATGGCCTGACGCTGAGCCAGCCGCTCGGCAACACCAATATTCTGGTGAAAGCCCCGGGCGCCAGCAACGTCGCTGTGCTCAACCAAAAGGGCATCAAAACCGACAGCCGGGGCTATGCGGTAATCCCGTACGCCACGCCGTATCGCGTCAATCAGGTTGCGCTGGATGTCACCACCGTGGGCAATGACGTGGAGCTTGAGAACGCCATCGCCAATAAAATACCCACCGACGGGGCGCTGGTTCGCGCCACCCTCACCACGCGTCAGGGGGCAAAAGCGATGTTTATCGTGCGTCACGCCAGGGACGTGCTCCCCTTCGGCACGCTGGTCTCGTCAGAGGATGACAACGCCAGCGGTATCGTCGGCGATGGCGGCAGCGTGTATCTGACCGGCCTGTCCGCGAAGGGAACTTTACGTGCCGTGTGGGGGCGCAACAGCACCCAGCGCTGCACGATCCACTATGCGTTGAACCCGCAGAATTATCACGCCCGCACCGGGCTTTATTCCCAGGAGGTTCTATGTCAGTAACCCTTCGGTTCCTCCCGTTGATCCTGCTGCTGTTCATCACCGTCCCCGTGCGCGGCTATGACGTGCTGGTTTCCGTGACCGGCAGTGTGATCGGCAATACCTGCATTGTCGCGGAAGATTCAAAGGAGCAAGACGTGCCGCTCGGAACCGTCGGCATGAAACAGTTTAGCGAGGCGGGTGCGGTCAGCCCTGTTAAAACGCCCTTCACGCTCACCCTGGAAGCGTGCGGCCCCACCTTTGCTGGCGTGAAAATCCGCTTCAGCGGCACGCCGGATGACGAAAACCCGCAGCTTCTGAAAGTTGCTGACGGCGGCGCGACCGGCGTGGCGGTGCAGATTCTGGATAAAGACGGCGAGCTCATCCCTTTGGACACGCAGACCACCGCCTACGGCGCGGCGGGGGATGACAGCGTAAAAATGACCTTCTATGCGCGACTGGCCGCCACGGGTGCGCCGGTCAATGCCGGAGACGTTTCGGCAGTGGCGACCTGGACGACGGAGTACCAATAATGCGTTTACTGTTTTTAGCCCTGTTATTCATGACGTCTCAGGCGTTTGCCCTCTCCTGGACATCGGATATCACACTTTCACCCACGCCCATGGCCTGGTCAGGCCCGGCAGATTCCATCGTGCCCGGAAAGACGATCGGCTCTGAATGGAGTGCAAGCGCGAGCGTATCGGAAGTGTTCTGGTGCGGCCTGGTATTTACCTGCTCCAAAGGAACGCTGGAGCCGAGCAGCAGCGTAACGGCCACCGGCATCACGGTGATTCTCGATGGCGCCAGTTACATGGTATTTGAAACGGGCGTGCCCGGCATCGGCTTCATTCTTGGGCTTAAAGATTATAACGGGACGACCTATGTCCCGATGCAGGCGGGCATTACGCAGAGCTACCCGGCCGAGGGGACAAACGGGTACGCCACCACACTGGGCTGGTCGGCAAAAGTGACGTTTATCAAGACCGGCGTTCCGCTGAAATCCGGCGTATACCAGACCCCAACCATTAACGCGGCGATCCTGACGGCCTATAACAACGAAGTGAAAACCGCACAGGTAATCATCAACCCGACCACCATCACGGTGACGGCAAGCGGCTGCACGGTGGGAACGAAAAGCGCCAACGTCGAACTGGGCACCATTGACGTTCACACGCTGCCCACCGTAGGCAGCACTTCGCCGTCGGGCGAGTTTAACGTCAGCCTGACCTGCGATGAGAACGTGGCGGTTAACGCCGTGATGACCGATCAGACCACGCCGTCAAATACCTCGTCGGTCGTGACGCTGACCGGGGACTCTACGGCCTCCGGCATTGGCGTGCAGTTCTTCTATAACGGTACCGGGCCGCTGATGATGGGGCCGGACAGCTCGGCCGCAGGCACGACGGGACAGTTTTTCATCCAGACCACCAGCGCAGCACAAACGCTGTCGCTGCCGTTCCAGGCGCAGTACATCCGAACCGGAGAACTGGTCCCCGGCTCGGCTAACGCCCTGGCGAGCATTACGTTTTCGTATCAGTAGGTCAGTGCTTAACCCACACCAGCTGATCGACCCGGAAGCCCAGACCGCGTGCGGTGTTCAGGTAGTCCTGTTTTACCGCATCCGGGATGGTCGGCGTACGCGATAAAATCCACAGGTAGTCGCGGTTCGGACCGCTGACCAGCGCGTACTGGTACTTATCGTCCAGCTTGATCACGTTATAGCCGCCGTAGAACGGGCCGAAGAACGACACCTTCAGCGCGGCCGTGGTGGGTTCGCCGGTAAAGTACGCCTTACCTTCGCTCTCATTCCACTTGTTCTTCACCGGATCATAGCCGCGGTTAAGCACGCTGATCCCACCGTCGCTGCGCGTGCCGTAGGTCGCGGTAACCTGTTCCAGACCGCGCTCGAAGCGGTTTTCCAGTCGGGCGACTTCATACCATTTGCCGAGATAGCGGCTGGCATCAAAGCCGGTTATGGGCTGCACGCCTTTCGGCGGCGTGGGAGATTTACAGGCAACCAGCGTCAGCGCAATGGCGACACCGGTGACAACAGGCCATAGCCTCATGAGAGCTCCTTTCATTTACGCGGTTGGATGTTAAGTGTAGTGCACCAATGCGGCGCTTCATCCCGTCGGGAAATATTCGTAGTATATTGAGATTATTCCTCCTCTTCGGATGCAGACATGGCTTACTCCATCGGCGAATTCGCCAGACTCAGCGGCATTACCGCCACCACGCTCCGGGCGTGGCAGCGACGCTATGGCTTGCTCAAGCCCGAGCGTACGGACGGCGGCCACCGCCTGTACAGCGATGAGGACGTTCAGCAGGCGCTGAAAATCCTCGACTGGGTAAAAAAAGGCGTACCCATTGGCCAGGTAAAATCCCTGCTGGAACGCCCTGCTCCGCGCCGCGCCAATAACTGGCAAACCCTGCAACAGGCCATGCTGCAAAAATTGCAGGAGGGAAAAATCGAATCCCTGCGTCAGATGGTTTACGACGCCGGGCGCGAATACCCGCGGCCAGAGCTGGTGGCTAACGTGCTGCGTCCGCTACGCGGCCAGATGTCGGCCAACGTTGCCGCCGCCATGACCCTGCGTGAGATCCTCGACGGCATCCTCATCGCCTACACCTCGTTTTGCCTTGAAGGCGATAAAAAAGCGCCGGGCGATAACATTCTCATCAGCGGCTGGTATCTGAACGACCCGTGTGAGATCTGGCTTGAAGCCTTAACGCGCACCGGCCAGGGCCACCGCATCGACATACTGCCGGTTCCCCCTGCCGCGCTGGCCCCGGAAATTTTCCCGGACCGCAAATGGCTTTTGGTCACCAGCGGCAAGCTTAACGCCGCACGGAAAAAGCAGGTTGCGCAGTGGCAGCAGCAGGTTTCCCTTGAGGTCATTATCCTCTGATTATTTTCTGCTGTGGCAATCTTCACGAAAAGTTGAATATTTTTTCGCGCAGCGAGTGCTAACGTTTTCCTGTCAACCACGACTTAACAGGAAAACACGATGAAAAAGACACTCCCTCTGATGATGCTGGCTTCAATGGCTTTCGCTCCTGCCGCGTTCAGTGCGCCGGCAGGCACCCTGAGCGTGCACGTTCTGGACCAGCAAACCGGTATGCCGCCTGCGGATGTAACCGTCACGCTGGAGAAGCAGGAGCAGAACAAGTGGACCCAGATTGCCAGCGGTAAAACCGACCACGACGGGCGCATCAAATCGCTCTATCCGCAGGACGAGGATATGGCGCCTGGCGTGTATAAAGTGACCTTCAAAACCGCAGATTACTTCCACGGTAAAAAGCTGGAATCCTTCTTCCCGGAAGTGCCAGTGCTGTTCACCGTCACCCGCACCAACGAAAAACTGCACATCCCGCTTTTGCTCAGCCAGTACGGTTACTCGACCTACAAGGGCAGCTGATTGCCCTTGATTTTAAAGCAGATTAAAAAATAATCTCGCCAATACTTGGACAAACTCGCATTGTTGTGTAACTTTTAGATATGAGATCGGGAGGTGCACACCATGACAACGAAACCTGTGCTGGGTATTAGCGGATGTTTGACCGGTTCCGCCGTTCGCTTTGACGGCGGGCATAAGCGTATGGGCTTTGTGATGGATGAGCTGGCTCAGTGGGTCACTTTCCGTCCGGTATGCCCGGAAATGGCGATTGGCCTGCCAACGCCTCGTCCGGCGCTGCGTCTGGTGATGACCACCCGCGGCGAGACAGAAATGCGTTTTAGCAAAGCGCCGCATGATGACGTCACGCAGAAGATGGCCGCATTCACAGCGGATTATCTGCCGAAAATCGGCGATCTGTCGGGCTTTATCGTCTGTGCAAAATCCCCAAGCTGCGGCATGGAGCGCGTGCGGCTGTATGATGAAAACGGCAACCGGGGCCGCAAGGAGGGTGTCGGGCTGTTCACCGCCGCCCTCCTTGACACTTTCCCCTGGCTGCCCGTCGAAGAAGATGGTCGTCTGCACGATCCGGTGCTGCGGGAAAACTTTGTAGAGCGCGTTTTCGCCCTGCATGAACTGAACATATTGCGTAAAAATGGCGTGACGCGCCGCGCCCTGCTCGACTTCCACAGCCGCTATAAGCTTCAGCTTCTGGCGCACCATCAGGCGGGCTACCGTGAAATTGGCCCGTTCGTGGCATCACTGCATGAGTGGGACGATCTGGACGCGTTTTTCGTGGCGTATCGCGACAAGCTGATGACGATCCTGAAAAAACCCGCTTCGCGGAAGAACCACACCAACGTACTGATGCACATTCAGGGCTATTTCCGTAACCAGCTGAACAGCCGCCAGCGCGGAGAACTGCGTGATGTGATCCTGCATTACCGTGACGGCCTGCTGCCGATCCTCGCGCCGCTGACGCTGCTGAAGCATTACCTGGCTGAATACCCTGACCGGTATCTGATGACGCAAAACTACTTTGATCCCTATCCTGATGATTTGGGTCTGCGTCTGGCCGTTACCTGATGAGAAAGAAGCGAAGGCCCCATTGACCCACAGAGGCCCAAAGCTGTACCCCGTTTAGACGACACCCTCACTGTCGTCTTTTTTTTTGCGCTCAACGCAAAATACTGTAATTCTGTACAGGTTAAGATTGCACAGCGGAGTACCCCGATGATCAAAAACCTGCATATTCAGAACTACCGCTCGATTCGCGATATGTCGCTTGAGCTGGAGCAGCTCAACATCGTGTTTGGCCCCAACGGCACGGGAAAATCCAATATTTATAAAGCGATTTACCTGATGCACAGCGCGGCGCAGGGGCAATTCTCCCAGGCGCTGGCGAACGAGGGCGGCATTTTGAAGGTGTTCTGGGCGGGAAAAACCCGAAGCGATCAGCTGCGACGCATGAACCTGGCGGTGGAAACGGAAACGTATGAATATGAGCTCCAGGTCGGGTTTGTGGAAAAGCTGCCCTATCCGTCACAGTTTCAGCTCGACCCGGTGATCAAAGAGGAGTCCATCTGGCTGAGCGGGCAGCACCGTCGTCCGTCGTCACAGCTGATGAAGCGTAAGAATCAGGCGGTCTTCCTGAACAACGTGCATCACGAAAAAGTGACCCACAGCGGTACGCTGTATGAGAACGAGTCGGTGTTCGGGCAGCTCGGCGAGCCGCACCTCTACCCCGAAGTGTCGCAGATGCGCGAGTCCCTGCGTAACTGGCGCTTTTATCATGAATTTTCCGTTTCGTCCGGCTCAGCTATACGTGCGCCGCAGGTGGGCTTCCGCTCGCCGGTGCTGGCCAGCGACGGCGCGAACCTTGCCGCCGCGTTTCAGACCATTGTCGAAATCGGCGACGAGCTGCTGCTGATGCGCATTCTCGACCAGGCCTTCCCCGGCTGCGTGTTTTACAGCGACAACACCGGCGGACGCTTTCGCATGATGATGCAACGCGAAGGCCTGAGCCGACCGCTGGAACCGGCTGAATTTTCCGACGGCACGCTGCGTTTTCTGTGCCTGGCGGTGGCATTGCTCAGCCCGCGCCCACCAGCCTTTATCGCCCTTAACGAACCGGAAAACAGCCTGCACCCGCAGATGCTGCCCGCCCTGGCGAGCCTGATTGCCGAAGCCAGTCGCTACTCGCAGATCTGGCTCACCAGCCACTCGCCGGAGCTGGCGCAGTTGATTGAGAAGCACCGTTCGTTTTCGCTGTATCAGCTGTCGATGGTGGAGGGGGAGACGAGGATGGAGCGACTGGGGTAAGTCTATGTCTCTTGCACTCGTTTTATCCAGTCACCACTCTCAAGGTCGCCATCAACGACGATGATTTCCGTCGGTATATACCTTCGGCGAATTCTGTGCTCGCGATAGATTATCCAATTTATTGTTGCCAGTTTCTTCTGGCAGGATAATCTGTAAACGTTGGTTATCAGATGAGAAAATTAAAATGGATATTGCACTTTTCCCTGGTCAGAACACCCGTGCATGGGCTGAAACAATGATAAATCTTGAAGCCCGGAAGCTTATCAATACTGCGAATATTGTCGGAGGGCAACATCTTAGCGACGGACTCGCACGGATTAAATTTATGGATGATATACGGCAGTTTGTGATGCAACAATTTAGCGCTACCCGGGCGGCCAGAAGTGAAGAGGAGTGCATGGAATGCCTGAAAAACATCCGGGCTGAGAACGAAAGTCTTCTTGATCAAAGCCGAATGCTTCGCTCCCGTACAGCTCAGATTTTTGCTCAGATTGAACTGGTTAAAGAAAATAACAAAGTCGTCGGTTACGTTATCTCGTCGATTAAGGTTGTGCTTTCAGGGTTACAGATTGTGGCAGGTGTTGGTGCAATGATGACAATGAACCCAGTGGGTGCGCTTGCAGGAGCGATTCTGGTTATGGATGGTGCAAATGCCATTTCAAAAGAAATTAACAGAACGCTTCAGCATCAACCAAACTCCGAAGGTATGCTGGCAGATGGCGTCATGGATATTGCTCAGTTTATGGGATTTAAACGCGAATCCGCACTGGGAGTATTCAATAGCGTAAGCCTGGCAGCAAGCGTCTATACGGTATTTGGCGCCATCCGAAAACCCGAATCATGGCGTCTGTTTCGCTATCTCCCACTGGATTTTTACCGCAAGGTCGACGGAATGAATCGCGCAGCACTCACTATGAAAATTGTCGGCTGGGGTGTCTCTGCAAAAGTCTCTTTTGATTTAATTTCTAATGCGTCTGGTCAGAACTAAGGTAATTCCTTCTGTAGCGCCAGGCTTTGTAAGTAATGATCGGAGGTTGAAAAAACCAGACAATAATCAATACGATGAAAAGAGAAATGCCTCCGGAAACAATATTGTAATGTTCAGCGAAACAAAGAAGTGCCAGGAAAATCAGAGCCACAGCCGCAGTAATAAACAGAACCATGATAAATCGCTTACCTAACTCAAGCACGACCTCGAGCAAGGATGAACCATAACGGCTAATGTTTCGGTTCAGATACGCTAACTCTTTTACGGTGAAACCTGATTCAAGTAACTGCGTTTCAATATTGTTCATGCCACTACCTTTTCTTCTGGAAAGTAACGTGGAATATCTTAACCGGAAGAGATGCGTCTTGTAACCCGTCAGGTACGGACGCATTAAACATCAAAAACAGGGTCACGCTAAAAAGACACTGCTGGCATTGCGAATTAGCGTCATGTTCATGGGCTATCCTCCGGTTGGTATGAGAAGGAGAATAGCCACAGAACGCCGTTAAATATGTGGGCTAAAGGGCGATGATCGATGAAATCGGGTCAATCGATAAACCGCTTGCGCACCCTTTCCAGCGGCGCAATCAGCAGATTGATAAGCGGCTTACGATCGATAACGATATCGGCGTTCACCGTCATCCCGCCCATCAGCATGCGCTTTTTCTTGTCCGGGTCGGTAAACCAGGAGGGGACGCGCACCTTGGCAAGGTAGTAGTTCTGCCCTTCCTGTAGCGGGATCAGCGCCGAATGGGCATCAATATTGACCTCATAGAAATCGGACAGCGTTGCCTCCACCGAACCGTATTTGTCCACGGGCCAGGAGTCGAAGCGCAGCTTAACCTTATCGCCTTTCGCCACGCGCCCCACCCCCGTTGCCGGCACATACAGATACCCCTCCATCGTCGCCGCGGTATTTTTACGGATCACCACCACCACCTCGCTGTTTTGCGTAATGGCCCGGCCAGGCGGGAAGTTAATCGCCACCACGTAGCCATCCGAAGGGGCGAGCATAGCCATGGTGGAACTTCCCCGGCTGGACAGGTTGCGATCGATTTCGCTGATGCGGTTTTTCACGTACAGCTGCTCTTCGCTCAGCGAGTCAATTTGCGACTGGGTGCTGTCGGTCAGGCTGGTTTTGCGTGCCTCAAGCTCAAGAATAGTGCTCTCCTCCAGCGTCAGGTTGAGCTGGGCGTTGAGCACATCGTTATGGCTTTTATCGAGATCCACTTTGGAGACATAGCCCTTCCCGGAGACGGATTTCCACGCCTCGTAGGTGTCGGTGCTGTTTTTAAGCAGCGCGCGCAGCTTCTTCACCTTATCGCGAGAAACGGCTATCTGCTTGTCGGTAAGAGCCAGCTGCTGCGCCAGGTTTTTGCGGTACGACGCAATAGAATCCTCAATGGCCTGAATGCGCTGCTCGCTGCGCTTTTTCTCCGCTTCCATCTGCTGGCGGTCAAACTGCACCACCGATCCCTGCTTGCCGCCATAGTCCTGCGACACGGTGAACAGCGGATCGTTTTCCTTCACGTACTGGCCGGGCCGGACGGCAAAATCAACAAGGGTTCCGGACTCTCTGGCGCGCACTTCCACATCGCCCTGCGCCGGGATCAGCACCCCGCGTGCCAGCGTGGTTTCCGAAAAGTTGAAAGCAATCGCAAAGACCAGCAGGCAGAGAAAAAAGGCGATGAACAGCGTCAGCACGGTTTTCAGCCGCGGCGCGTTGATTTGATAGCTTTTTGAAAAGTGGTGCGGGATTAGCGCCCGACGCTGTCGGCTTCGGTTTTTTAATTTCACGATATGTCATCCATGATAAATCACTGAAAGATCGTCCCATCCACTCCAGAGCGTGGGGGTTTTGCGCAGCGCGTTCAGCGTGTCGGCGGCGGCCAGACGGTAATCCTCTGGCGCATACGCCTGGCTCTCCAGCCCAAACTCTACCGCGTGCAGCGAACAGACCGGCAGCAGCGTTCGGACGCTGTAGCCATAGCGCGATAAAAACCGCGTGGAGACGTCCGTTAACCACGCCTTGCGATCGCCTGCCTGAATTGGGAACAGCGGCGCATCCGGCAGGCGTTCGTCCATCAGCAGCACCGTCACCAGGCGCTGAGGGGCGAAAAACGAGCCGGCGCGCCGTCCGTCGTGCGCGGCCATCAGCTTGTGCAGCGCAGGGTGACGGGTAATAAACTGAAAGCGCACGTCGTCTGGCGCGGTGGCGAGCAGCGCATCCATAATCAGGCCAAAGCCCGCCCAGCGCATGCCCAGAAGCAGGGTGCGAGGCGAACTGTAAAACCCCTGCTCCTGCGTCCACTGCGCCACGTACGCATGCAGATCGAAGCGAACGTTGCGCGCCCACAGCGCGGGCGGGAAAATCTGCTCCACGAAGTTAAACCCGCTCAGCTCATGGGCGTTCTGATGCAGAAAATCAGCCGGCACCTCGGTCTCCGGGCAGGGCATAAACTGGCTGTAGTTTTGCGCAATCCGGTTTGCCATTAAGGTGCGTCCGGCCTGGCGCGCGCAGAGTCGGGCATAGAGACGCGGCAGAAACATCATGGCGCACTCTCCCGCAGGGTTCCGTTTTCCATGGTATAGAGACGACCATGGCAGCCCACCACGTCCGGCGAGTGGGTGACAAACACCAGCCCAATCCCCAGGCTACGCAGGTTCGCCAGCACCTTTTGCGCGGTGGTCTTATCCAGGTTCGCCGTCACTTCGTCGCAGAGCAGTAGCTTAGGCTGGCTGTACAGCGCGCGCGCCAGGACCAGACGCTGCATCTCCCCGGCCGAGAAAAAGGTGTTCCCCGGCAGCATCTCCGTTTCGTAACCGTGCGGCAGACGGGCGACGACGTGGTCCACTTCCGCCAACCGACACGCGGCGATGACCTGCTCTTTATCCGGCGCGCTGTCAAAGCAGGCGATGTTGTCCAGTATCGAGCCGGTGAAGAGAATATCGTCCGCATGAACGATGCGGATGTGCTGGCGCAGCGAGGAGAGATCGCACTCCTCAATGGGGATCTTATTGATCCGCAGCGTGCCTGACGATGTCAGCAGCATGCCAGAGATCAGACGCAGCAGCGTGGTTTTTCCGGACCCGCTCTGGCCAACGATCACCGCCTCTTCGCCCTGCTTCAGGGTCATGTTGATATGCTGTAGCGTGGCCTCTCGGCCCGGATAAGCAAATGAGACATCCTCAAATTGCAGACAGACCGGCGAGGTGACAATCCGCTTCCCAAACTGGCTGGTTTCAGAGGGGGCATACAGCAGATCGCCCACGCGATCCAGCGGCCCCTTGAGGGCATTTTTGTCGAGCAGCTTCTGCGCCACCTGCACCATGGCATCGGAAAAATAGCGCTTGTAGCTGATGTAGGCGTACAGCATACCGATGCTCATCTGCCCTTCCAGGATCAGCCACGCGCCAAAGCAGACCACCAGTAGCTGCTCGGCATTGATCACCAGCAGCGAAGCCACGTCAAAACGGGCCAGCAGCCGCTCTTTACGCATCAGCCCGGCGATGTGTTCGCGCTGGGATTTGTCCATCACCGCGTCCCGGGCCTGCTCCATATTGTTCGCCTTGAGCGTAATGATCCCTTTCTGCGTCTCTACCAGCAGAGATTCATACTGGGCGGTACGCTCGATGGAGTCATCCACGGCGCGTTGATAGGGGCCGATCAGCGAAAAGCGGATCAGGAAGAACACGCCCATCAGCAGCATCGTCAGCACCGCAATTTTGACGTTATACAGCAGCATAAACAGCAGGCTGGTCACGGCGATCAGGCTGGAAAAAAGAATTTGTACGTAGCCATTGCTGATGAACTCCGCGCAGGCGTGGAGCGATTTTTCAATAGCCAGCACGATGCCCGGCGGGCGCGAGCGGAACCAGCTGGTCTGGGTGCGCAGCATGTAGTGCCGCACGGACTGGCTTAGATCGTCATAGGCAATGTTGCGCATCAGGATCTCAAGCAGCTGCTTGAGGAATTTACCGACGACTTCAAAGATAAAGACGATAGCGAAGATCGCGGTGAGCAGGATCACCAGATCGCTGTCGCTGCGGGAAATGGCCTCATCCATTATCAGCTGCACGTAGGTGGGGCTCGCCAGCATGGTGATAAGGGTAAAAATACAGAGCACAAACAGCAGCAGCTGGCGCTGGAACAGGCTCGGAGATTTATTGGCTAACCGGCCAAGCGTGAGCTTTTCATCCGGGGATTTCTTTTCGAAGCTCGGCGTGGGCTTAAGCTCAAGCACATAGCCGGAAAAGAGTTTTTCCGCCTCTTTCAGGCGGTAACGACGCACGCCGCTGGCGGGATCGTGGACGGTCACGCTGCGGCTGTCGATCTTCACGATGACCACGAAATGGTTACCGCGCCAGAAGGCGATGAGCGGCAGCTCAGACGTTTCTATTTCAGTGATTTCGCCTTTAAGCACCCGGCCAGACATATTTTTATCGCTGGCAAGGGTCAACAATTCCGCCATTGAGGTTCCCGAATCGGCGGAAACGGAAATCTCCCGGCGCAGCTGGCTGACGGAGACATGGTGTTCGTAGTGCCCCAACACCATTGCCAGGCAGGCCAGGCCACATTCGGTAAATTCATGCTGGCGAATAACAGGGGTCTTACCCTGTTTTTTATACTGAAAGAGCGAAAACATAGTGATCCGTGGCTGAAATAAAAAAATGGCCCGGCAATGCGGGCCATGAGTGCAAAGGTCAACAACTTACGCGCTGAAGAAGCCGCCGATCAGACCGCCAACCAGGCCAAACGCACCGCCGATGGCACCGCCAATAACGCCTAACATCTGGCTGCCCGCGTTATAGCCCGCGCTTGCACCCTGGATAGCAGAGGCAATAGGATCCCAACCACCAACGATGGCCTGTGCTTTTTTGATGTCGATAACTTGCATGGTTTATTCCTTTGAAAAAATAAATTAGTTAAAGCTGCCGAAAATCGCGCCCACGAAGCCCATAGCACCACCCAGCACACCACCAACGATGCCACCGATGGAACCTAATCCAACGCTTGCACCCGTGTTCCAGCCCAGCTGTGCGCCTTTAATCAGGCCATCGATTGGGTTCAATGCACCACCGATAATTTCTTTCGCTTCTACGAATGAAATCGCTTTCATTTTTAGTCTCCTGTAGTAGTAAATCTTCAGCTTGTGCCGAAGGTTAATTTCCTTTTATGAAGGAAAGCGCTTGTTACGAACAGCTAGAAAGTGGAATGATCTTATTCCCATAAATAATCATTCGTCTTGCAGGCTGTGCGTAATCATCTATTTCCAGCCGTTGTCCCGGCGGAAGATATTTTGAGTCATTATATTGGGTACTGCACCCCTGTGAGGATACGTATTTAAAATACGTATTCCCGGTATTACTCACCACCCCGTTATTAAACGTATAACTAAATTGCCGGTTCCAGGGGCGGACTATTAATATAGCTTCAAGCGAAACCACCACATCCGACTGAATGCGTTGGCCTTTGCTCACTACAGCCCTTGCCTGAAGCGGCGTCTCGGTGAATTTTACGCGATAGTAGCGTTCTTTATTATCGTGCGGGCCGGTATAAAAAAACTTAAACCCTGCCCGCTCACCGCTCTCCAGCGTTAATTGTTTAGGCGAATACATGACTTCGCCATCTTTTATTTCAGTCTCTTTCCCACGCTCTTTTGGTACATCGACCTGAATGAGTGAAACTGTATAATTCTGACGTTCGCTTGTATCATTTTTTATGGGCTGAAAAACGACTTCTTTTTCTGGCAAAAAATCTATATTCAGACTTTCGATAATTAAAGCATTTGCTCCTGTAGAAATGAAGCAATTTATTGCAAAAATAGCCAGGAATTTTCCAGTCATAACATGTTTAATTCCAGGAAGCGCTGACATCAATTCGACCCTGAGCAGTAACTTCACCAAACCAGCTATTACCATCATAGGTAGTTTTCGAGACCGGGTTATTCATCACAAACTGCAATACCAGCGGCGTTTTCCAAAGCCACATGTCCGTCACTCCAGAGCTTATCTTCTCCCACTCTTCCGCATGGGTGGCAGGCGCCGGGATGGAGAGCACTTCGCCTTTACAGTTATGGGCCTTCAGCGTCTGACTCTTACCCAGCAATACGTTGCCGGGAATGGGCACGGTGAAGCCGTTTCCGCTAAAGGCACAATAGTCTGTGCCGTTCAGACTCTGGGTAGGCCCGGTAACTTTCACCGTCACTGCCACTGCGGCATCCTTTTGCGCGCCGCTGTAGGTAATGGTGTAGGGAATTTCAATTGGCGCTTCGCCAATTACCCCTTTTCCGGAGCCGCCAAGGCCGTTCGAATCCACGGTGTAGTCTGGGTTATCCGGCACGATAGCAAGCCCCGGCTGGATAGGATTAATTACCAGTCCGCTGCCAGGCTGGAAACAGAAGTCCGCCGCCAGCGTGCTGTTAGCAGGCGACAGGCACATACTGACGATATTGCCGATGTTACTACCATCCCCCGCCTGCGCTACGCTCAGAATTAACCCTCTAGGAATGAAGATCTTAAGATATGCTTTACCGCCATTTTTTTGCGGCGCGCTGATAAAGGTATTCGCCAGCACGCGGGTGTCGCTCAAAATACCGCCGGAGATGCTGTACCAGGTTTTCTCATCGAAGGTAATTTCCGCGGCAAGGCCCGTTCCGCCATTCATGTGCGACTGAAGCACGCTGTTAATGCGCGATGCGGTAAGCGCCAGACCAGGGCTGTAACCGGTAACGTCTTCTCCGATGAAGGTATACTCCAGCAGGTTGCACAGTACGCCCGATACCGTATTACGCGTATATTTGGTACAGGTATCCCCGGTTGAACCATCCACAATCGTGACCTCGCCGGTGATCGGATCAATCCCCAGATCCAGCGCTCTGGAGTTGGTCATGGTCAGCGTGCCCACTTTATGCAGCGTATTGGTCTTGCTGGACGTGGAATTTTGCGGCTTAGAGGTAATGGTCACCTCGTTGCCGGGAGCCGCATTGAGCAAATAGTCAAAGAACGGATCGCCCAGAACCCAGCGGCCATAGGCGGTAGCGGGTTCCATGATCGGTGGCTTCACCACCATCGACGTATCGGTATAGCTGGTCGTCGGGGTGTAGCCCACCGTACCGCAGCTAGATGAACACGAGGTACCCTTGAAGAATGGCGAGGCGCTGGATCCCGTTACGCTAAAATTGATGGTTAGCGCGCTGCCCGGAGGTCCGCTAAAGCCGTTGTCCGGAATATAGGTGGCAATCCCGTTATTCACCTTGTTACTCAGGCTTGGCCATTCCCGCGACCCATGTAAAAACGAGGCCGAGCTGGCGTTGAGGCTAAACAACGCCGCACTGTTACCCGTCCCGTTACTGTCCGGGTTATTGATGGCGAAATAAGGCAGCTGATCCGCCTGCGCTGCGGCGCTTATCAATAAGAGATTAAGAGCGAATATCTTTTTCATCGTCACGTTCCTGCGTTCCTTTTGCTTCCTGCCAGACGTAATCGCCTTTTCCGCAGGAGATGTCCCCGAGCCACAGCGCACCGCGGTTAGACTCAATGTCCAGGCGCACTTCGCAGACGCTGTCGTCCGGCGTGGCGATGCTCAGGACAGGGTTGTTCTTATCAACGTCGATTACGAAGCGTCCGTCGTTTTCCGTCCGGGTCAGCCCGACGTGGTTTTTGATCTGCGTGGCGCCAATCGGATTGCCGTTTGCATCCACAAGACGGCCAAACAGGGTGACGATTTTCTTCACCTGCGGCTTCATCACCACGGTGTTGCCCGGATAAACGGTGATATGGCGACGCGCGTTCGCGCCAATCTCATAGCTTTCCGTACCGGTTTCACTGTTCATCACCTCCAGGTCATAAGCCTGGTATGCCGGCAGCGACAGCCAGGTTTTATCCCCTTTGATGCGTTCCGCCCGGCCGTTAAGCTTCAGGGTCAGTGCTTCATCAGGTTTGAGACCGGTGCTGACAATCACCCCTGCGCTTTCGGTGCCTTTCCCGGCGGCGATGGCCTCTTTGGACCAGCCCACGCTCCCGTCGCTGGTCAGCGTGGAGTTCCAGCCTTTGCTCATGCCGCTCTGAACGCTAAGGATGTTGCTGTTCCACGGCGTATCGAAGTTCACGCTGCCGCCGCCGCTTACGCTGCGATCCTGGCGGCTGTTGAAGGCTTTCGACACGTTGGCGGTGGCCGATTTCAGGTAATCGCCCTCAAACTGGCGGCTGGCGCTGACGTTCAATGCCGTGCCGGTATCGCGGTTGTGGGAAACGCCAACCGACACGGTATTGCCGAGCGGTATGGCGAAATCGAGCATCACGTAACGATCTTTCTCTTCGTAATACCCGTCGTATTTGTTGCGCGACATCCCCACGCGCAGGCGCGCCGTGCCGTAGCGGCCAGCGTACAATCCCTGCGAGTAGTCCAGCTGATAGCGTTTATAGCGATAAAGGTCGTCCTCCTGGCGCATCAGGCTCAGGTTGCCCGCCGAGGGCAGGCCGAACGACGGCAGGCTAAACGAGGCGCCCCAGGTGTTGCCCTTGCTCTCATAGATGTCCAGGAACTTGCCGCTGGAGAGCTGTTCATGGGAGTACCAGACCGAACCGATCTGCCACGGCAGGCTAAGATTCATGCCATAGTTGGCGCGGTACGTTCCGTCGGAGGCCGCCATGGTCTGGGTATTCACCGAGAAATAGCCCGTCAGGTTCAGGGAGGCCCACAGCTCGCTGACGATGTGTTCCCGCATCATGTAGGTGGAAGCATTCCAGTCGACCATCCCGCTGCGCTTGCTGAACGAGGCCCCCACCAGCGACATGGTGTCTTTATGTTTGGTGTCGTAATCGTAGTAGTACGTGTCGTCCTGCTCGTTTTTGCGCTTCGCGTATTTTTTATAATTGACGACGGACTTATCGCGGCTATACATCCCGCCCCACATCTGCCAGCGCAGCGTTTCCGACACGTTGCTGGAGAACGGCTTATTGACGGTGTACATGCTGCGCGACACGGTGCGGCTTCCGCTTACCACTTCGACTTCGATGCTGTAGATCCCGTAAGGCAGGCCGCTGGTGTCAATTTCATGGTTACCGACGTCAAAGCGCTGAATGCCGATAAGCTGCCCGTCACGACGAATACGGGCCTCGCCCGCCGTCGGGAAATAGACCACCACCGGCGTCAGGGAGAGCGTGTTATCGCGCTTGCGCGAGTTGGCCTGGTTGCCCATGGAAACGCCGTAGACTTCACCGCCGGAAATGCCGCTGACGCTCGCCAGAGACTGCATTGCCCAGCCGTTCAGCATGCCTGCGGCGTAGCGCATACCCTGATAGTCGCGCTCCCACATGACCGCGTTCATCTGGGTGTCGCTGCTGCTCTCGTTGACGTAGCCAGAGCCGTCGATCAGCACATGATCAACGCCCATTGAGATCCAGTTTCTCGCGTTCAGATAACCCGACGACCAGCTGTCGCCGTAGCCGCTCTCGGTGTGATACGCCCCGAGGTTGTAGGAAAAGGTGCCGCTCAGGTCGTCAGACTCCGGCGCATCAATGTCCACCTCACGCGGGCGAATATTCACCCCGTAATCGCTTTGCGACAGATTCAACAACAGGCGCATTTTTTTCTGATCCAGCTCGAACGCGGACCCCGCACTGACCGGAATGCGCATCTTATCGTCGAACTGCTTGTCGTTAATGCTCTTCAATAACGTTCGCATCTCTTTTGACAGACGAATGCCGTTATCAGACTCCTGGACCTGAACATCCCTCAGCCCCAGCTTCATATCCTTCGCAAAGAGCGTCACGTCACCCAGACGAACATATTCGCTCGCCGTGCCTTCGTGGTTCCCTTGTTGTGCTGAATGTGGCCGCGTATTGACCAGATAGACGGGAATTTTGATCCCCTGCTCCAGCAGTGCATAAAGCGAGTCGGGAAAACGGTAATTAGCGATAACCACGGAGCTTGAGGCTGCATGCGCAAGCGCGGGCAGCGTGCCGGATGCGCAAGCCATCATCACCGGCAACACTAATTTATTTTTCACCATGCATCCTTACTTAACAGGTATGAACTGTTTCAGGTCCCATATTCCAAGATGAAAATGGTTATCCGTAACGTTGATATCCTCGATAGCGCGCGAGGTATCCGGCATCAGGTAGAAGTTTTTGGTACACGGCGTAGTCGGTGATTCCGGATTCGGCTTCAGGCAGGTCCCGGTCGCATTGACGCGAAACGAGGTGTTCCCTTTATTGGTTATTTTTCCCGCCACATAGACGAAGTCGATCTTCTTATCACGAGGCTGAACCACCAGAATGGTACTCACCACCGCACGCGTCATCCCGGTGCCGTTTTTTGGCGAACCGCTGTCCACCTCTTCGCTCACCCCTTCATCCGTGAAGGTAATGCGGTAGTAACGCTCTTTGTTATCGGCATTACCGTGATAGTAAAATTTGACAATGTTGCTGGTGCCGGCGGGCATCACCATGCGCGTGGGCGTCAGCAACAGCTCGTCCACTTTCTCCGGATTAATGACGATCCCTTCATCCATCGGGCTGCTGATCCGCTGTGCGCGAACAGAAACAATACGCACGCTGTCTGCTTCGTTTTTTATTTCCTTGGCGGTGGAATCAGCGTCTGCTGGAATAATGGTGGTGACTTTTCCCACATTAATGGCCAGCGCGGAGGAAGAAATAAATAATAAAAATAAGAAGGCGGATTTGAGGTTAAACATGCTATTTCCCTAAACAGGGGCTTGCGCCCCTGGATCGATCAGGCCTTAGCCCCAGGTTGCGCGGAACGCAACGGCAACGGTACCTTCCCACAGGCTGTTGGTCAGGTCTTTGAACTCTTTCGTCGCGCCTGCGTTGTCCTGAGCGGAGTCAACGTAGAAGACGAATTTGTCCTGGCCGGTAATTTCGGTATCAGCCACCGCGCCAGCGCTGGTGGTCAGGTTCCACAGGCCAGAAGAAACGCCGGTGTTAGAAGAAGAATCAACCAGCGTGGTCCATGCGGTAGATTTTGCACCTACGGTGCCACCGATAGAGCCCAGATCGTTACCGCCCCAGCGCGCGCCTACCTTCAGTTTGGTCGCTTCACCACCCACGCTGAACAGCGTGTTGTTGGAATCGTCGAGGATGGCTTCAAGCTTGAAGCTGGTCGCCGTCGAGTGATCGCCACGGATAGCCACATCAAACAGACCGGTATCGGTGTTGAAAGATTTCGTGTTGGCGCTGTAAACGAAGTTCAGAGCACGCGTTGGCGTTACAACCAGGTCAGATTCGCTGTCTTTGGTCGCAGTTGCCTGCCAGGTAGCAGACGCCGTAGTTTCTGCGGCATTAACTGCGCTCAGCGCAGAAACAGACAGCAGGGAGCCCAGAACGATAGCGTTCAGTTTGTTCATTTATTTAGTCCTTCAAAAAAGAATCCACGTGTATAAAAAGGGGAGCCCCTTTTTCGAGGCGGAGTATAGACAGCCGCAAAATAACGAGGCAATACAGAAAAATTCACTCGGCGGTGCGCAACAATAAAAACATAAATAAATCCCCCGTATCTTATTGTTACGTATTGAGTAAATTACTCAACTTCTCGAGCGATAGATAAATATCGATTTTTCAGTAAAGAGAAATATCAGGACGTTGGAACAGCCACACACATCATTACAGGTAAAACCAGCCCCTTAATTAACCAGGCGTGCGGTTTAACGCTGGTAATATAGAAGAAGTTGATATTATCAAGTAACATTTCGTTTACAACACCATCCGGCGCTACATCATCTTCAGATTTATTCAGCTTTTTATCCTTAATATAAAAGATATTGCTTCCGTCGACTTTTTCTACGCTGAGCGTGTAATTCCTGTCAATCAGGTAGCTTTTGCCCTCTTTCTTTAGCACGCCTTTGTGAATAACCGTCACAACATCTTTGTTGTTGAACAGGAATAGCGTGGTTAACGACATATCGGTTAAATCACCCGTGGAATAGGTTTTCCAGGAAATGGTATCTGACTGGCAGCCAAACCCCTCATCCTGCGTTCTGGTAAAATAGACCCACACTAAGGCGATGACAGAAAGTACCAGTACGATACCGAACATGACACTCATTTTAGTCCTTGACATATTTTAACTCCCGGTCAGGCTTCTGTAAGAAATGCAGTTCTTATAATCGTCGATACTGTCCTGCTGATAACAGATAGCCAAAAAATAATTTTCTATCTGTGACTTTTTAAACCTGGAATAGTAAGCGTCGGCAACCTGGTGTTGACAGTCGATATGTTGTTTTGCAAGGACCTCTTTTACGTGATTAAAGTAGTGTTGCCGCGGTTGAAACATATTCTTATCGATAAGGTATACCGTACACCTGTCCACTTTACCGAGCAGATGCATATCAGAATCTTTCAGGCTCTCGGCATAGGACACTCTCTGGTGCAACAGTAAAATAACGGTGCCAATAACGATAACCAGTAACAACGTGCACAGTGAAAGAAAGAGCGTATGCATCGATATTATTCGTTTAGGCGGATCGGCGTCTTTCTTATGCAGTAATGTATCAGCCTCTTCAGAAGCAGATTGTTCGCTAAGCGCTGACACAACCGGCGGCCTGACCGTGTGATGCTCAATATGCGCGGCAAGGCTGAAGCCCTTGCCGCGTATGGTTTTTATCAGCAACGGGTCGCACCCTAATGTTCGAAATGCTTTTCTGATTTCACTGACGGCAACGTTCAGACTCACCGAGGAGCCGGAGAAGCCATGGTCCTCCCAGACCTTCTTTATCAGGTCATCTCTGTCGAGTGTTTTACCATTGTTGATGATAAGTTCATAAAGCAGACGTCCCGCCTGGTTAGATAACTTAATGGATGACTCTTCCTCTCCATTAATCATGATCATACCGGCATCCACTTCATAAAGCATTGTAAGATCAATGAGATACTTCATATAATTATTACGCCATTGTTAAAATTTTGTGCATTTGCCAGGCAATAATAAGTCTAAAGTTTATGTGGTCAAGTCGCGTGATATTAATTAAGAGAGGAATTCATAAAGCTTCATTAATTAACGATTATTAATTCATTAATAAAAATCTTCGAACTTACGCATTTAGGTTAAAACATTAAAAAAAACGTCCAGACAAGATTATAATCTTAAACTTTCGAAGTTGTTGGAATAATGTTTTGTTGTGTACATTTTTAGTGCAACATAATATCGTCAAAGCACTTTCCCGCGTCGCCATGCGTCTAGCCGGTACATCAGGGACATGTGTAGCCGATTAACATTCATTCTAAATTACACAAATCTTTATGGAGTTTATCATGTTCAAATCGATCATGACCGTTTCACTTCTGGCTGCCGCTGTGGCTTCTACCAGCGCTATGGCCGCAGACAATTCGGCGGGTGGTATCATTAACTTTACCGGCGCAATTACCGATACAACCTGTACCATTAACGGTGGTAAAAGCGCGGACTTTACCGTTGCGCTTTCCCCTATTACGGTAAAAGATGCAGGCACCACGGTTGGCCTGATCACCAAGAATAAAAAATCTATTTCGCTGACCTTCTCAGGCTGTACGCCGGCAGCAGGAACGACCGGTACTCCGCTGAAAATTTATTTCTCCAGCGCGGATAATATCTCCACTGACGGTAAATACCTGCTGAATAACAGCGTGAACGAAAACGATGCCAGCGTGGCGCGTAATGTTGGCTTTGCGCTGGTAGAGACAGGCTCGTCTACGCCTATTACGCTGAACCAGGCTTACACAACCAAGATTATGGGCACATCGACCAAGCCAGATTCCGAAACGCTGACGCTGGATGTTTATTACTATAAAACAAACGCCGCTGCCGCAACGGTGGGCGAGTTAAGCTCCAACGTAACGTATACCATTTCCTACCTGTAATAATGATTATTCAGGCTCTGCTTTCGCAGAGCCTGCATTTAAGGTTGCAATCATGCGCAAGGCAATTTTGCTGGCAGGCTTACTGCTAAGCACGGGTCACTCATGGGCCAATATTGTCATTAATGGCACCCGTGTCCTTTATCCTGAAAATAACAAAGAGGTGATCGTCCAGTTAATGAATACGGGCGATGCGCCCGCTCTGGTGCAATCCTGGATAGATGACGGTGATATTAATTCCACGCCGGAAACCGCAAATGTGCCGTTTCTGCTGTCGCCACCGGTGATAAAGGTCGATGAACATAATGGCCAACAGCTTCGTATTAAAAAGCTGCCGTCCAGTTTACCTGCGGATCGCGAATCCGTCTTTTTCCTGAATGTCCTCGACATTCCGCCCAAGCCTGAAAATTTGCAAAACCAGAATACCGTTCAGCTGGCGATTAAATCTCGTATCAAGCTTTTTTATCGGCCCGCTGCACTTAAAGGCACGCTGGATGACGCGGTGGCGAAACTGACGCTCGCCGCCGACGGCGATCGCCTTCGCATCACCAATAACAGCCCGTTCCATATTACTGTGGCCAATATTTCGCTGGGTAAAACGAAATTACTCCAGGAATCCCCGATGGTTTCCCCGTTTGGGCAACTGACGGTTACCACAAAAAATACGGTTAAGCGCGGACAGACCCTCGAGCTGATGTATGTGGACGATCTTGGCGCGTATAAAACCCGGACTTTCACCAGTCAGTGATCGGAAAGACTCACCATGAAAATGAAACAAAACAGACTCTGTCTGCTGGCAGTCTGCACGCTTCTGCTTTCGCATAAATCAGGGGCCGTCTCGTTTGATCCCTCCCTGCTTGCTGGCGCATCCGGTGAGTCCGATCTGTCTCGCTTTTCCGAAAACAACGTCATGCCTGCCGGCAGTCAGGAGATGGATATCTACGTAAACGGCAGCTGGAGGGGGCGTTATACCGTCATCTACGGCGAGCAGCGTGACGACATCCGTCTTGCCTGGAAAGATGCCCAGTCGCTTGGCATTAATACCGCGTCCGTTCCTGCGCCTGCCATTGCGCATGGGCAGGTCCAGCTGCGCGATCTGGTTCAGGGCGGTGAAGTCAAAACCGATACCAGTACCCTGAGCCTGGCGCTCACCGTTCCGCAGGCGGCCGTGCTGCGTACAGAAGAAGGTTACATTGCCCCCCAGTTCTGGAGCGAAGGGATCCCGGCGCTGATGCTCTCGTGGAACACGACCTGGTATAACACCCGAACTAAGGGCACGGCGAAAGACACGAACGATGATTTTTATGCCGGGCTGGATTCCGGCCTTAACCTGTTCGGCTGGCAGTTTCGCGACAGCAGCGCCTGGCGGAAATCGGCCAGCGGGGAGAGCCAGTGGCAGAATAATACCCGTTACCTGCGCCGCCCCCTGGCCTCGCTGACCTCCAACCTGACGCTGGGTGACTTTTATATGCCGGGCGATCTGTTTGATTCGATGCGCGTGCGCGGCGTGTCGCTGGCGTCGGACATGAAAATGCGCCCAAATTCGCAGCAGGGTTTCTCACCGGTGGTTCACGGCGTGGCGCGGACGAACGCCCTGGTGAAAGTTATCCAGAACGGTAACGTGATCTACCAGGAGAACGTGCCGCCAGGCCAGTTTACGCTCGACAGCATTCAGCCTACCGGCTCTGCGGGCGATCTGCTGGTCGTTGTGCGTGAGGCAGACGGATCGCAGCAGTCCTTCACGGTGCCGTTTTCCGCCGTGCCCGGCATGTTAAAAGAGGGAGTAAGCCAGTACAGCGTGGTGGCGGGTAAAGTGCACCAGAACACGCTCGACGCCGAACCCGCATTTATGCAGGCCACGCTACGCTACGGGTTCAACAACCTTATCACCGGGTATACCGGGACGATTATTAGCGATGACTACCAGGCCGGGCTTGTCGGTACCGGGTGGAACCTTCCCTTTGGCGCGGTCTCGTTTGATGTCACCCACGCTAAAACCACCCTACAGGATCGCACCAGCAGCGGTCAGAGCTACCGCGTGTCGTACAGCAAATTTATCGATACCACCGCCACCAACTTCACGCTGGCGGCCTATCGCTATTCCACTAAAGGCTATTACAGCTTTAGCGACGCACTCTATTCACGTGAAGGGTATCAGCGCCTCAGAGCGCAATACGACGAATACGAAGATCGGTTTGGCGTGGCGCCCGACATGTCCCTGAGCACCTGGGATGCCCTGCGCGCCGCACAGCCCAAAAACACCTTCACGCTTAACCTTAATCAGCGCCTGCTCGATAACTGGGGCACGGTATTTATCTCCGGCACACAGCGCGATTACTGGAATTCGCAGCAAACCACGCGCGAGTATCAGATGGGCTATTCCAACGCCATTGGCCGCGCCAGCTATACCCTGTCGGCCAGCCGGGTGCGTAATAAAGACAGCGAAGAAGAGACGCGCCTTTATCTCTCCCTCAGCCTGCCGTTCTCGCTGTTTGATAATAATGCCTGGATCACCTCCAGCCTGACGGCCAGCGATTCACATTATGAGCAGAGCAACATCAGCATGAGCGGAAATGCGCTGGCGTCGAACCGACTGAGCTACACCCTCTCCGGCAGTAATGCGCGTGGGGGTAAAAATGCGGCAAGCGTTAACACGGCGTACCGTTCGAACTTTGCGACACTTGGCGGCTCTTACAGCGAATCCTCTGACTACCGCCAGACCGGGCTCAGCGGACGGGGAAGCCTGGTGGCCTACCCGTGGCACGTTCTCGCCTCAAACGAAACCGGCAGCACCATGACTATCGTCGATGCGCCTGAGGCGGAGGGGCTGATGGTGAACGGCGATGAAAGCATTGTGACTAACCGCGATGGCGTAGCGCTGGTGCCTTACGCTACCCCGTACCGCAAAAACGCCATTACGTTATCGCAAACGGAAAACAGCGCGGGGGCGGAAGTGATCGGCAACATGGCTAACGTGGCCCCTTACGACGGGGCGGTGAGCTATATCCGCTTTGAAACCGACAAACGCCAGTCGTGGGTGCTGCATGCGACGCGTGCCGACGGCAAACCGCTGCCCTTCGGGACCGAAGTGCTTGATGAAAACGGTGAGTCTGTCGGGTATGTCGGCCAGGCCAGCGTACTGTATATCCGCGCTGAACAGCCGCCACGCGCGCTCAACGTGCATCTCCGCGGCGGGAAGTGCGAAATCTCTGCCCCGGCCTGGGGGCTGAACAGCCCCTCATCGGTTTGCCATTAATTACGGATTATCATTATGTTACGATCATTCATGTTCCTGCTCCTCACCAGCATTAGCGGGATGAGCTATGCCACCTGCTCCGGCAGCAGCATCGTTTATGGCACGCCCATTACCGTGGATTTATCGGATAAGCTGAGCCCCGCCACGCCGACCTGGACAGGCAGCTTCTCCACCCAGTACAGCGGCTCGTTCAACTGCACGACGGGCAACAGCGAGTTTTCATACACGCCGATCCTGTCGACCGACAGTAAATACGCCACCATCCTCGGGTTCAGCAACAATAAGTATATGGTGCGGGCGGAGATCACCAATCCCCCGGCCAACAAAACCCTATCCGCCAGCGGAAACCATACGGCGGCTGAACTGAACACGCCGTTTACGGTTCGCTTCACCCTCGTTAGCCAGAGCGGCACCACGCTGACGGGTGATACGGCGAACATGAGCGACGTTCTGTTCGTCAGCGACATGAGCGGATTGTCGTTTTTGGAAATCATCCTCTGGCCAATCAATCAGGTCATCAAAATCGCCCAGTGGTTATTCAGCGGGTTCAAGTGGCCTTACGACAACCGCGATATGTTTGGTCAGCCGATGATCATCAAATACGCGCCGAAGCTGACTACCTGCTCCTTTGACAACGCGGGGCTGACCGTGGCGCTTCCGACGCTCGGCATTCCCCAGCTCAGCGCGTCCTCACAGCCGGGGCTGACGCCTTTTTCACTGAACATGAGCTGTCAGAACGTCGGGGTTAACGGAAATTCCGATCGAACAATCGAGATGTTTCTTTCCAGCACGCAGCTGCTGTCAACCGACAGCTCGGTGCTGATCGACGGCAGCAGCAGCGCGGCGCAGGGCGTGGGGTTACGGCTGATAAAGCGCGATGTACCGCAGACGCCGGTAACCTTTTCGACCTCAACCACCAGCCGCGGCAACGCCACGATGATTTTCAGTGTGGCGGCTGGCGCGGCGCTGAACGACCATTTCACCGTTCCTATGGCCGCGTACTATTACGTGTGGGCACCCGCCCGGTTAAGCCAGGGCAAGATCAATACCTCGGCTACGCTGAATATTATCTATCCCTGATGTGAACTATTCCTCCATCTTTCCAACCATTTGCACATACTTAATCAGTTCGCTATGGTTGGAAAGATTCAGCTTTTTCATCGCATTGTGTTTCTGTGTGGCAATGGTGCTTACCGAGCGGTTTCGATGACGGGCAATCTCGGTCGTTGAAAATCCTTCCACGATAAGATGAAGCACCTCCCACTCTCTGGCCGACAGGATAGATCGCGATCGGGAACCTGACCGCACTACCCGCCTGAGCCACGAAGAGAGCGACGGTTTTTGTTCATCCGTCATGAGCAAAGCGGGTAATTCTTTTTTCAGTTCAGTTAATTCATCCTGCTGGCTGATGGTTAATTCAAATTTCATCTCCAGAACTTTTTTTAACAGCCCGTACGGCAGTTCGGGTACCAAAAGCACGCGGCTGACGTGATGTGATTTACATAAAGATGTGAAACGGCTGCTGATCTCTGCACTCCACTCTTTATGATTAAGCAGATAATTAAATTCAGTGAAGAAAACATCCACATCATTATCTGCCACCGCCGCCAGAACCTGTTCTGTGGAATCGACCTGAGTAATCTTCAGTACGTAATCGGGTAAAAGGTCCTGGAGTGCCCTGCATATTATCTCTTTAAATATATTTATTTTGTAAAACACCATTACCCTTACGACACGCTCAGTATTATCCATATCTTTTCTAAATTCTCGTGACCGGAGGAAAACGATAATAGTTTATGTATTCACCACTCACAACCTCTTCGCGCCAGGATTTTATCCTCCTCAGACTTAAAATTCTGAACAAGGACATTAAATTTATAGAAAAAATTCTATTTTATTCTGTAAACGCTTTTCTCTCGCAGAGAAAGGTCTGTAGATAATCCTGAAACGATCATAACCTTTCTGGCATAAACACCAGTAAGCCACTGAAAAAACGGGGCATAAACCCCATTAAACAACCGCCAAATGCTTATTATCCACGCTTTTGCAGAATAAAAATCTGGCATGAATATTATTAGAAGATTAAAAAGATTGCATTTATCATTAAAACCATTTTTCAATTTTATCTTCCGCTAATAATTAGCAGCAGCTTTACTCGACAGATTGTATTGGCTTACATTGATGTCATCGCATCGCGTTATTTGAAAAAAGTGTTCGCTATTCTTTGTGAAATAAGAGAGTGCGAGTCCACCAGTATCTCTTATATGGACTGTTTACTCAGCGAAAGGAGAATGCCAATGCAAAATAAAAAAACAATTCACGTTGCCGTTGTTGACAGCTGCGAATTCACGATGATTGGCCTGCAATCGCTTGGAAAGCGTGAGCCTGACGAAAAACAGGATGTTATTTTCCATGGATTTACCCATATCGAAGAACTCGCTAAGAGTGAACAACTCTTTGATATCATCATTTATGATCCATTGAATACACGTCATTTCCGGGTGACAACAAATGACGACATCCTTTGTATTAAACAGAAGCAAGTGACGGCGAAGATCTATATCTATTCGTTATCCGCAGGCTATTTGAAATTCAAACATGTTGATGGGGTAATCAGTAAAAGAGTCTCACTGGGGGATATCAAAGCGCTGTGGCAAATACTGATGAGCCAGACGCCGCAAGGATCTGGCCGTTACAACGTGGGCATGACCACCCGCTTACGAACTCCGGCAAGGCTGTCCAGCGAGGAGGCCAGCGTACTGCGCGGCTATTCCTGTAACCTCAAAACCAAGCAAATCGCCCGCCAGCTGGGGTGTAACGTCAGGCTGGTGTATTTCTATAAAAACAACGCCATGAACAAGCTGAAAGCCGTGCGTGGCCCCTCGTTTTACCAGAGCATTCGCTGGATCCTGAATTAATAATTTGACCGTGTGTCGTTTGCCTTTTGTTCCCGTGTCCGCGGGAACTTTTTTCATTTTCTTAAGGCTGTAGCATGTATACCGTTCTTCCCTCTCCCCTGCTGCAACGTATCTCAGGGCTGCGATTTCAGCCGCTTGTCGATCTTCATTCGGGCCAGGTTTTCGCGCATGAAGTTCTCGTGGAGATCCATAACGTCAATCTGGAGATATTGTTTGCCTCTCTGCCTTCGCGCAGCGCGCTGCAAATCTTCTTCTGGCAGGCCAACACCCTTTTACAGATACCTGCCCGGGACGCTTACTGGCTAAACCTTCCCGCAGAACACCTTCTTAATGAACACGCTATCGGGCTGTTGCTGGCGTTGCGCCATCAGCACCGTCTAACGATTGAAATTCAGGATCCCCTCACCATTACGCGGCTGAGTGATGCTGAGCAAGGCCGTCTTCATGCCACGCTTGTTCGGCTTAAAGAGGCGGGATGGCAAATCTGGCTGGACGATTTAACCCGGGAGCTGGCTGAGGCGTATGCGCGGCTGGCGCTGCCGCTGGACGGAGTGAAAATCGATCGCTCAGCGCTGCGGGAGCGCGCGCCGCTTGCCCCGTTTGTGCAGGAGGTCAGGGCAGGCATCGCGCAATCAATTCTTATCGAAGGCATCGAGAATTCGCGGGATCTGGAGCGGGCCCGCGCGTCCGGCGCACAGTCTGGTCAGGGTTTTCTGTGGCCCGAAAGCCGCACCGATGCCCGCGTTACGCTGTGAGGGCCAGCTTACCGTGGCCTACCAGCCCGGCACCGCGCCACCGTTAAAAAGGGTCTCTGCCGCTTTCGCCACTTCCGGCGACTGATAGGACTGAATAAATTCTTTCACGTTTTCGGCGTCTTTGTTGTCTTCACGGGTGACCACTATATTCACGTAAGGCGAGTTTTTGTCCTCAATAAAGACGCTGTCATGTACCGGCGACAGCCCCGTTTGCTGAAGATAAGTGGTACTGATGATGGCCACATCGACTTTCGGATCGTCCAGCACACGCGGCAGCTGCGCCCCTTCCAGCTCCATAATCTGTACGTGTTTGGGATTCGCGGTAATATCCAGTGCCGTCGGCAGCAGGCCAACATCCGGCTTAAGGGTAATCAGCTTCTCTTTTTGCAGCAGCAACAGCGCGCGACCCAGGTTGGTCGGATCGTTTGGAATCGCAATGGTCGCGCCGTCCTTCAGCTCAGCCACCGATTTTATCTTTCGGGAGTAGCCCGCCATCGGAAAGACGAAGGTATTGGCGACGGCGACCAGCGTGTAATTGTGCGCCTTGTTATCTTCCGCGAGAAACGGGCGGTGCTGGAAAACGTTAGCATCCAGCTCGCCCTGGTTGGTGGCATCGTTGGGTAGCAGCGAGCCGCTAAAGCCCACCAGCTCCACGTCCAGACCGTATTTCTCCTTTGCCACCTTTTTGGCGACTTCCGCCACGTCCTGCTCAGCGCCATTAATCACGCCGACTTTAATGTGTTTGGCATCATTACCGCCTTGATCGCAACCCGCCAGCAGCAGGCCCGCGAGCACCAGAGCACTCAACTGAAATTTCACGAGACAGTTCCTTTCGACAGTGGTTTTGAAGACTATATCGACAACGAGACGGCAGGCTAAAAAACGAAAAGGCATCAGTAAGACGGATAGGTTATATGCGGCCTGTTGCCGGGTGGCGCTACGCTTACCCGGCCTACGTGACGGGGGACGTGTAGGCCCGGTAAGCGTAGCGCCACCGGGCGATGGGGATCAGGCTGCGGTAGTCCAGTCCTCAACAGTAAGATCCTGCACCATCCCGAAGGCACGATCGTTCGTGACAATCGTCGTTCCGCGGCTGATGGCGTGTGCTGCAATCAACTGGTCGAGATCGCCCATCACCTTCCCTTTCTTTTCCATTGCCGCACGCAGTTCACCGTAGGTGGCTGCGGCTTCGCTATCCCAGGCGCAGATGGTTATGGTCTTAAGAAATTCCATTATGGTTTCGTGCAGCTTGTTGTTTTGCTTTTTGGCTACGCCGTAAAGCAACTCCGCCTCCGTTACGCTTGAAATACACATCTTTTCAGGCGTGATTTGCGAATATCGGTTTACAACCTCAGGATGCTGCCTCACCAGATGGCTTACTATGTTAGTGTCCAGCATATGCAGCATCGTCTACAGCCCTTCCAGAGGATCTCTTGTCGTATAGCTTTGATTGCGCTCCTCTTTACTTAGAAAAGAATCAGGCACATGCGTTTGTTTGAGCATGCGCAAAAAGTTATCCCTGTGCCGTTCTTTCTCAGACCTTGCCGTCAAAACCACATTCCCCTCCTCATCCCGGCGGATATAAACACTCTCCGTTTCAAACGCAAATTCCTCAGGCAAGACCACGGCCTGGTGTCGTCCTTTTTTGAATAGTTTCGCTGTGCGCTCCATGGCAACCTCTGTGGGTTTATTGACCAGCCCACAGCATGCGCTCGCGCCCCGGAAAGCGACAAGAGAGACATTTAAAATTCAGAAAGCGACTCGCAATAAATAACAGAACCGCTAACCTCACGCCTGCCGACGCAGCGGCGCTTCGCGCAAAAACCACGACAGCACAAACGCCAGCACCATAATCCCTGCCGCAAGCATAAACACCGCATGGATAGCCGAGCCGAACGCATCCAGATAGTCCAGACGCAGTGCATCAGGCAGATGGTGAATGGCAACGGGATTGAGTTCACGCGGCAGTTCAGCCCCTTCCGGCAGTCTTTCTGTCAGGCCTGATTGCAGAATATGGGTGAACACCGCGCCAAACAGCGCAACGCCAATAGCCCCGCCGATGGAGCGGAACAGCGTCACCCCAGAGGTCGCTACGCCGTATTGATCGGCAGACACGCTGTTCTGCACCGCCAGCACCAGCACCTGCATCACCAGCCCAAGCCCCATGCCGAGCACGCTGGTAAACAGATACAGCTGCCAGGTGGGGGACGTGACTGAAATGCGCGTCAGTAAAACCATTCCCACCACACCGAGCAGCGTGCCGAGGATCGGAAACAGGCGGTATTTCCCGGTGCGGCTGATGATGCGCCCGCTGATGATTGAGGTGAGCAACAGCCCGCCCATCAGGGGGATCAGCTGCAAGCCGGCCTGCGTCGGCGTGGCGTCTTTTACCACCTGTAAATAGAGCGGCAGGAAAGTGACGGAGCCAAACAGCGACATGCCGATAATAAAACCGATCAGGCTACAGAGCAGAAAGCTGCGGTCGCGGAACAGCGACAGCGGGATAATCGGCTCCCACGCCAGCCGCTCTTCGTAAATAAACCCGGCGATCCCCGTCAGGCCGAAGGCCAGAATGCACCACAGCTGCGGGTCGCTCCACTGGCGAAGCGTCCCCCCTTCGGTGGTAAACAGAATGATGCACAGCAATGCCATGCTGAGGTAAATCGCCCCCAGGTAATCAATCTCATGCTTGCTGCGCCGCGCGCTGCCGTGGAAGACCGCGCCAATAACGAGCAGCGCAAACAGCCCCAGCGGCAGATTTATGTAGAAAATCCAGCGCCAGGAGGCGTGCTGAACGAGAAACCCGCCGATAAGCGGGCCTATCACCGTCGCCAGGCCAAACACGCCGCCAAACAGCCCCTGATAGCGACCACGTTCGGCAGGCGGGATCACATCCGCTACGGCCGCCATGCTGATCACCATCAGACCGCCGCCCCCCAGCCCTTGCAGGGCGCGCATCAGTACCAGCTGGGTCATGTTCTGCGCCAGACCGCACAGTGCCGACCCCACAAGGAAAAGCACAATCGCGATTTGCAGGACGATTTTACGCCCAAACAGATCGCCGAATTTGCCGTACAGCGGTACCACGATGGTCGAACTGAGGATATAGGCCGTCACCACCCAGGAGAGCTTATCCAGCCCGCCCAGCTCGCCGACGATGGTCGGCAACGCGGTGGAAACAATGGTCTGATCCAGCGCCGAGAGCAGCATCACCAGCAGAAGTGCGCTGAACAGCAGCTTGATCGACGGCGCGTTTTTCGCAGGTTGAGTCATGACGTCAGACTCCATAAGAGAATCGCTTGAAATTAATTAATCGAATAATTAATATTCAGGTAAGTTATGGATAAGATCAAGAGACAGCGCGAACGTGCCAGCACTAAAAGACAATTCTGAACCCCGCCGTCCCGGTCGTCCGCGCGGCGGCAAACGCGTTACCGCCAGCCGCGAGCAGCTGCTGGATATCGCCCTGAACCTCTTTTCCCGCCAGGGGATTGCCAATACCTCGCTGAACGCCATCGCCCGCGAAGCTGGCGTGACGCCCGCCATGCTGCACTATTACTTCAACTCCAGAGAGCAGCTGCTGGATGCGATGATCGAGGAGCGCTTTCTGCCGTTACGCGAGCGGATCGGGACCATTTTCGCCGACAACCGGGAGTCTCCGGTCAATGCCCTTACGAAAATGGTTAAGGTGCTGGCCGAACTGGCGGAAGAGCACCACTGGTTTGCACCGTTGTGGATGCAGGAGGTGATTGGCGAGATGCCGGTACTGCGTACGCATTTGCAGGAACGTTTTGGCGATGAGAAATATCAGACCACGCTGGCAACCATTAAAGGCTGGCAGCAGGAAGGAAAGCTGAATCCGGCCCTGGCCCCCGAACTGCTGTTCACGACGCTGCTGAGCCTGGTGCTGGTGCCGTTCTCACGCATGCGCAACGACGAGAGGCTTAGCGCCCTCTCGCCGGAGAAAGTTGTGCGCCACGTGTTAGCCGTGATCGGCAACGGGATCGGCGGTTAAAGATGTTTGGTCAGGTAGTGTCTCTGCATTCCCTGATAAGGGTAATCCTGCAAGGACATTTGCACCTGATAACCCTGCTTTTCATAGAACGGACGCGCCTGGAAGCTGACCGTATCCACCAGCGCGTGACGACAGCCTTTGCGGCGGGCCTCTTCTTCGGCCGTTTTGATGAGCTGGCTGCCAACGCCCGTTCCGCGCACGCTGTCGCTAACCCACAGATAGTCGATGTTCAGCCAGTCGCCTTTACGTACGCCGATTAACCCGCCCAGCATGACGCCGTTGTCGTCTCGCACATATACGCCAATATCGCCGCTAAACGTCGCAAGATCTAAATACTGCGCGTTATAGGCTCTTAGCCCCGTTAATAATTCTTCTTTTTCTTCAGCCGTGACGTTCTCTGTCGTGGTCAGATGCATAGCGTTCTCCTTATTTTTTGTGCTGTTTCACTATCGCACAGATGCATAGCAGGGAAAATTCATACTTTTGGCTGGGGTCACGACGCTGAAAGCCACCCTAAATTTCAGGAAAAAGCCGTGACTTTACCGGAGGTCATGATGAAATCAGCGCGCCTGGGCGCCTGTTGGGATGCGGTGAGTCAGGTAGATTGTATGGAAGATTACTGAGGGTTAAGCGCCGGGTGACGCTACGCTTACCCGGCCTGGAAAACATCTTTAACGCTTGCGCACATCCGGAATAATTAAATCCCCACGCAGCACGTACGACCCCAGCATCTGCGTTTTTTCATTCAGCCAGGTCACGATGCGCGCCGCCATGGCGTCCATGGAATACTCAATAGCCGGGATCACCGGGATACCCGGCAGATGCAGCGAACCGGCCAGGCTAAAGACCATGATGTCTTCCGGTACCGATTTATTAAACGCCTGAAGCTGCGGGATCACCCGCTGGGCTTCCTGCTCGTCTGCCACCAGCAACGCGTTGAAGTTCAGCGTGGACGCGTTGTTGAGTAATTCCTGAAGCGCAACGGACGACGAGGTCGCGTCCATAAACACGAGGTTGCGATTAAAGGGCAGGAAGTTTTTCTCCAGCGCGTGCTTGTAGCCCAGCAGCACCTGGTCAGCGAATCCGCTGCCGTGCGGGTGGATCAGGGCAATCTGGCGACGCCCCTGGCTGGTGAGGTAGTTACACGCCGTTTCAGCCGCGAACGCGTGATCGAACTGAATGCTGTTGGCGTTATCGGCCTCCATGCAGTCGACCAGAATCACGTTGTCCATGTCGACATCCAGCGGGAAACGCGCGCCAATCACCAGAATGTCATCACATAAGCCGCAGGAGAGTTCTTCAAGGGCGTTCATCACTTCTGTTTTGGTGTGCGCGAAACGCAGCAGCAGGTGTTTCTGATGCTGGCTGAGGTGCTTTTCCAGCGCGTAAAGGTAACCGGTGGTCTGGTTAATGTTCTCCTGCGCGCAAATCACCCCAATGCAGCCCGTCGACTGGCTGAGCAGCGACTGGGCAATCACGTTAGGACGATAGTTCAGCTCATCCACCGCTTTCAGCACAGCCTGACGGCTGGCTTCCTTAACGCCACGCGACCCGCTCAACACCCGTGATACCGTGGCTTTGGACACCCCGGCCAGACGTGATACATCGTTGATTGTAGACATCTTTCTCCCCTGTCAGACGCAACTGGCGCCTGTAATTTCCATCACCGCTACGGCTCACATTATAGCCAGAACGGAGTATATCCGTTTCCGTTTTCCATGGAAACCGATTTTCCGTTTCCACTCAAATTGATGTCAAAACAGCCAAATTATGTGACCCACATCCAGTTAATAAGCCCCATAAGCAGGGGATATTGATGGTTGTCACACTTCTGTCTTTTATGAATGGAAACCGGTTTCCGTATCATGTCCAATCATCCTCGCAATAACTTTTTACATTTTGAGGATGGTTGTCGATGTTCAAGATTATGCTGTGCTGCTCTGCCGGGATGTCCACCAGCCTGCTGGTCAGCAAAATGGTCGATGTTGCAAAAGAACGGGGCTTGCCCGTGAAGATAGATGCGTACGGCGTATCCGAATTCGATACGCAGTTTCCGCACTATCAGGTGGTACTTCTCGGACCGCAAGTGAAATACATGTTAAAGACGCTTTCAGACAAGGCAGCGACGCAAGGCATTCCGGTGCAGCCCATCGACATGATGGACTATGGCATGCAGCGTGGCGATAAAGTACTGGACTATGCTCTGTCGCTCATCGAAGCGGCACACTAAAAGGTGTTCACATGAGTTCGTTATATCAATCTATGGTCGCGGTCATTGAGCAATCAATTACCCCGCTGGCCGCGAAGCTGGGTCAGCAAAAGTATGTGATTGCCATCCGCGACGGCTTTACCGCCGCGCTGCCGTTCATGATCATCGGCTCATTTATGCTGGTGTTTATCTTCCCGCCGTTTTCGGCGGATACCACCAACAGCTTCGCCCGCGGCTGGCTGGACTTTTCCGAGACCTACCGCGAACAGCTGATGCTGCCGTTTAACCTCAGCATGGGGGTAATGACGTTCTTCATCTCGGTGGGGATTGGCGCGAGCCTGGGGCGTCAGTTTAACCTCGACCCGGTGATGTCCGGCCTGCTGGCCTTTATGGCTTTCCTGCTGGTCGCCGCGCCGTATGCCGACGGCAAAATCTCCACGCAGTACCTCTCTGGTCAGGGCATTTTCACCGCGCTGATTACTGCGATTTACTCTACCCGCGTCTATGCGTGGCTGAAGCAGAACAACGTCACCATCCGCCTGCCGAAGGAAGTGCCAACCGGCGTGGCGCGTTCGTTTGAGATCCTGATCCCGGTGATGGTGGTGATCGGGACGCTGCACCCGCTGAACCTGTTCATTGAAGCGCAGACCGGCATGATTATCCCGCAGGCGATCATGCATCTGCTGGAGCCGCTGGTCTCGGCGTCTGACTCCCTGCCCGCGATTCTGCTCTCCGTGCTGCTGTGCCAGATCTTCTGGTTTGCCGGTATTCACGGGTCGCTGATTGTCACCGGCATCATGAACCCGTTCTGGATGGCGAACCTCTCGGCAAACCAGGCGGCACTGGCGGCGGGCGCTGCGCTGCCGCACGTTTATCTGCAAGGCTTCTGGGACCACTACCTGCTGATTGGCGGCGTAGGCTCAACCCTACCGCTGGCGTTCCTGCTGCTGCGCAGCCGCGTTACGCACCTGCGCACCATCGGCAAAATGGGCGTTGTGCCAAGCTTCTTTAACATCAACGAACCGATTCTGTTCGGCGCGCCGATCATCATGAACCCGATGCTGTTTATCCCGTTTGTGTTTGTTCCGCTGGTCAACGCCTGCCTGGCGTACGGCGCGACGAAGCTCGGCTGGCTGGCGCAGGTGGTGTCGTTAACCCCGTGGACCACGCCCGCGCCGATTGGCGCCTCGTGGGCGGCGAACTGGGCGCTCAGCCCGGTGGTGATGTGCCTCGTCTGCATGGTGATGTCGGCGCTGATGTACCTGCCGTTCCTGCGCGCCTACGAACGTACGCTCATCAAAAACGAAGAGCAAAAAGCGCAGGCTGCAACCGTGGGTGCCGCTGAAGCCACAAGCAATTAAGTCAAAGAGGAAGAGTCATGAAATACGCATTTCCCGATAACTTCTGGTGGGGCAGCGCCAGCTCCGCTCTCCAGACCGAAGGGGCAAGAGAGGGGGAAACCACGTGGGATTACTGGTTTGCCCGCGAGCCGAACCGTTTTCACAACGGCGTGGGGCCGCAGCAGACCTCCACGTTTTATCAGCACTGGAAAACGGATATTCAGCTGTTAAAACAGCTGAACCACAACAGCTTTCGCACCTCGATTAGCTGGGCGCGCCTGATCCCCGACGGTATCGGTGAAGTGAACCCGGAAGCGGTCGATTTTTACAATCAGGTCATTGATGAGCTGAATGAACAGGGCATCACGCCGTTTATGACCCTGTTCCATTTCGACATGCCGATGGCGATGCAGGAGATCGGCGGCTGGGAAAACCGTGACGTGGTGAACGCTTACGCCCGCTATGCGCAGATTTGCTTCGAGCTGTTTGGCGATCGCGTGCTGCACTGGTTTACCTTCAACGAGCCGATTGTGCCGGTAGAGGGCGGTTATCTGTACGACTTCCACTACCCGAACGTGGTGGATTTTCGTCGGGCAGCGGCCGTGGCGTATCACACCGTGCTGGCCCACGCGAAGGCGGTTCAGGCCTACCGCGCCGGTCATTACGCGGGGGAGATCGGCATCGTGCTGAACCTGACGCCGTCGTATCCGCGTTCGCAGAACCCGGCGGACGTGAAGGCCGCGCACATCGCAGACCTGATGTTTAACCGCAGCTTCCTTGACCCGGTATTGCGCGGGGAATATCCGGCGGACCTGGTGGCGCTGCTGAAGGCGTACGACCAGCTGCCTGCCTGCAAGCCGGAAGACAGCGCGCTGATTGCGGAAGGAAAAATCGACCTGCTCGGCGTGAACTACTATCAGCCGCGTCGCGTGAAGTGTCGCGACAGCGCGGTGAACCCGCAGGCGCCGTTTATGCCGGAGTGGTTCTTTGATAACTACGAGATGCCGGGCCGCAAGATGAACCCGTACCGCGGCTGGGAAATCTACGCGCCGGGTATTTACGATATTCTGGTTAACCTGCGCGACAATTACGGTAACCCTCGCTGCTTTATTTCGGAAAACGGCATGGGCGTCGAAAATGAACAGCGCTTTATAGAACATGGTCAGATTAACGATCAATACCGCATCGAGTTTATTTCAGAGCATTTATCGTGGCTGCATAAAGGGATTAGCGAAGGGTGCAATTGCCTTGGCTACCATATGTGGACGTTTATTGATAACTGGTCGTGGTGTAATGCCTATAAAAACCGCTACGGTTTTATCCAGCTCGATTTAGAGACGCAGCAGCGCACTATGAAGAAAAGCGGCGAGTGGTTTGCTGCCACTGCCTTAAATAATAGTTTTGAAAAAGAGTAATAATGATGATCGCACTAGAAGAAGCCGTAATGGAAATTATCGTCAACGCCGGGCAGTCCCGCAGCCTGTGCTTTGAAGCGCTGCACACGGCGCGCCAGGGTAACCTTGATGAAGCCAAAAGCCTGCTGCGCGAAGCCGACGGCTACGCGCGCCAGGCGCACAAGATGCAGACCAAACTGATCGAGCAGGATGCGGGCGAAGCCCGCCAGCCGATGACGTTAATTATGGTGCACGCCCAGGATCATTTAATGAATTCCCTGCTGGCGCGTGAATTATCTGAAGAAATTATTCATTTATATCAGAGATAGTCTATGGCGAATTAATTACTGTAATACCTCTGTACCCTAAATAGAGATCCACTTGTTCTGATGATAGCGACATACTCTGTCAGATCGGAGCGGGATGGTTATTGTCTGAATAAAATTAAACTATATTGAGATAACCATGAATACGATTAAAAAACTTCCATTAACCATGGCGGTTATCGCCGCGCTGTGCCCAATTTCCGTCCTCGCACAAGAATTTACCCAGGAGCAAATCGACGCCATTGTGGCGAAAGCGGTAGATAAAGCCCTGGCCGAGCGTCAGGCCAAAATGGATGCGGCGGTCGCGAAAAAAGCGGACGTCATCACCGAGCCGCAGAGCGCGGCGCAGTCTCCGGATATGGCGATCCCGTTCGGGGTGAAATTTACCGGCTATGCCCGCTACGGCGCGCACTTCCAGGCCGCCGATCAGAAATACGTGGCGGTGGACGGCTCCTACAACGGCGCGTCCGCGATTGGTCGTCTGGGTAACGAAGGCAACGGCGGTGAATTCCAGCTCTCCAAGGCCTTCAAAGGGGACAACGGCGCCATCTGGGACATCAACGTGATGATCGACCACTGGGGCGACGAAGTTAACCTGAAGAAAGCCTACGCGGGCGTGACCAACATTATGGCCTCCAACCCGAACGCCTACTTCTGGGCCGGTCGTGACTTTCACCAGCGTCCGCAGCAGGGCATTAACGATTACTTCTGGATGAACCACGACGGCCAGGGCGCCGGGGTGAAGAACTTCGACATTGGCGGCGTGCAGTTTGACGTGGCTGCCGTGGCGGCGGTCGAATCCTGTAGCCCGGAAGTGATGGAAGACGAAGCGAACCCGTCGCGCATCACCTGTACCGGCGGTTCCGGCACGGGCGACAAGGGCAACTACGCCGCGACCTCCAAAATTCACGGCATGAAGCTCGGCCCGATCGACATGGAGCTGTACGCCAACTACGGCTTCGACTCTAAAGCCGTTGAGAGCGACGAGCGTCTGAACGCCTGGCAGGGCGGCGTGGTGCTGAGCCACACCAACGACAGCGGCGTGAACAAGGTGATCGCCCGCTACTCCGATAACGCGGACAACAGCGTGTTCAACAAAACCGAAGACCTGACCACGGTCTACGCCAGCTTCGAAGGGCTGTATAAATTCACCCAGGCTACGCAGGTGGAGTACATCCTCGCCTTCCACGACTATGACAACAGCCGCGATGACGCCGACAACCGCAAGAACTACAACGCCATCGTGCGCCCGATGCACTGGTGGAACGACGTTCACTCCACCTGGCTGGAAGCGGGCTGGCAGCACGTTGATTATGACAACGGCGGCGACAACAAGGGCTGGAAGCTGACCCTGTCGCAGAACATGTCTATCGCCATGGGGCCGGAGTTCCGCCCGATGCTGCGCTTCTACGTGACCGGCGGCAAGGTGGATAATGAACGCACCGCGCGCGTAAACAACACCAAAGACGAGACCCTCGACGACTTCAACGTCGGCGCGATGTGGGAGGCGTGGTTCTAATACAGTGCCGTTTGTTTCGCCCGGCGGCGCTGCGCTTGCACGGGCCTACAAGGTTTTGTAGGCCGGGTAAGCGTAGCGCCACCCGGCAAGATCCCATGTTATGCTACAAAAAAACCAACATAACAGGGGAGAACATGGGTTCCACACGCAAAGGGATGCTGAACGTCCTGATAGCCGCCGTTTTATGGGGCAGTTCCGGCGTTTGTGCGCAGTACATCATGGAGAAAAGCCACATTTCTTCGCCTTACCTGACCATGGTTCGCCTGCTGTTTACCGGCGTGATCCTGCTGACGCTCTCCTTCGTTCACGGCGACAAAATTTTCGCGGTCATCAAAAACCGCAAGGACGCCCTCAGCCTGCTGTTTTTCTCGCTGGTCGGCGCGCTTACCGTGCAGCTTACCTTCCTGCTGACGATTGAAAAATCCAACGCTGCTACGGCGACCGTGCTCCAGTTCCTGTCGCCGACCATTATCGTGGCGTGGTTCGCCCTGGCGCGGAAAACGCGTCCCGGCGTATTTGTCCTGTCCGCGATTTTCACGTCGTTGATCGGCACCTTCCTGCTGGTGACCCACGGCGACCCGACCTCGCTCTCCATCTCCCCTGCCGCGCTGTTCTTCGGCATCGCCTCGGCGTTTGCCGCCGCGTTTTACACCACCTATCCGTCGACGCTGATCGCCCGCTACGGCACGCTGCCCATTGTCGGCTGGAGCATGTTGATTGCGGGACTGATGCTGACGCCGTTCTACGCCGGACGCGGAACAACCTTCGCCATCGACGGCGGCCTGCTGCTGGCGTTTTTCTACCTGGTGGTGATCGGCACGGCGCTGACGTTCAGCCTGTATCTGAAGGGCGCGCAGATGATCGGCGGGCCGAAGGCGAGCATTCTGAGCTGCGCCGAGCCGCTGAGCAGTGCGCTGCTGTCGGTGGTGTTGCTGGGCGTGGCGTTCACCCTGCCTGACTGGCTGGGGACGCTGTTGATTGTGTCGTCGGTAGTGCTGATTTCGATGGATTCGAGAAGACGGGTGAAGGCATCGGCATGATCTACGAAGAATAATGATAGCGGCACATTAAAATAGTGAGAGCGCTATCCGACACCCCGTAAACCAGACGGTCAGTATCATTGATTCGACGGGACCAGTATCCGGAAAGGTTACCTTTAAGCGGTTCCGGCTTACCCAGGCCATCGAAGGGTTGACGCTTCGCATCTTCAATCAATTTATTGATTCTGCGAAGCGTTTTCTTATCCTGCTCCTGCCACCACAGGTAATCATCCCAGCCGTTATCAGTCCAAATCAGTAGCCTGGTCATCTATCAAATCCCTCTGCGTGGTTTTTCCGGTGTTGACCTGTGCGATTGACTCCATCAGTCGACTGGCATTGGCAGGCGAACTCATCAGATGGATGGTTTCCATCATTGAGTTGTAGTGCTGTAAAGACATCACCACCGCATCCCCCCCGTTTCGGCGGCTGATGATGGTGGTCTCCACGTTGTCATTCACGTCGTCCAACACATCTTTGAGTCGGCTTCGTGCTTCGGTAAACGTCACAACCTGCATATCTCCTCCTGTACAAGTTACGGTACAAGTATATCGATAGGGTGACTATTAATCAATCAGCGCGCCTTAACCTTCCCCGCCACCAGCAGCGCGGTCAGCAGCATCAGCGTGCCGGAAATCACCAGCGGTGACGTCAGCCCCAGATGGTCGAGCGCCACGCCGCCCACCGCCGCGCCGCAGGTGTTCGCCAGCTGGATCACTGCCACCTGAATCGACCCGGCTTTTTCCGCCTGATCGGCAAGCGAGCGGGTGATCCACGTCGACCAGCCCACCGGCACCAGCGCAAACGCAAAGCCCCAGACAATCGCAATCGCCGACGCAACCCACTTATCGCTGCCCCACAGCACCAGCACCGCAGCGCTGATCGCCAGCACCAACGGCGCACCCGCCAGCGCCACCTTCAGGGAGCGCTTCAGGAATTGGGACGACAGCGAGGTGCCGACGAAGCTGGCGATACCAAAGCTCAGCAGCACCAGCGTCAGGCCGTCCACGTCAAAGCCCGCCATGGTCATATAGACCGGGCGAATATAGGTGAAGAAGGCAAACTGCCCGGCAAAGGCCATGAAGATGGCGGTCATCCCCGCCAGCACGCCCGGACGCTTGAGCAGCGCGAACATGTTCTGTTTGTGGTGTGCCGCTTCGCCCGGCAGGGACGGCAGCGCTTTCCACACCCAGATAATGCACAGCACGCCCATCACCGCCGCCGCGTTGAACACGTTACGCCAGCCGATAATCCCGCCGAGGAAGCTGCCCAGCGGCGCGGCGATCACCAGCGCGATGGAGACCGCGCCGAAGATAACGGACAGCGCTTTTGGCACGGTGCGCGCGGGCACCAGGCGCATGGTCAGCGAGGCCGACATCGCCCAGAAGCCGCCTAATCCCAGCCCCAGGCAGGCGCGACCCAGCAGCAGCAGGGTGAAGCTTTCAGCGAAAGAGACCAGCAGGCAGGAGAGCGTCAGCAGCACGCTGAACAGGATGACCACTTTACGACGGTCAATAGTGCCAATCGCCTGGGTGATAAACAGGCTGGCGAACATCGCCACAAAGGCGGTAACGGTAACGGATTGCCCCGCCACGCCTTCGGAAATGCCCAGATCCTGCGCCATCGGCGTCAGCAGGCTCACCGGCAGAAACTCAACGGTGATCAGGCAGGCGACGCAGAACGCCACGGAGAAAACCGCCGACCAGTTGGGGCGAGACACCTCTTTGGCCTGCGGCGGGGTCGTGGGCTGGATATGTTCTGTCATGGCATCACCTGAGATAAAAACGTGCGGAAAAGTCGCGCAGTTTATCATCAAAAGTGTGACGGATTTAACGATTTGACAACTTTTCTTGCATCGCCGCATTTGCCAGCCCGACGATCCACTCCTGGTGCCCGTTAATCATCGGGTTCGGCACGGTGCGAGCAAGCTCCTGCGCCGGCACGCCTTTCTGCGATTCCTGCGTCAGAATGCGCACGCGGTTTCCCGGAAGATCTTCAAACAGCCAGGCGTGGATCACATCCAGACGAGAATTCGCATCCCCTTCCACCCAGCCGTGCCAGGCAATGCGCGCAGCTTCACCGTCCGTCGGCGGAACATACTCCGTCACCTGCGCTTCAACCGGGAAGCCGAAGGTGGTGAAGCGAAAGCGGGCGTTAGCGCTCAGCGCCGGGCCGCTGCCGTCGTGAAAACGAATGTCTTCGGCATTGCTGTAGTAGCCCGGCCAGAGGGAGGTGTCGTTGAGCTGCGCCCAGACTTCTTTCGCGCTCAGCCCGGCAACAATGATTTCGTTAGATGCAAAGTTATCGGTGGTACCCGGCAGGTAGTCGTTCGGCCAGATAATGGCGGATTGTTTCATGGTTCACCTCATCAGTTAGTGGATGAGATGATGGTGCCCCCGCGAGTGGTATAAATCTAATGACGATGCTTTATACTCTTCATCACGATTCGTGATATCAGTGCAGATAAAACACACCCTCTTCCGGCAGGAAGAGCTGGTTGTAGCGCAGCTGGAAGGCGTTAAGCTCCTGCGGATCGGGCTCTATTTCGCGCATAAAGCCGAGCGCGAGGCGAATCTGCGCATCGGTAATGGGTGCGGCAAGGCGAGCCTTACGCAGCATACGGTGCCAGGTATGCAGATTTTCTTCGCTGCCATCGACGATGCAGACCTGCCAGATCAGTAGCACCTGCGCGGCATTTTGCAGATGCGCCTCGTCGGGGCGTTCAAGGTAGCGGATAAACTCATTGCCCGGCGTTTTACCGAACTGGTCAATCATCGACTCGACCGGCATCGGGGTGATCCCCAGCCGCTCGCTTAAACGTTTGATGGCGCGGCGGGAGTCTGAAGTCAGGACACGAAATCCAACCACAAACACCACGGCAAGCGTTGCCAGCATTATCCAGACCATGCGTTCTCCTTAGACTAGCCGCTCATCATAGCGGGAAACGCAGCGCGTCGACAGCGGGCAGCGCCATAATAGTGAACGGAAAAGAGGTGGAAAAACGTCATGAAAGCGGATCTGCGCACGCTGGATCTTAACCTGCTGAAAACGCTGGATGCCCTGCTGGACGAGCGCAGCGTCACCCGCGCGGCGGGGCGTCTTGCACTGACCCAGCCTGCGGTGAGCGGCATGCTCAACCGCCTGCGGGATTACTTTGACGATCCGCTGTTTATTCGTGCGCCGCACGGGATGGTGCCAACCACGCGCGCCGAAGCGTTAGCCGCTCCGGTGAAGCGCATTCTCGCTGATATCGACATGCTGCTTCAGCCCGTGGCGTTTGACCCTATCACCGCAGCGCTCACCTTCACCCTCGCCGCGACTGACTACGCCCTGCGTGCGGTCGTCGTACCCTTTATCGCCGCCCTTAAGGTGCAGGCTCCCTCTGTCCGCGTGCGAGTCGTGCCCGTGGAACCGGGTCGCCTGGTCAGCCAGCTTGAACAGGGCAGCGTTGACGTGGCGCTGATCACTCCGCACACCACGCCAGATGAGCTTCACAGCCGTGCGCTTTATGATGAACGGTATGTTTGCATGATGCGTGCCGACCATCCGGATGCCGGAAAACCAATCACGTTAGACCGTTTTTGCGCCCTGGAGCATGTACTCGTCTCTTACGAGGGCGATGGTTTTCGTGGCGTAACGGATAGCGCGCTGGAGAAAATTGGCCGCATGCGGCACGTGGGGTTATCGGTGAGCAACTTTTTGGTGCTGCCGGACGTGCTGGCCCTCAGCGATATGATTGCCGTCGTGCCGTCACGCATCGCGGAAAACCAGACGGGGATGTTCGTCTGCGAGACACCGATTCCCGTACCCGGCTTTACCAAAAGCATGGCCTGGCACGGCAGAACGCACCGCAACCCCGCGCAGGCGTGGCTGCGCGGGCTGTTGCTGGAAACCAGTCAGCGCGCCTGAAGCCCTTTCAGCAGCGCCTCGTGGAAGCGCTCAGGATCCTGCATCTGCGGCGCGTGGCCCATGTCGTTAAACTCAACCAGCGTCGCGTGCGGAATGCGCTTCGCCGTCTCTTTCCCCAGCACCGCATAGTTGCCGAGCGTCTTGCGGATCTCCGGCGGGGCGAGGTCTTTCCCGATGGCGGTGTTGTCCTTCGTGCCGATCATCAATAATACCGGCATCTTCAGGTCGCTAAATTCATAGATAACCGGCTGGGTGTAGATCATGTCGTAGAGCAGCGCCGAGTTCCACGCCACGCGCGCTTTACCCGGCCCGTTGTTCAGCCCGGCAAGCATGGTGACCCAGCGTTCGTATTCCGGCTTCCACTCCCCGGCGTAGTAGGTGTTTTTCTCGTACTGACGAATGCCGTCGGCGCTGACCTTCAGCTCGCGCTGGTACCACTGGTCAACCGTGATATGCGGCACGCCGCGGGCTTTCCAGTCTTCCAGGCCAATCGGGTTCACCATCACCAGCTGCTCTACCTGCTGCGGCCACATTAGCGCGTAGCGGGTTGCCAGCATGCCGCCGGTCGAGTGGCCGATAACCGTCGCGCGATCGACGCCAAGCGATGTGAGCAGCGCGTGGGTGTTGTCCGCCAGCTGCTGGAAGGTGTACTGATAATGGTCCGGCTTGGTGGATTTACAGAAGCCGATCTGGTCGGGTGCGATCACGCGATACCCGCTGGCCGACAGCGCACGGATCGTGCCGTCCCAGGTACCGGCGCAGAAATTTTTGCCGTGCATCAGCACCACGGTACGTCCGTTGGGTTTTTCCGGCTTCACGTCCAGGTAAGCCATATCCAGAGGCTGGTTTTGCGAGGTAAAGGTAAAGTGTTTTACCGGCCAGCCGTAGTCGAAACCTTCCAGCTTCTCGCCGTAGGTGGGGGCATCCGCGGCCATTGCGGGGGACGCCAGCGCCATCAGCAGCGCCAGGCAGGACAATCGTCGGGTTAACATGCAAGCTCTCCGTTAGCAAAAGGGGCTAAGGCTGCACGAAAGGCGGCAGCAAAAAACACTGTAGAGCATGGAGAGGAGCGAATGTGTAAAGCGGAGTAAAGGTAGGACGAGCAAATAAAAAAAGCCCGGCATCACACACCGGGCAAAGACGTTACCTGCACACTCAGGCCGCTTTTAATTTCTGCGCGCGGTTCTCGCGGCGAATTTTACGTTCTTCCAGCACCGCGACCATCGCCATCAGGACGATACAGCCAATCGCTGCCGCATCCAGCGCCGCGAAGGTGCCCGCCCAACCGGTGAGGCCGAAAATCGGCGTGCCGTCGGCGATCATCCCCAGGCCCAGCTTGGCGAAGCTGTCGCCGATCAGGTAGGCGAAGGTGCCTTTAATCCCATCGGCGGCGCCGATCGCTTTTTTCGGCACGAACCCTACGGCCGCCACGCCAATCAGCAACTGAGGGCCAAACACCAGGAAGCCGAGCGCGAACAGGGACGCCAGGTAAACGTACTGGTTGCTGGCGTGCTGGTAGATGCCGAGCGTGGCGATAATCAGCGCCAGCGCGACGCAGGCCACCAGCGCGCGACGGCCGTTGGCGAGGTCGGAGAGCCAGCCCCACAGCAGCGTGCCGACCAGCGCGCCCACTTCGAACAGGGTGAAGCCCTGAATCGCCACCTCTTTAGAGAGCTTCAGCTCCTGGAAGGCATACACCGTTGACCACTGGTCGATGCCGATGCGCACCACGTACAGGAAGATGTTTGAGAAGCACAGCAGCCAGATCACTTTGTTTTTCAGCACGTACTCAACAAAGATCTGCCATTTGGACATCTCGTTCTCTTCGGTCTCTTTGTCCTCTTCGCTGATCTCCTCCCCGAACAGCTCTTCCGCTTTGCCGAGGCCGTAGGATTCCGGGGAGTCGCTGCCGAAGCGCAGACCGATAAAGCCGACGATCAGGGCGATAATCGACGGGAAGATAAACATGCCGATCACGTGGCCGTCGAACAGGTAGTTCGCGCCAAACAGCGCCACGCCTGCCGCTCCCGCCCCGCCGAGGTTGTGGGAGATGTTCCACATGCCCAGGTACGAACCCCGCTTGCGGCGCGGGGTCCATTTGGTGATGGTGGAGTAGCTGCACGACCCGCCGGTGCTCTGGAAGAAACCGCTCAGGGCGTAGAAAGTAATCATCAGGAACAGGCTGACGGAGCCCGCGCCCATGCTGGCGCTGAAGCCGAGCATACAGATGGCGGAGAGGATCAGCATAAACGGCAGGAACTGCTTGGTGTTTTTGCCGTCCGCGTAGTAGGACACCACCGTTTTCCCCACCCCGTAGGTGATGGAGAAGCCCAGGCCAATCATCCCCAGCTGCGTCATGCTCAGCCCGTAGGTGGAGATCATGTCGTTCTGCGCGATGTTAAAGTTTTTGCGGATCAGGTACATGGTCAGGTAGCCGATGAAGACCACCAGATAAGACTGCATGAACGGTTTGAACCACATCTTGCGCCGCACGTCGAGCGGCAGATCCAGGGTCGGCTTGCGCACCTGGTTTAAGAAGGCCAGCATGGTTGGTTTACTCCTGAGCTGATTTTTGCAGCATTGTAAAAATCAGCCGGGAGAGATGCCTGAGACAGCGTCCAGGTGAAACCGGGAAAATTTCCTGGTTTTGCGCCACTCGGCAACAAAAGGTGAGGCGCGTCACGCTTCGCGCGGCGCCTGAGCGTGCAAAAACGGCAGCAGCAACAGGGCCGAGATGCCCGCCGCGATGGCGATCGCCGCGAAGAATCCGCTCCAGTGCCAGATGTCGATCACCCGCGCCAGCGGCCAGCCGGAGAGCGACGCGCCGAGGTAGGCAAACAGCCCGACAAAGCCCGTCGCCGCGCCTGCCGCCTCTTTGTGCGAGCACTCCGCCGCCGCCATGCCGATCAGCATCTGCGGGCCAAAGACGAAAAAGCCGATGGTGAAGAAGCACGCCGCCTGCATGACGTAACTGGCGAACGGCATAAGCCACAGCGAGCCCACAGAGAGTAAAATCCCGGCGGCAAAAATCAGGTTCATCGGGCCGCGGTTGCCGTTGAACAGCTTGTCCGATCCCCAGCCCGCTACCAGCGCGCCGATAAACCCACCCAGCTCGAACATTGTGACCGCCGAATTGGCGGTGACCAGATCCACACTCAGCGTCTCGGACATGTACAGGTTGCCCCAGTCGTTGATGGCCGCGCGCACCACGTAGACCAGCACGTAGCAGAGGGACAGCAGCCAGATGTACGGATTTTTCAGCACGTATTTGGTGAGGATCTCCTGGCGGGACAGCCCGGCGCCCTCCTGCTGCTGGGCGATCTCCATCTCGTCGTGCCGCCAGTCGCCCACCGCAGGCAGGCCGACGGTTTGCGGCCTGTCGCGCAGGCGCCAGCAGAGGAACAGCCCGGCGACAATCGCGAGGGCACCGGCAATCATCATCCCCGTGCGCCAGCCGTAGTGCAGCGCGGCAGCCCCCACCACCATCGGGATCAGCGCCCCGCCGACGTTATGCGCGGTGTTCCATATTGCCCACCAGCCGCCGCGCTCGTTGCGCGAGTACCAGGCGGTGAGCAGGCGGGCGCAGACCGGCGCGCCCCAGCCCTGGAAAAAGGCGTTCAGCGCCCACAGCAGGGCAAAGGCCCATAGCGAGGTGGAAAAGCCGAACAGGATGTTCACCACGCCGGTGGCGATCAGCCCAACGCCCATAAAATAGCGCGCGTTGGAGCGGTCGCTGACGATGCCGGAGAAGAACTTCGACAGGCCGTAGGTGATGTAAAACAGCGTCGCCAGCAGGCCGATATCGGTGCGCGTCATCACGCCGCTGGCGAGGATTTCCGGCGCGGCGGCGTTGAAGCTTTTGCGGGTGAAGTAGAACAGGGCGTAGCCGAGCCAGATGGTGATCAGGATATGGCGACGCCAGTAGCGGTAGCGGGCGTCGATTTCCGCTTTGTTGCTTAACGGGGCTACGCTGGCGGGCGTTTTAAACATGATGCGTCCTTAACGGCAGGCTGACGCTGACGCGCGTCCCGTGGGTGCAGGAAAGGTTCAGCGTGCCGCCCAGCGCCTTGACGCGCTCGCGCATCCCCGCCAGGCCAAACCCCTGCTGGCCGGAGCCCGGCGGCAGGCCGCAGCCGTCGTCGTCTATCACCAGCATCAGTCGCTCGTCCTGCTGCCAGCCCTGGATCGTCACCGCGCTGGCATTGGCGTGTTTGACGATGTTGTTCAGCCCTTCCTGACAGACGCGGAACAGCGTCACGCGCTGGCCTTCGCTCAGCGCAGGTTCGTTAATACGCCAGTCGAGATGGCTAACAATGCCGCGGCTTTCGAGCTCCATCTCACGCATCAGGGAGCGTATCGCCTGCTCCAGCGACAGGTCATCAAGCTGGCGCGGACGCAGCCGTCCCAGCAAGCGGCGAACGGCATCATAGACGCCCAGCGAAAGCTGTTCGATATGCGCCCCGCCCTGCTTCACGCCCGCGTTATCCGCCGCCAGACGCTGGACGATGCCCGCCTGCGTGCGGATGGCGGTAATGGTCTGGCCGATATCGTCGTGCAGCTCGCGAGCCACTTCCTGACGCACGCTCTCCTCGGTTTCCAGCAGACGCTCCGCCAGACGACGGTTGCGCGCCAGCTCGGCTTGCAGGGACTGGTTCAGCTCACGCAGACGCTGAATGCCCGCCCCGAGCAGCAGCCCGGTCAGGCTCTGGGCCAGCAGCGAGAGCAGCAGATCCACCGGATGATCGTGCCAGGTCTGGCTGGCGATCAGCGCGATGGCATTCATCAGCGTGGCGATCAATGCGCCCTGCCAGCCGTAGTGCCAGGCCAGAGCGATAATCGGCAGCGCCAGACAAAACGGCGTGAAGCGCGATAATTCAGCGGGCAGACCCAGCTGTAGCCACAGGCTCACAACAAACAGCAGCAAATACCAGATCAGGTGCCGGGCGCGCCAGTTCACCGGCTGGGAGACCAGCGCCGGGCCGAGCGGCTGCCAGACGGTGCTGGTGAGGTAGTGCCAGATCACAAGGCAGGTCGGGGCCAGCGTCAGTCCCCCGGTCAGGGTCAGCAGCAGGGCGTTGAGCACCTCCTTTTCGCCCATCCACGGCAGAGACTGCAACAGCGCGGCGGCAATCAGCGCCGCCCCCTGACGCAGCAGCGTGCGCCAGTCGCGCTGGTGACGATAGCGGGAAATCAGGGCAACGGGGAGAAGCGTGAGCAGGCTTCCGGTCATCAATAAGGGAAGATGCGCGAGGGCCACCTCCTGCGCCAGCCAGACCAGCATCAGCCACTCCGCGCCTAGCAAAACGGGCCAGTATCCGCGCGGGCACTGGAGCATTAATCCCAGACGCAGGCCAAAGGGAAACAGCAGCACCGCCAGCTCCGGGCGTTCCACCAGGTGCAGGCTGATGCTCCACAGGCAAAACCACGCGGCGGAGAAGATAAAAAAGCTGGCAGCGACGGCGATCAGCCGTGAAAAAGCGGAACTCATTGCCAGCTGTCAAACATGCGGCGCGCCAGCTCAACGTCGTTGCTGACGTTGAGTTTTTCCATCAGGTTGGCGCGATGAACGTGTACGGTTTTGGGCGACAGGCCCAGCTCTACGGCAATCTCTTTTACCGACATGCCCTGGGCAAGCTTCTCCGCCACCTGGCGCTCGCGTCTGGTGAGCGGATCCTGCCGTCCGGCCGCCAGCTTGATGGCGATATCCGGCGTCAGGTAGCAGCCGCCGGTAGAGACAGTGCGCACGGCGGCAATCAACTCGTCCGGGCTACAGCGTTTAGAGAGGAAGCCGCGCGCGCCCGCGTTGAGCGCCTGCTCGACCAGCGCCGGGCTGTCGTGGACCGAGAGCATGATCGTCGCCATCCCTTTCGGCAGCTGGCTCAACAGCTCCAGCCCGGAGAGATCCGGCATCGAGATGTCGCAGATACAGACCTGCACCCCGCGCCCCGGCAGGCCCGCCAGCGCCTCGCGCCCGGAGCCAAACTCGGCCACAACCTGAAAATCCGGTTCGAGGTTGAGGAGCTGGGCAAAGCCGGAGCGGACGATAAGGTGGTCGTCGATGAGAGCGATGGTGGTCATGTGTGTTCCTGCGGTCTGAAATGCCGGATGGCGGCGTAAACGCCTTATCCGGCCTACGCGTAACGTCCTTGTAGGCCGGATAAGCGCAGCGTCATCCGGCAAAAGCCTCTTACCTTAAGTGATTTACTCGAAAAACACCGCAATTTTGTTAAACATGGTGGGATCGGACTGGTTGCGCGCCACTTTGGTGACGTCCTCCAGCTTGTCGATCTGCGCCATCATCTGCTCCAGACGCTGGTCGTCGTTGACCAGTAGCCAGATGCGGCTGTGCTCGCTGCCCTGAATCGGCAGACACAAAATACCTTCGACGTTAAACGCCCGGCGGGCAAACAGCCCGCAGACGTGCGTCATCACGCCAGGGTGGTTGCGGACGGTGAGTTCCAGAATGACGTTATCGTGTTGTTTCTGCATGGCTTATTCCCCCACCATCTCAGTATTGGCCGCACCCGGCGGCACCATCGGATACACTTTTTGCTGCGCGTCGATACGCACGTGGATCAGCGCCGGGCCCGGACGAGCAATCGCCTCCTGCAACGCCGCGTGGGCATCGTCTTCGGCGTTCAGATCGCAGGTGTGCAGGCCAAAACCGGCGGCAATCTGCATGAAGTTGATCGTCCCCGGATAGGTCGCGGCAAACACGCCCTGCTTGTAGAACAGGCTCTGCTGCTGGTGCACCAGGCCCAGCGCCTCGTTGTTCATCAGGATGATTTTCACGTCTAACTGGTTTTCGGCCGCGGTCGCCATTTCCTGAATGTTCATCATCAGGCTGCCGTCGCCGGAGAAGCAGATAACCTTGCGGTCCGGGTTGGCGAGCGCCGCGCCTACTGCCGCCGGCAGGCCGAAGCCCATGGTGCCGAGGCCGCCGGAGGTCAGCCACTGGCGCGGGCGGTTCAGCGGATAGGCCTGCGCGGTCCACATCTGGTGCTGGCCGACGTCGGTGGTGATGATCGCGCTGTCGTCCACGCAGGCGGCCACGGCGTTGATCAGCCCGTAGTGGCTCAGCGGGTCGCCCTCGGTTGGGATGGCGCCCGGGAACTCGCGTTGCAGATCGGCCACCAGCTGGCGCCAGTCGGCGCGGTCAGCTGCGTCCGTCTGCGGGATCAGCTGCGCCAGCACGTCGGCCACGTCGCCCTGAATCGCCACGTGCGGCTGCTTGATTTTACCCAGCTCGGCGCGGTCGATATCCACATGAATAATTTTGGCGTTCGGGCAGAACTCCTCGGTTTTGCCAATAGCCCGGTCATCAAAACGTGCACCCATAACAATCAGCAAATCCGCCTCTTGCAGGATGTAGTTGGTGCTGCGCGCGCCGTGCATGCCCAGCATCCCTAAAGACAATGGGTGCGCTTTGGGCAGCATGCCCAGCGCCATCAGGGTCATCGTGGTCGGCAGGCTGGCCTTTTCCGCGAACGCACGGATTTCATCCGCGGCGTTAATCGTCCCGCCGCCCAGATAGAGCACCGGACGTCTGGCGGCGTTAATCATGGCTGCGGCGTCGCGCACGCTCTCAGCGCTGAATTCCGGTGCGGGGGCACGCTCGCCCGGCGCAGGCAGCACGTCGATCTCGATCTCTGCGGTCTGTACGTCCTTAGGAATGTCTATCCACACCGGACCCGGGCGGCCAGACTGCGCAATGCGGAACGCATCGCTGATCACCTGAGGCAGCTCGCTGATATCGCGAACTAAATAGTTATGTTTGGTGATGGGGATAGAGATGCCGTAGGTGTCCACTTCCTGGAACGCATCGGTGCCGATCATCGAGGACGGGACCTGGCCGGTAATGCAGATGAGCGGAATGGAGTCGAGACGCGCGTCGGCGATGGCGGTCACCAGATTAGTGGCGCCCGGCCCGCTACAGGCCATACACACCGCAGGTTTGCCCTGGGTACGCGCCATGCCCTGAGCGATAAAACCGGCTCCCTGCTCGTGACGCGCCAGCACGTGGCGGATCTGTGTGCTTTGACTTAACGCATCATACAGCGGCAGCACGGTTCCACCCGGGATACCCGCAACCGTGGTGATGCCCTGCCGTTCCAGTAAATGAACAATCAGCTGCGCGCCTGTAAAACGCGTCTTTGTGGATGTTGTGCCCGAACTTGCCATGCTCCAGTCCTTTTCTTCTGAGCCAGCCTTCCGGGGAGGGTCCTAAACGAAAAACCCCGCCCGGTTTGCGCCGGCGGGGTTTTGGATTCGTGTGTTGATCCAGTCCCTACGGCGCATTGCCGACGACCACCACCACACGCACGACGACCACTGCGGCTGGTTGCGCAGTTTTTAGTAGGGTCGAAGTGAAGATGGATGAAGTCATTGGGGACCTGTGTTTAGAATCATTGATTGAATTTATACAAACACAGGTTTTCGGGCGTGACAATGGAAATATTTTCATCTGCGCAAAAATGCGTCAGGGATCACGTTTCGTTTGTTGGGTGATGAAACCATAAAAAGGCTTTTATCTCACTCAATAAACAGCGCAGGCGAAACGCCAAAGCGGGCCGCCAGTTTTTTTATATGGTTCAGTGTGAGCTGACGCTGCCCATTGAGTACCCTTGAAACCATTGATTTACTGCCTATTTCATCCTGAAAATCCGAAATAGTGAGTTTGTGCTGATCCATAAGCGTTCTTAACACCGCAATCCCCACGGGAACAGATTCCATCTCCTGGCGTAGCGCGACAATTTCAGGCCGGTTTGCTTCGTAGCGGCTGATTCTCGCACATACAATATCCAGTAAAGGGCTGCCAGGTTCATGCATGAGCAGATACTCAACCAGCTCAAGTGCGTCCTGGTAATCCTTCTCGTTAGGATGTTCACCCAGCAGAGGAACAGCCGCAACAAGGTCATGCGTAGCTTTTAGTGCATCAGCAACGATCATCATTTCTTCCCCTTAGTGCGATGTTTCTCCGTAAAACGGTCATATTCCTTATGAGTAAAAACATGGCGCACATAAAACTTTTGGCTTTCAAAGAAAATGAGAGCCACTACTCTGAGATTGTTATTTGCAATATCAATAACATAATGCTTATCGAGATACTTGAAGTTATCCAGCGTTGGAAACAGTTTTCTTAGCGCAGCAGGCGTCGGGCAATGGCTTTTTTCGATAACTCTTCCCAAAAAGAGAAGTTCATCCCTGTATTGTGGAAACTGGCTTACCGCCTCACAAACTGCCTTCATTGAGATTAAATGCATACTGCATGCCTGCCGCGTCCGTTGCCATAATGGCAACAATAACATGCATTGCCAATATGTCAACGCCCGTCAATTTTTTGTCTAACCTCAGAAAACAAAAAACCCCGCCTAAGCGAGGTTTTTTTCAGGGTTTTGCGGTTGGTCGCCGCAGAACACACTGTGTTACGTCAACGCGAAAAGTATACGCGATCGAAGACGAACGCGCAATTCCGGCACGGATTTTGACGTTTTTGAGTATGGATCGCCTTCCAAATTTTGTCCATAAAATACTGTTCATGCATACAGTATTTATCTATACTGAGGGTGTTCGCAGTGAGCGAGGGGGCCGCAGTTTACCGGCGCAACGAAGTCCTGGCTGAAACGGGTGGTGCCGTCAGTGCCTTAACCCCTGAAGTGAGCACACTGTGTTACGTCAATCCAGGTGCTGGCCACAGGCGGCGGAAAGGTACGCCAGCATCGTGCTCCTTTTAACCAAAAGGAGACGCGTATGAGCGTCGTGGATATGGTCATACTTGTCCTCAAACTCATTGTTGCTGTATTGCAACTGCTTGATGCTGTCCTGAAATACGTTCGGTGATTCAGGTTCAAGTCGCACCTGAGAGGGGCGGGCAACCGCCCCTCTTTAATAACGAGGGAATGCTATGTCGCGTCTGTTAATTGAGCCTGTTACGCCTGATGAGCCGGGCTATATCGCCCTGAAGGCCGAGAGTATCGCGTTGAATTTCAACATGCTGCGCAGGCTGGAAGAGAACTGGCAGCGGGGTGAAAACCGCTTTAATGCCCCGGGTGAAAAGCTGCTGGGGGCGTTTCTTAACGGCAAGCTGGTGGGCGTGTGCGGTCTTAATCGCGATCCGTTCAGCCAGCAGCCGCGCGCCGGACGTATTCGTCATCTCTATGTCAGCGAAAAGTGCCGCGGGCTGGGCATTGGAAAGCAGCTTTTGACCGTGGTGATGGCGGATGCCAGCATCTGGTTTGATTTTCTTAATACCCATGCGCCGGAAACTGCGTACGGATTTTATCATCGGGCGGGCTTCAGGCTGGTGTCAGACGAACCCCGGGTCACGCACCGCCTTTTTTGCGCAGTGTAAGCGTCTGGCAGCATCGAAGGGTGAATGTTACAGTTGGATGACATTTCACCATTTGAAACGCCATGACCATCACCGTTTTCTGCATTTTACTGTTCGCCGCACTGCTGCATGCCAGCTGGAACGCCATCGTTAAGGCCGGAACGGACAAGCTCTACTCTGCGATTGGCGTCAGCGGTTCAGCCGCGCTTATTGCCCTGATTTTACTGCCTTTCTCTCCCCAGCCGACGGCTGCAAGCTGGCCTTATTTGTTCGTCTCCTGCGCGTTACAGGTGGTGTATACGGTACTGGTAGCAAAAACCTATCAGGTCTCCGACATGAGCCAGACCTATCCGCTGATGCGCGGTACCGCCCCGCTGCTGGTGGCGCTGATCAGCGTGCTGGCGCTCGGGGACCATCTCTCCTGGCTCGCCTGGTCCGGTATCGGCGTCATTTGCCTGTCAATTCTGGCGATGGCGATGAATGGCCGCATGCAGTCGCGCAAGGGGATCTGGCTGGCACTGCTGAACGCCTGTTTTATCGCCGGGTATACGCTGGTGGACGGCACCGGCGTGCGGTTATCAGACTCGGCGCTGGGCTACACGCTCTGGACCTTCTTCATGAACGGCTTCTGCCTGCTGAGCTGGGCGATGGTAGCCCGCCGCCGTGAGGCGTCAGCCTATCTGCGCCTGCACTGGAAAAAGGGGCTACTCGGCGGCGTCGGGACGATGGGATCTTACGGTCTGGCGCTTTGGGCGATGACGCAGGCGCCGCTGGCGGTGGTCGCGGCGCTGCGTGAAACCTCGATTCTCTTCGGCGCATTAATCGCATTTGTGCTTTTAAAAGAGAAAGTTGCTGGCCTGCGCATCGCGGCGGCGCTGGGTATAGCCGCCGGTGCGGTCCTGCTGCGTCTGGCGTAATTCGCTGGCAACATTAGTTGCCGATCTTGTTTACAAATCCTGCCTTCACGCCCTCTGTCATTCATCACAGTAATGCTTAAATTGTCATCTCACTGTGGTAGATTCCTCGCGCATTTATGGGAATGCGTAGTCACTTATTCTTTATTTCTCTCTTTTGGCAAAAGTATTCAGCGACATGAAAAAGCAACGGAACGTGAACTTATTGTTGATGCTGGTGTTACTGGTGGCCGTCGGGCAGATGGCGCAAACCATCTATATTCCGGCGATTGCCGATATGGCAAAAGATCTAAACGTCCGCGAAGGGGCGGTACAGAGCGTGATGGCAGCCTACCTGCTGACCTATGGCGTTTCACAGCTGGTTTATGGTCCCCTGTCCGATCGCGTCGGGCGTCGCCCGGTCATTCTGGTGGGCATGAGCATTTTCATGGTGGCGACGGTCATTGCCATTACCACCCATAGCCTGACCGTACTGATTGCCGCCAGCGCTCTCCAGGGTGTTGGCACCGGCGTCGGCGGGGTTATGGCGCGTACCCTGCCGCGAGATATGTATCAAGGCACCCAGCTCCGTCACGCCAACAGCCTGTTAAACATGGGTATTCTGGTGAGCCCGCTGCTCGCGCCGCTGATTGGTGGCCTGCTGGACACCGTGTGGTCCTGGCGCGCCTGTTACGCCTTCCTGCTGGTGCTGTGCGCGATCGTCACCTTCAGCATGGCGCGCTGGATGCCGGAAACACGTCCGCAGGACGCGCCGCGTACGAAGCTTATCGCCAGCTATAAAACGCTGTTCGGCAACGGGTCGTTTACCTGTTATTTATTGATGCTGATTGGCGGCCTGGCGGGCATTGCCGTGTTCGAAGCCTGTTCCGGCGTGCTGCTGGGCGCAGGCCTTGGCCTGAGCAGCATGGTGGTGAGTATCCTGTTTATTCTGCCGATCCCGGCGGCGTTCTTCGGCGCATGGTTCGCCGGACGTCCGAACAAACGCTTCTCCACGCTGATGTGGCAGGCCGTGATTAGCTGCCTGCTGGCCGGGCTGATGATGTGGATCCCGGGGCTGTTTGACGTGATGTCGGTCTGGACGTTGCTCGTCCCGGCGGCGCTGTTCTTCTTCGGCGCGGGCATGCTGTTCCCGCTCGCCACCAGCGGCGCAATGGAGCCGTTCCCGTTCCTCGCGGGTACCGCTGGTGCCCTGGTGGGCGGTTTGCAGAATATTGGTTCCGGCGCGCTCGCCTGGCTCTCCGCGATGATGCCGCAGACCGGGCAGGCTAGTTTAGGCTTGCTGATGACCCTGATGGGGCTGCTGATTTTGCTGTGCTGGCTGCCGCTGGCGTCGCGTGTCTCGCATCACGAACAGCCTGTTTAACCGCATGATGGCCCGGCTTCTCGCCGGGCTTTTCACACCCGGGCGCAATCATCGCCTGCAATAGCCGCTCTGGCGCAGGACGCCACGCCCCCTCTTCCCCGTCATAAAACTGAACATCGGCGTTTATCGCATACGGAATAGCAGCCTTTTGCAGCTGGCACGCCATAAACGTGGCAAACGCCATTTGCGAGGCGGTTGGCGTCAGGGTTTTCGACTCGCCCACACCCCAGCCACCTACCCAACTCACGTGCCCGGTTTTTTGTTGCCAGCGCAGGGCGGCGTTGATTCGGTTGCGAATAGCCGTTTTCTCCGCCGCGGTTCCGGACGTCCACGGGTATTTGCCGTTCGTTTTCAGCGGACCCCACGGGAAAATATGCCACTCTGCCAGCAGGTAATTCTGGCTGTGCGCGGGCAGCTTCAGGCTGGATAAATCCTCCGGCGCGGCGCGCAGGCGAGGTGCGATAAAAATCATGCGGCTGGCATCAATGGCGTGAATGCCTTTGATCGCTTTCTCATACACCCGGTTGAGGGAAACCATGTTGTGGTTGAGCTTGTCCGCCGGTTCGTAGATCAGGTCAAAGCCCAGCAACGGTGAACGCTGACTAAAATAATGCGCCACGGCAATCCACCAATCAATCACCGCTTTTTCGGTATCCGTTTTCGGGTCGTTTTTATATTCATCTGCCTGATAAGCGACGATGGGGATGATGCCGTATTGCTCGCAGGCCTCCACCAGCTTGCGCAGGTGAATCAGTCGCGCTTCCGTGGGTTCGCCCGCCACCCGAATGCGGACATGACGTATGCCTTTCGCCCGAAAATCACGGACCACCAGCGGATCAAACTCGCGGATACCGCGCTCGGTGCGGGCCCAGTCGACGTCCATCCCGACACCCAGCATCTGCGCGTAACGGGCAGCCGTCAGCGGCGGCTCAGCGGCACAGGCCCAGCCGGAAGCGATCGCTAACACGGTGACAATGAAAGGCTTCAGCACGTCGCACCTTGCGAAAATCAAATCGTTAGCCTGTATTTAGCACGCTTTTTCGCATTTGGTGTAGAGCCAAAGCGTAATAATTCTTCAGTTCGCCCGCTCTTTCAGCCAGCCGATAAAGGCGTCAATTTTTGGCCATTGCCGGCCCGAAAGCGTTGAGACGTAGTAGTGCTGATGACATTTAAGCGTCTTTTCGCCGAAAGGAGCAATCAGCTCGCCGCGCGCGAGATGCTTTTGCACCAGCCTTTTTCGCCCCATCGCAACGCCGGCGTGGTGCGTCGCGGCAATAATCGCCAGATCCGCACGGTCGAATCCAATCCCGGATGAGGGCGGCATATTCACGCCAAAATGCGTCGCCCAGCTTGACCATTCATCCGTGGCGGAATCGTGGCTCCAGGCCTGACGGTCATGGAGCAGCGTACAGCGGTGAAGGTTATCGGGATTTTGCACCAGCGCGTGCTCCCTGGCATATTCCGGTGAGCAGACCGGCAGGATCGCTTCATCCATCAGGTAGTGATAACCGAGCTGCTTCGGCGGTGAATCATCGAAATAGAGCGCCAGATCGACGCCCGTTCGCTGCATATTCACGTCTTCATTGCCCGTCAGCACGTTCAGCGAAATAGACGGATAGCGTTGGGTAAAGTCGCCAAGCATCGGCACCAGCCAGCACTGGGCGATCGACGGACGGGAATAAACCGTCAGCGTGCCCGACAGCGCCTGGTTTTTAATGTCCAGTACTTCCTGGTTCAGCGCGTCGAGCGAGGATTTTAGCGTCCAGTACACGCGCTTCCCCTCCTGCGTCAGCTCAACTTTACGGTGCGAGCGTGTAAACAGCTGAATGCCCAGCTCGTCTTCCAGCAGGCTGATGCGGTGGCTTACCGCGCTGGGGGTCAGGGACAGCTCAGCGGCTGCCAGCGCAAAAGATTCATACCGGGCAGCCGCTTCAAAGGTATGCATTTTGGACAGCTGCCAGCCGTTTAGCCGCCGCTTATCTTCCACCATCGCCCTCATCTCTTCGTGGTTGGTTCAATCTGGTTCACCTGAAACGCAATTTATATCATTTGTCAGTATGCCTCTTTTTTATGCTTAATACCGGATGAACCCCTTGCGAAGAGATGGACGATGAAAAGCGCAACGATCAACGCGTTAACCGCACGGTTTCCTCTGGTTGAGGATCTGATTGCCCTGAAAGAAACCACCTGGCTCAACCCGCGTACCACGACGCTGGCTGAAGGGTTGCCCTATGTCGGGCTGACCAAAGCCGACGTTGACGACGCCCACGCGCGCCTGGAACGCTTCGCGCCGTATCTGGCGAAAGCCTTCCCGGAAACGGCGGCAGCGGGCGGAATTATTGAATCTGAACTGGTCGCCATTCCGGCAATGAAAACGCGTCTGGAGCAGGAATGTGGCGTAACGATCCCCGGCACGCTGCTGCTGAAAAAAGACAGCCATCTGCCTATTTCCGGCTCCATTAAAGCGCGCGGCGGCATTTATGAGGTGCTGGCTCACGCGGAAAAACTGGCGCTGGCCTCAGGCTTGCTCAAGCTGGATGACGATTACAGCATTCTGCTGGAGCCGCGCTTCAAGGACTTCTTCAGCCAGTACAGCATCGCCGTGGGCTCAACCGGCAACCTTGGGCTGTCCATCGGCATCATGAGCGCGCGCATCGGCTTTAAGGTCACGGTGCATATGTCTGCCGACGCCCGTGAATGGAAAAAAGCCAGGCTGCGCAGCCACGGCGTGACCGTCGTGGAATACGAGCAGGATTACGGTGTGGCGGTGGAGCAAGGGCGCAAAGCAGCGGAAAGCGATCCGAACTGCTTCTTTATTGACGATGAGAACTCCCGCACGCTGTTCCTGGGCTATGCGGTGGCGGGCGAGCGCCTGAAAGCGCAGTTTGCCGCACAGGGGCGCGTGGTGGACGCTGAACATCCCCTAAACGTCTATCTGCCGTGCGGCGTCGGCGGCGGGCCCGGCGGCGTGGCGTTTGGCCTGAAGCTGGCCTTTGGCGACAGCGTGCACTGTTTCTTCGCCGAGCCTACGCACTCGCCATGCATGCTGCTGGGTGTCCACACCGGTCTGCACGATGAGATCGCCGTACAGGATCTGGGTATTGATAACGTGACGGCGGCGGACGGGCTGGCGGTAGGCCGCGCGTCCGGCTTCGTGGGTCGCGCGATGGAGCGTCTGCTTGACGGGTTCTTTACCCTCTCCGATCAGAGCATGTACGACCTGCTCGGCTGGCTGGCGCAGGAGGAAGGCATTCGCCTGGAGCCGTCGGCGCTGGCGGGGATGGTGGGGCCGGTACGGATAAAGTCAGATGCCAATACGACGCACCTGGTCTGGGCAACCGGCGGCGGCATGGTGCCGGATGACGAGATGGCGAATTATCTGGCGAAAGGGAAGTAATTATGCCGGGCGGCGGCTGCGCCTTACCCGGCCTACAGATGCAAAATTTGTTGAATATGGGTTACCGCAAACAGCAGCGACAGGGACAGCACGGCCAGGGCGATCAGGAACTTATCCCGCACCGCCCCTGGCTGTGCGAAATCACTGTGCGCGACGTCCATCAGGTTCCGGCTGCGGGTATAGCGCCATAAAATAATGGCTACCAGCGCCAGCACAACGATGGAGATCCAGAATGGCATCCCCGTGCGGTGCCAGTTGTGCTTAATGGCAAGCGCAATCAGCGCGCCATACCCCAGCAGCGTGCGTAGCCAGGCCAGCGAGGTACGCTCCGGCTGAAGCCCGGGGTCTGCTTCCCGCCGCGCTTTGCGGCTATCCGGCATAGAACACCAGTAACATCACGATACCAGCCACCAGCAGCAAAATCGTACTGATGATAAGCAAACCGCGCGTGTAAGGGAGATCCTGCTTCAGACGCATCGCCTTTTCGTTGCGCAGCCACCGCAGGTAGCCGTAGATCGCCAACACGCCGGCTAACAGACACAGCAGCAGGGACAGCGCTTCGCGGATCAGCGGGGTGGCAAAATCAGGGGCGAGCTGATCAAGGCCAACGCCTGCGGCCAGAAAGCCCAGGGCAGTACGGATCCACGCTAAAAATGTACGCTCGTTAGCCAGTGAGAAGCGGTAGTCCGGCGCTTCACCGAGGCGGGAAATGTTCATGAAGGTTCCTTGTCGTGCCAGAAGCAGGCTTCAGCATAGCGTAAATTAACGGGGACAAGGAGACCGGCATCGGGTAATGCCGGTCAGCGAAGCTAGCCCATTCCCCAGAACAGTACCGCCAGTAGCTGTGGGGTGATGATGCGCAGAAACATCACCAGCGGATAAACCGTGGCGTAAGACAGCGCCGCCGCGCCGCTGGTGGCGTGCAGGTTATTGGCGAACGCCAGCGCGGGCGGATCGGTCATAGAGCCAGCCAGCATGCCGCACAGCGTGAGATAGTTCATTTTAGCGAACATACGCGCCAGTAATCCGACCGTTATCAGCGGGATGGCGGTAATAAATATGCCGTATCCTACCCAGCTCATCCCTTCGCCGTTCACCAGGGTATCGACAAAATCGCCGCCGGATTTCAGCCCCACCACCGCCAGAAACAGCACGATGCCTAACTCCCGCAGCGCCAGGTTAGCGCTCGGCGGCATAAACCAGTAGAGCTTACCGATGGAGCCGATACGCCCGAGGATCAGCGCCATAATGAGCGGCCCGCCAGCCAGACCCAGCTTCAGCGCTACCGGGAAGCCGGGCACGTACAGAGGGATGGAGCCAAGCATCACCCCAAGCCCGACACCGATAAAGACCGGCAGCATCTGCACCTGCTGGAGTTTTTGCTGCGCGTTTCCCACCATGTCCGCTACGGCATCAATGGATGACGGACGCCCGACCAGGTTGAGAATATCACCGAATTGCAGGCTCGCATCCTGACTGGCCACCAGCTCCACGCCGGCGCGATTAAGACGGGAGATCACCACGTCATAGCGCTCTTTAACCTGCAAATCGCGTATTTTCTTGCCCAGCACCTTCTCATTGGTCACCACCACGCGCTCCACGCGCATATCCGTTCCACGGGTCGAGAGCGAGGTATCTACTTCCTGACCAATCACCAGCCGGGCATTGTTTAAATCCGCCGGTTGCCCTACCAGATGCAGGAGATCGCCGTGTTGAATAAGGGTATCGGGCGAAGGCACCATCAGCGTGTCATCGCGTTTCAGGCGTGAACAGATAATGGTCGCGCTGTTCAGAATGGGAACATCCTGTATCGCCATATTGTTCAGATTGGGATTTTCGACGCGAATGTTGATGGTTTTAATGAGCGCATGGCCGTTGGTCAGGGTGCTTTCATGCTCCTTCGCCTCCTGTTCAACGTTAATGCGGAACAGCACGCGCACCAGCCACATCGAGAGCAAAATACCGCAAATGCCAAACGGATAGGCCATGGCGTAGCTCATCCCCATCTGATCGACGACATCAGCCGGGATACCCAAATCGCGCAGAATTTGCTGACCCGCCCCGAGCGCAGGCGTGTTAGTGACGGCTCCGGAGAAAATACCCAGCACGACGGGCAACGGAATAGCGAAGAGTTTATGCAGGATAGCGGTGACCAGCCCACCCATCACAACAATGCCGAAAGCAAAGAGATTAAGGCGTAAACCGGAGACGCGCAGCGAAGCGAAGAAACCCGGACCCACCTGAATACCGATGGTATACACAAAGAGGATCAGGCCAAATTCCTGAATGAAATGCAGCATATCGGCGCTGAGCACCCACCCAAGCTGGTCGGCAAAATGGCCGACAAAAATCCCGCCGAACAGCACCCCGCCGATACCAAACCCGACGCCGCGGATTTTGATATTCCCCAGCCACAACCCGACTACCGCGACAAGGGCCAACACGCTCACGGTTAACGCGATATCACTCATGATCCACATCCTGTGTATAACCATAGTTATACTAAGGATTCTCTCAGAGCCAGCGGCGGCTGTATGGGGGATGGCGCACAAAAAAGCCCTGCCGGGGCAGGGCTTCGTGCAGTCTGTGGGTAGTGTCGGGTGGCGGCTGCGCCTTACCCGACCTACAGGTTCGGCAGGTTTTGCGCAGCCTCTACCCGGCAAAAAATGTATTAGCTATTCAACGCCGGACGTTCGCTAATGGCGATGCGCTGCGGCGCAATGGCTTCCGGCACGTTACGGGTGAGGTCAATATTCAGCAGCCCGTTGGTAAACGTCGCGCCAGACACTTCCATATGGTCTGCCAGCGTAAAGCTCAGGCTGAACGGCTGAGTGACAAGCCCCTGATGCAGCCATTTGGTCTCGGTGTCTGGTTTTTCCGGCGACCCTTTCACGGTCAGGCGCGTGCCCTCAAGCTGGATGTCGAGATCTTCCTGACGGAACCCGGCCAGCGCGAGCGTGATGCGGTAGTGATTATCATCGCTTTTTTCGATGTTGTACGGCGGAAACGTCTGCTGTTCGGTCGCGCTTTGCAGCGCGTTAGCCAGTTTGTCAAAACCGATCCACTGACGCAGAAGAGGGGAAAAATCATAGTTACGCATACTAAATCTCCTTCTGAGAAGCGAGTTCGGCACAGTTTAATTTTGTGCGCAGTTGTACCTGCAAACCCTTACGGATTCGCATATGCTCCCTTTACGGCAAGCAATTTCAGGTGGGCCGCGTTAGCGACCCGCATAATTAGTTGATTTCGATACGGCGTGGTTTTTTCTCTTCCGGAATCACACGTTCCAGTTCGATAAACAGCAGGCCGTTCACCAGGTTCGCGCCCTTGACGTGGATGTTCTCAGCCAGCTGGAACTTGCGCTCAAAGTTGCGCTCTGCGATGCCCTGGTAAAGGTAGGTTCGTTCTTTCTGCTCGCCCGCATGGGAGCCTTTCACCACCAGCAGATTGTCCTGGGCAGTGATCTCCAGTTCGCTCTCTGCGAAACCGGCGACAGCAATCGCAATGCGGTAGTGGTTTTCGTCAACCAGTTCAACGTTGTAAGGAGGATAGCCGTTGCTCTGGCTCTGGTTGTTTTCTAAGTGGTTGAACAGACGATCAAAACCAATGGCAGAACGGTATAGCGGAGAGAGATCGAAGTTACGCATAGATAAAAGCTCCTGAAATCAGCGAGAAAATGTAGCCTTCCACCATGGACAGGCTTCCGTTCCCCCGAACACCCATCAGGCGTGTCCGTTATCGGGGTACATCCTTAAAATGGGTCTGGATACGGGCTTTTCAAGCGTATTAATGCGAGATTTTTTTGCACTTTGCTGGATGTCGCATAGACTCAGGGGCACAGCACAAAGGGTTAAATTGCGATGGCGACCACAGTGCAGATGTTTTGAACTGTCCATTTTGGACGCGCCTCGCTATAACCCTGAGTTGCAGGTCAATGCCGTGCTACTAAAGATGACTGAGTGATGATGAGAAATGTTCTGATTAAGCTGGCGACGTTCAGCGGGGTTGTTTTACTTTGCGGGTGTTCGAGCGTGATGTCGCACACCGGCGGTAAAGAAGGAACATATCCGGGGACGCGCGCCAGTGCCGCCATGATCTCTGATGATGAGACAAACTGGGGTACCAAATCTCTGGCGATTCTTGATATGCCGTTTACGGCGGTTGCCGATACGCTTCTGCTGCCGTGGGATATGTTCCGCACCGACAGCTCAGTGCGCTCGCGCGTTGAGAAAAGCGAGCAGGAGACGCTGGCAACCAACTCCGTCATCCCGCCCGCAGAGATGCCCCCGCGCTAATTCCGTGCGGTTTCCGTTAGCCACAGCTGGCGGAAACCGTCCTTCTCTTCCATCCACGCGATAAAACGCCCGTCCGGGGAAAAAACCACTGCGTCAGCAGACGGCGGATTGCCATGATCGGACGTCAAAAACGTCACCTTTCCGGTCTGCGCATCGCAGCAGGCGATGCGGCTTTCGAGCACAAACCCAAGTGTGCGGCCAGAAGGATGCCAGTTAAAGGCCGACTGGATATCACCCTCACTGTGGGTCAACTGGCGCGGCTCGCCGCCCTCAGGTGAGATAAGCCACAGTTGCACAACGCCGTTATCGTCCCGCATTAAAAACGCAATCTGCGTCCCCTGCGGATTGCTGCGCACCCAGTGGCGCGGCACGTTCACCAGCCCCGGATACGCCTTCTGATGGGTGAAGGTTAAGCGGCGTTGCGTGATGCCCACAGGAGGCGCGGGCATCGTCTCAGGCGTTCCCTGCAACGGCGCCTCGCCTGCCCGTTTCCAGCCCTGCTCATCTTTGGGGAGGTCCACAATAAACAGTTCAGGCACCTTTTCGCCTTTCGCAGACACCGTATCGCCGATAAATGCCAGCCTGTCGTTGCCCACCCAGCCCTCTTCATAGGCGCGGTTAATCTCATCGCTGCCTGGTTGCGGGTTCGACGTTGTACGGCTTACCAGCACGCTCCAGAAGGTGCCAGCATATTCCCGCGGATGGTTCCCCTGTGGGTTTACCGGGCCGAAAGGCGCTGCTACCCCGACGTTACGCAAATCCAGCTTCGGATCGCGCTCGTGCAGCACATGGTCGTTGTAGGTAAAGCTGACGAACTGCCCGTTCGGGCTAAAAACGTGGACGTGGCTGCCGCCACGCAGCGCACCTGCCGTGTAAGGCGCGGTGATATCCATCGCATCGAGATTGCTCACCTCGCCGTTGTGCACAATCACTCCCTGACGATGGTGAAAATCATACTGCCAGTCTGCATCGGGGTTTTTCGGGCCGTGGATAAATACATATTTATCCTCAGCAGGATGAACGGTTACCACGCCGACATGCGCGCCGTCAGCGGCACGGTAGATCACCTCAACCTCGCCCGTACTGACATTGACCCGCTCAATGGTTTTACCGGTAAACGACGCGCCGGATGGCCGCACGTCATAGACAAGCCACTGGCTGTCTGGGGTCCATGTGTTGATATTGGTGAGCTGGTGGTGGCGGGAAGCGAAGGTGATTTGTTTCATAAGGATACCCTGATGCGCGGTTATCGCATCAGGGTAAAACATCCTAAGGCGTTAGCCTACTCGTTTCACGTCGCCCACCAGCAGGATGTAGGAGAGCGCGCCGATCAGCGCCACGGCAGAGATATACACCAGAGCCGGACCAAAGCCGTAGTCCTGCGCCAGATAGCCGATGACCAGCGGCACGGTGATCCCGCCCAGCCCGCCAACGAAGTTAAACACGCCGCCGGTCAGGCCGATCAGACGCATCGGCGCCAGGGACGACACCAGAGACCAGGTGATGGAGGCAAAGCCGTTCCCGAAGAATGCCACCGCCATCAGGGTCATGATCCACACCGGATCGTTGGTGTAGTTCGCCCCCATGATGCAGGTAGAGATCAGCAGCCCGCAGATAATCGGTGTTTTACGCGCCACGCCCAGCGAGAAGCCTTTTTTCACCAGCTTGTCCGCCAGCCAGCCCGAGAGCAGTACGCCGAAGAAGGCCGCCAGGAACGGCACGGTGGTCATAAAGCCCGCCTTCAGCGCGGTGATCCCTTTTTCCTGCGTCAGGTAGTTCGGGAACCAGGTGAGGAAGAACCACAGCGTGGAGGTCACCGCGAACTGTCCCAGATACACGCCCACCAGCTTACGGTGGAAGACCAGCTTCCAGTCCGCTTTGGTTAACGGCTGACGCGCCTCTTTTTTCACCGGAGCATCGCCATCTACCAGACCGCCACCGTCGCGGATGTAGTCCAGCTCGGCTTTGGTGATGCTTTTGGTCAGACGCGGCGGCTGATACACCTTGAACCAGATGAGCGACCAGATAATGCCGATCCCGCCGGTGACGATAAACACCCAGTGCCAGCTCAGCAGCTCCTGGATCCAGATTAACAGCGGCGTCAGAAATGCCAGGCCCACAAACTGCCCGGAGGTGTAAAAGCCTACGGCAGAGGCACGCTCATGTTCCGGGAACCAGCTGGTCACCATGCGGTTGTTGGTCGGGAACGCGGGCGCTTCAAACACCCCGGTGATGGCGCGCAGGCCAATCAGCGACATCAGCCCGGTGGCGAAGCCCTGGAACAGGGTCGCCACGGACCAGCCCAAAATAGCGATAAAGTAGGTCAGACGCGATCCCACGCGGTCAAGGAACCAGCCGCCGGGGATCTGACAGAGCGTATACAGCCAGGCAAACGCCGAGAAGACATAGCCCATTTCCGCTTTGGTGATGCCGAACTCTTCCTGGATATGAGCCGATGCCACGGCGAGGTTGGCGCGGTCGACATAGCAAATGACCACGGTAATAAAGATCATCATCAGCGTCAGGTAACGGCGACGCCCGGTTTTTGCAGCAGTAACTGGAATATCCATCGCAATCTGTCTCCAGATTTTGGGCATAGCGAAGCCGCTCACCATGCCCTGTAATTTACAGAGGGTTATATTTTTGTATGTATGTTTTTTTGCCCGGTGGCGCTTCGCTTACCGGGCCTACGGGAGTGTAGGCCGGATAAGCGTAGCGCCATCCGGCTTTACCACTCGGCTACGGAACCGTCCTCATGACGCCACAGTGGGTTACGCCAGTCCGGCGTATTTTTACTCAGCTCAATGACTTTGGCTTCGTCAATTTCCACGCCAAGGCCCGGCTTCGTTAACGGTTTAAAGAAACCGCCTTCCATGCTGAAGTCTTCTTTGTTTTTCACAAAGTCGAGCAGCTCCGCGCCCTTGTTATAGTGAATGCCCATGCTTTGTTCCTGGAACACCGCATTGCGGGAGACGAAGTCCACGTGCAGACAGGCTGCCAGCGCAATCGGCCCAAGCGGACAGTGCGGCGCCAGCGCCACATCGTAGGCTTCTGCCATGCCGGCAATTTTGTAGCATTCGGTGATGCCGCCCGCGTGGGAGAGGTCCGGTTGCAGGATCGCAATGCCGCCCGCTTCCAGCACGCGTTTAAACTCGAAGCGCGAGAACATGCGTTCACCCGCCGCGATGGGAATGTGCGTCTGTTCTGCCAGTTTTGGATAGTATTCCGCCTGCTCGGCCAGTACAGGCTCTTCGATAAACAGCGGGCGATACGGCTCCAGCTCTTTAATCAGCACTTTGGCCATCGGCGCGCTGACGCGGCCGTGGAAGTCCAGGCCAAACTCAATCTCGTTGCCGAAAGCCTCACGGATTTGCGCCACGGTGTTCACCGCCCGGTCTACTGCGCGCGAGTTGTCGATAACGCCCATCTCTTCGCAGCCGTTGAGTTTGAAGGTGTCAAAACCAATGTTGCGCAGCTGGCGGATACCGTCGATGACTTCCGCAGGGCGGTCGCCGCCCACCCAGCTGTAGGCTTTGATTTTGTCACGCACCAGGCCGCCCATTAATTGCCAGACCGGGGCATTCAGCACTTTGCCCTTGATATCCCACAGCGCCTGGTCGATACCGGCGATGGCGCTCATCAGGATCGGACCGCCACGGTAAAATCCCGCCCGATACATGACCTGCCACAGGTCGTTGATGCGCGCCGGATCCTGGCCAATCAGGTATTCACCCAGCTCGTGAACCGCGGCTTCAACCGTACGCGCACGGCCTTCAATCACCGGCTCGCCCCAGCCGACCACGCCTTCGTCGGTTTCGATTTTCAGGAACATCCAGCGCGGGGGTAAACGGTACGTGGTGAGTTTGGTTATTTTCATTGCACTGCCTCTCGATACGCTTTCACAAATGCTGTCGCCTGCCGGGCGGTACGCTCAACGGACTGGCCTGCACGATAGAGATCGCTGCCCAGCCCCGCGCCCACACAACCCGCGTTTATCCACTGCACCAGGTTTTCCGGCGTGACGCCGCCCACGGCAAAGACCGGCACGCTGGCGGGTAAGACCGCCTTCAGCGCTTTGATGTAATCCGGGCCAAAAGCCGACGACGGGAAAATTTTGAGCGACTGTGCGCCCGCATCGAGAGCGGCAAAGGCTTCTGTGGCCGTGGCGCACCCCGGGCAAACGGTCATGCCGTAATCCACCGCCCGGCGGATAACCTCGGGATTGATATTGGGTGTGACGATAAGCTTGCAGCCCATTTTCGCCAGGTCATCCACCTGCTCCGGCTGCAACACGGTTCCTGCGCCAATCAGCGCCTTATCACCAAACGCCGCCACCACTGCCGGAATGCTTTTTTCCCACGCCGGTGAGTTGAGCGGGATTTCCACCGCGTCGAACCCGGCGTCGATAACCGCGCCAACGTGCGCTAACGCCTCGTCGGGCGTGATGCCGCGCAAAATCGCGATAAGGGGAAGATCAGTTTGCCACTGCATGAGCGATGCTCCTTATGCCTGCCTGAAATGCCGTGTCGCCCTCCACCGCGGCAACATCCCGTCCGATAGCGTGGAACGCCTGGCGGTAACGAGACGTCAGCGATGAACCCGCGACGAGCGTGATGGTCTGCTGCCCGGCGAACGCGTCGCTCAGGGTGGCGACTTCGGCGCCAATCAGCAGGCCGGACAGAAATTCGCTAACCTGCTCGCGCGGAAGATTTCCCAGCACGTGCGAGGCGCGAACCTCAAAAAGTTGCGGCAAAACGGCAGGAGATGCGATCCCGCGCTCAAGCCCGGCGGCAAACGCCTCCGGCGAAGGGTTCTGCTCCGGCAAACCGGCCCCCACCAGCGAATGCGTAAGCAGCAAATGATGCAATTCGCCAGTCATCACGGTGCGAAAATCATGAATTTGCTCAGCATCCGCCTGGACCCATTTGCAGTGCGTCCCGGGCATGACGTAGACAGAAGAAGGAGAAAGGGTGCGCGCCCCGAGCAGTTGCGTCTCTTCGCCGCGCATCACGTTTTGGTTATCGTCGCGAGAGACGCATAAACCGGGAATAATCCAGACATTGTCGCCAACGGACGTTAACTGCTCACCAACGGAGGCGAAATGAACCGGAACCGACAGGTAAGGTGCGACCTTCCAGCCCACGTTACTGCCGACCATTCCGGCCATCACCACCGGCGTATTACCGTCGCGCCAGCTTTGTGTTACCTCTGCTAACACCGCTTCAGGGGATTTACCGTTCAGGCGCGTGACGCCTGCTTCTGATTGCCTGCTTTCCAGGCACTGCTCGCCCTGGTAGAGCCAGGCGCGCAGATTGGTCGATCCCCAGTCAATTGCGATGTAGCGTGATGTCATGTGATTTCCTTCAACCTTCGTGTCGAGCTGGCGATCATGGTTAGCGCCGCCTGCTCTGCCGCATCGCCGTCCTGATGCCGTATCGCATCGAACAGCGCTTTATGTTCCTGAAGCGTTTTCGGCATGTTGGCCTCATCGCCCATCCAGGTACGTTCAAATACTGCTCGCTGTAGCGAGCTGATCGCCACGCTAAGCTGCTGTAAAACCGGGTTATGCACCGACTGCAATACCGCCTCGTGATAGCGAATGTCCGCTTCGTTGAACGCCTCCCGATTCTGGTTATTGGCGATCATGTCGTTCAACGCTGACTCAATCTGTGCCAGGTCACCAGACGTTGCGCGCTCTGCTGCCCAGCGGGCAATGGCCGGTTCCACCAGATTTCGGACTTCGCTCATCGCGCCGATAAGCCGTGGGTCGTAGTCGTTTTCCAGTACCCATTGCAGAACATCGGTATCGAGGTAGTTCCACTGGTTACGCGGCGCAACAAACGCCCCGCGATAGCGCTTCATTTCAATCAGCCGCTTCGCCATTAGCGAGCGGAACACTTCCCGGATGATGTTGCGCGAGGTTTCAAACTCTTCGCACAGTTCGGCCTCTGCTGGCAGCGGCGAACCGGGAACGTATTTGCCACCCACAATCTGGGTGCCCAGCGTGATGACAATGCGATCGGTTTTATTGAGTGTCATGGAGAGTCCTTGTGCTCTGTAAGTCCATCACTACTTTACCGCGACCGCTGAATTTCGCCTCACTTTTGCAGTACAAACGTGAGGCCATTCGTCTTTGCTGTGGTGACAATGTAGTACAATCAGTTAATGTTGTACTACAATACAGATCACAAAAAGAACAATTCGATAAATTCAGGGCAAAAAAAAGCCCCGGTTGACAACCAGGGCTGATGATTTAAGCGTTTGTTACGACAGAACGAATTTCTCGATCGCCCAGGCAACGCCGTCTTCCAGGTTAGATTTGGTAACGAAGTTCGCCACGTCTTTTACCGACGGGATCGCGTTATCCATCGCCACGCCCATGCCCGCATACTCGATCATCGCAATATCGTTTTCCTGATCGCCCAGCGCCATGATCTCCTCAGGCTTAATGCCCAGCGCATCGGCAAGCGATTTCACGCCCGTGCCTTTATTGACGCGTTTATCAAGGATTTCGAGGAAGTACGGCGCGCTTTTCAGCACGGTGTATTTCTCTTTTACCTCAGCCGGAATGCGTGAGATGGCTTTGTCGAGGATCGCGGGTTCGTCGATCATCATTACTTTCAGGAACTGGGTTGCCGGATCCATGTTTTCCGCTTCGCAGAACACCAGTGGAATGGTTGCAACGTAGGACTCGTGCACCGTGTAGTAGCTGATATCGCGGTTGGCGGTGTAAAGCGTATTACGATCGAGCGCGTGGAAGTGGGAGCCTACTTCGCGGGACAGTTTTTCCAGGAACAGGTAGTCATCATAGCTCAGTGCAGTTTGCGCCACCGTGCTGCCATCGGCTGCCTTTTGCACCAGCGCGCCGTTATAGGTGATGCAGTAATCGCCTGGCTGGTTCATGTGCAGCTCTTTCAGGTAGCTGTGCACCCCGGCATACGGTCGTCCGGTGGTGAGCACGACGTTCACGCCTTTTTCGCGTGCAGCGGCGATCGCGTTTTTAACGGCTGGAGAGATGGTGTGGTCCGGCAGCAGCAGCGTGCCGTCCATATCGATTGCAATGAGTTTGATGGCCATGAGGTCCCCGGGATAAATGAGTGCTACCTCATGCTAACGCGATTAAGCCCACAAAAATAGAGCTACTTTGCGCAACAAAAAGCCCCTTTTACGTTTATCCCGGGAACGGGAACTCACTCGCGGGTGAGAACAATTTTGCCAAACGCGCCGCGATCCAGATGCTCAAGCGCCTGTTCCAGCTCGTCAAAGCGGTAGCGATGCTCAATCACCGGTTTTAAGCCAGTGACGTCAACCGCACGGACAAAATCTTCCAGCGCCCGACGGTGCCCAACCCCAATCCCCTGGATGACGGGGGATTTCAGCAACAGTTCGCTCGCGGGCAGCGAAATGTCTGTCCCGGCCAGCACGCCAATCACTGAGATACGCCCGTGAACGGCAACGGCGCGCAGGGAATGCTTCAGGTTCTCGCCTCCCACGGTTTCAATGATATGGTCAATGCCGCGGTCCTGCGTGAGTACCAACGCATTTTCAGCCCAGTCGCCTTTCAGCCGGTTAATGCCCTGGCTGGCGCCCAGTTTTTTGGCCAGCGCCAGTTTTTCATCACTCCCCGACGTGACAATCACCTCGGCACCGTGCGCTTTTGCTATCTGCAAAGCGAATAGCGCCACGCCGCCCGTCCCCTGTACCAGCACCGATTGCCCGGCGCGTAAATGTCCGCGCTCCACCAGCGCGAACCATGCGGTAAGCCCTGCGCAAGGAAGCGTGCTGGCCTCAGCGTCATCCAGGCTTTCCGGGGAGGCCACCAGCGCGTTTTCACTCACAATCACATATTCAGCCAGCATGCCCTGGAAGTATCCACCGGACGTTTTGTAGGGCAAATCGCGCGCGTCTGCCTGCGGCTTGCCGTCGATCCACTCGGGGAAAAAGGTTGAGATGACGCGTGCGCCGGGTTTGAAGCGTGTCACCCCGTCGCCAATGCTGTCCACCACGCCCGCCATGTCAGACGCCGGGGTAAACGGGAAAGAAAGCGGAATCGGCATCGTGCCTTCGATAACCATTTTATCCCGGTAGTTGAGCGCAACGGCATTTACCCGTACGCGAACCTCACCCGGGCCTGGCTGTGGAACAGGCTCCTGAACAAGCTGAAGGCTCTCGCGCCCAAGGGCGTTCATTGACCAGCGCTGCATTGTTTCTGTCATTTTTTTCTCCTGTCATCAGATGATTTTCAGTTCTGATAGTCTACCGTTGACACTGTGTCGCCAGTGGCGATAAGTTTTCCCACTATTGATGTCCAAAAAGATACAATCAGTTCATGACCGATACGCTGAAAGATATTCCCGTTTTCGTTGCCTCCGTAGAAGCAGGAAGTTTTGCGCAGGCCGCCGTCCGTCTGCATTTGTCGCGCTCGGCGGTAGGAAAAAGTATTGCTCGTCTTGAAGAGAGGCTGGGGGTTCGTCTGTTTCATCGGACCACGCGCAGTCAGAGGCTGACCGATAACGGCGCGCTTTTTTATGAACGCTGCCTGCGCGCGCTGGAGGAGATTCGTGGCGCTGAATCGTTGCTTGAAACCGGAAAACATCAGGTCAGCGGACGGCTGCGGGTTGCCATGCCGGTGCTGTTTGGTCGTCAGTGTATCGCCCCGCTGCTCACAGAGCTGACGCAGGAACACCCCGGACTTGAGCTTGAAATGTCCTTCAGCGACCGCATCGTGGATCTCGTGGAAGAAGGCTTTGATATGGCGGTGCGCAATGGCACCCTGGCTGACAGCGCCGTGCTGGTCGCCAGAAGGCTGGGTGAGCACCGAATGGTTCTGTGTGCCGCGCCGGATTATCTGCTTAAGAATGGCCAGCCGCAGGCCGTTGATGATTTACGCCAGCATACGGCCATTAACTACACGCGTGCGGGCAGAGTCTTACCCTGGCAGCTGATGGATTACGATGGCACGTCGCGCACGTTTATTCCCCGCTCATCACTCAATATGGATGATTTACAGGCGATCTGCGATGCGGCGCTGGCCGGCCACGGCCTAGCGTGGTTACCCTGCTGGATGGTCATCAAAGAAATTCAGCAGGGGAACCTTGTCCCGCTCTTAAATCAGGCCCCGGATGTACGCTTCGACGTTCATGCCGTCTGGCAGCAGACGCCGCACCTGCCGCTAAGGGTAAGAATTGCCATAGATAAGCTGGCGAGCCGTTTACCGGCAGTGATGTCGCTGGACCTCCCTGCTTCCATAAAAAAGCCGCGCTAAAGCGCGGCCAGTTATGTTGCCGTAAAGCGACGATTAAATATCGATATTCGCCGCCTTCAGGGCGTTCTCTTCGATGAACGCACGACGTGGTTCAACCGCATCGCCCATCAGGGTGGTGAACAGCTGATCCGCTGCAATCGCGTCTTTAACGGTGACGCGCAGCATGCGACGGCTTTCCGGATCCATGGTGGTTTCCCACAGCTGATCCGGGTTCATTTCGCCCAGACCTTTATAACGCTGAATAGAGAGGCCACGGCGGGACTCTTTCACCAGCCACTCCAGCGCCTGCTCGAAGCTGGCTACCGGCTGACGACGCTCGCCACGTTCGATAAACGCATCTTCTTCGATCAGACCGCGCAGCTTCTCGCCGAGGGTGCAGATACGGCGGTATTCCGGACCGGTCACAAATTCGTGCTCCAGCGGGTAGTCGGTATCGACGCCGTGGGTACGCACGCGCACAATCGGCTCGAACTGCTGCTCAGCGTTCTGCTGAACGTCGAACTTCCACTGGCTGCCGTGCTGCTCTTTCTCGTTCAGCTCGCTCACCAGGGTATTCACCCAGCGGGTTACGGCCTGCTCGCTGCTCAGATCGGCTTCGGTCAGGGTTGGCTGATAAATCAGCTCCTTCAGCAGCGCTTTCGGATAGCGGCGCTCCATGCGGCCAATCATTTTCTGCGTGGCGTTGAACTCGGAGACCAGACGCTCCAGCGGCTCGCCGGCCAGCGCTGGCGCGCTGGAGTTCGCGTGCAGGGTCGCGCCATCAAGGGCGATCGCGATTTGGTACTGATCCATCGCCTCGTCATCCTTAATGTACTGTTCCTGCTTGCCTTTTTTCACCTTGTACAGCGGTGGCTGCGCAATGTAGACGTGACCGCGCTCAACGATTTCCGGCATCTGACGATAGAAGAAGGTCAACAGCAGCGTACGAATGTGCGAGCCGTCGACGTCCGCATCGGTCATGATGATGATGCTGTGATAGCGCAGCTTGTCCGGGTTGTACTCGTCGCGCCCAATGCCGCAGCCGAGCGCGGTAATGAGCGTCGCCACTTCCTGAGAAGAGAGCATCTTGTCGAAGCGTGCTTTCTCAACGTTAAGGATTTTACCCTTCAGCGGCAGGATCGCCTGGTTCTTACGGTTACGGCCCTGCTTCGCAGAACCGCCCGCGGAGTCCCCTTCCACGAGGTACAGTTCAGACAGCGCTGGGTCGCGTTCCTGGCAGTCAGCCAGCTTGCCCGGCAGGCCTGCCAGGTCCAGCGCGCCTTTACGACGGGTCATTTCACGGGCTTTACGCGCCGCTTCACGGGCACGTGCCGCATCAATAATTTTGCCCACCACGATTTTCGCGTCGGACGGGTTTTCCAGCAGGTATTCGCTCAGCAGTTCGTTCATCTGCTGCTCAACCGCCGATTTCACCTCAGAAGAGACCAGCTTGTCTTTGGTCTGAGAGGAGAACTTCGGATCCGGCACCTTCACGGAGACCACGGCAATCAGGCCTTCACGGGCATCGTCGCCGGTGGCGCTGACTTTCGCTTTTTTGCTGTAGCCTTCTTTGTCCATGTAGGCGTTCAGGGTACGGGTCATCGCCGCGCGGAAGCCCGCAAGGTGAGTACCGCCGTCGCGCTGCGGAATGTTGTTGGTAAAGCAGTAGATGTTTTCCTGGAAACCGTCGTTCCACTGCAATGCCACTTCAACGCCGATACCGTCTTTTTCGGTGGAGAAGTAGAAGATATTCGGGTGAATTGGCGTTTTGTTCTTGTTCAGATACTCAACAAACGCCTTGATACCGCCTTCGTAGTGGAAGTGATCTTCTTTGTTGTCGCGCTTGTCGCGCAGACGAATCGACACGCCGGAGTTCAGGAACGACAGTTCGCGCAGGCGTTTCGCCAGGATGTCGTACTCAAACTCGGTAACGTTGGTGAAAGTTTCGAGGCTCGGCCAGAAACGCACCATGGTACCGGTTTTATCGGTATCACCCGTCACGGCCAGCGGAGCGTCAGGCACGCCGTGCTGGTAGATCTGACGGTGAATTTTGCCTTCGCGCTGGATAACCAGCTCCAGCTTCTGCGACAGGGCGTTTACCACGGAAACGCCTACGCCGTGCAGACCGCCGGAAACCTTATAGGAGTTATCATCGAACTTACCGCCTGCGTGCAGCACGGTCATGATCACTTCCGCAGCCGATACGCCCTCTTCCGGGTGAATACCGGTTGGGATGCCACGACCGTCATCGGTAACGGAGACGGAGTTGTCCGCATGGATCGTGACCACGATGTCTTTACAGTGACCCGCGAGCGCTTCGTCGATAGCGTTATCTACCACCTCGAATACCATGTGGTGCAGACCGGTGCCGTCATCCGTGTCGCCGATATACATACCCGGGCGCTTACGCACCGCATCCAGCCCTTTCAGGACTTTGATACTGGAGGAGTCATAAGAATTCGACATCAACGTTTCTCGCTCATTTCAACTTGGGTTAATCCGTTATTTTACCCTTTTCCACGGTAAACATCTTCGAATTTTCGTCCGACATGTCCATAACGTGTTCAGCGCTAATGGCGCTGACGAAAACCTGCGACTGCGTGGCTTTTAAGCGGCTGGCAAGCAGCCCGCGCCGCGCGTCGTCAAGTTCCGAGGCAAAATCATCTATCAGGTACAGGCAGCGTCGCCCGCTTTCGCGGGTGAGGAACTCACCCTGCGCCAGGCGTAGCGCGCACATCAGGAGCTTCAGCTGCCCGCGCGACAGCGTATCTTCCACCGGCGCACCGTCAGCACGAATGCGGAAATCCGCCTTGTGCGGGCCGTGCGCGGTGTAGGTCAACATGCGGTCGCGCTCGAAGCTTCTCTCTAACACCTCGGCATAATCCGTCTCTTTCTCCCAGCCGCGCTGGAAGGAGAAGGTGAGAGAGAACTCGGGTAAAAACTGTTTGCAGGTATCGGCCATGTCTTCGGCGATACCTGCGCTGTATTCGGCACGCCAGCGGCTGATCTGTTCCGCGAGAGGGATGAGTTCCATGTCCCACGGACGCAACTGGACGTAGCGCGTGACCTGGCGCAACGCGGCGTTACGCTGTTTAAGCAGACGCTTCAGGTTGCTCCAGGCGTTAAAGAAACCGGCTTCATTGTGAAAGCATCCCCAGTCGAGGAACGCTCTTCTGTATTTGGGGCCGCCGTTGAGTAAAGTAAACCCCTCGGGCGTAATCAGCTGCATTGGCATCAGTAGCGCCAGCTCTGCCACCTTGTGGCCATCGGTGCCGTCGATGCGGACCTTGCTGTCGCCCTGCTTGTCTTTGGTCAGGCCGATGGCAGTTTCCCGCTCTGCGCCCTGCAAACGCCCGTGCAGAACAAAAGAGTCCTGCTCGTGGCGAATCACGCGACCAATCTGCAAACTGCGAAACGCCCGGCCATGGCCGAGCGTATAGATGGCTTCCAGCACGCTGGTTTTGCCGCTGCCGTTCGCGCCAACCAGGAAGTTAAAGCCGGGGGATAAAGCGAGATCCGCGCTTTCGATATTGCGAAAGTCGCGGATCAACAGACGGGTGAGCGACATTACAGTCTCATTGGCATGACAACATAAGCCGCGCTTTGGCTGGCCGCATCTTCAATCTGTACGCTCGAAACGGAGTCGGTCAGCAGAATGCGCACATTCTCGCATTTCAGTGCATTGAGCACATCCAGCACGTAGCTGACGTTGAAGCCGATTTCCATCTCAGCCCCGGCGTAGGTGACGTCCAGAATCTCTTCTGCCTCTTCCTGCTCCGGGTTGTTGGCGGTGATTTTGATCTGGTTTTCACTCACGTACAGACGTACGCCGCGGAATTTCTCGTTCGAGAGAATGGCCGCGCGGGCAAACGCCTGCTTGAGGATATCGCAGCCTGCTTCCAGCGTTTTGTCCGGATTCTTCGGCAATACGCGGCGATAATCCGGGAAACGACCATCAACCAGCTTCGACGTAAAGACAAAATCACCCACGTGGGCACGGATGTTATTGCTGCCAATCTGCACCCGCAGCGGCGTGTCACCGCCGTCGAGCATACGCATCAGTTCAATCACGCCTTTACGCGGCACGATCACCGAATGGTTCGGCAGCGAGTCGCCAATCGGCATGGAACAGACCGCCAGACGGTGGCCATCGGTGGCCACGGTACGCAGCTCTTCACCTTCGGTTTCGAACAGCATGCCGTTTAAGTAGTAACGAACGTCCTGATGCGCCATGGAGAACTGCGTGGCTTCAATCAGACGCTTCATCGTCGCCTGCGGCAGGGTAAATTCAACTTCGCTCTGCCAGTCGTCCAGGTTCGGGAAATCCGCAGCGGGCAGCGTGGAAAGGGAGAAACGGCTGCGGCCAGAGCGCACCAGCATGCGGTCGCCCTCCAGCTGCACGGCGATTTCAGCGCCTTCCGGCAACCCACGGCAGATATCAAAGAATTTACGTGCCGGAACCGTGGTCGCGCCCGCGTCGTGCGGCTGAGTCAGCGTAACGCGCGCGATCATTTCCATTTCCAGATCTGTGCCGGTCAGCGACAGCGTACCGTCCGCGACCTGAAGCAGCAGGTTTCCAAGAATAGGCAGCGTTGGGCGGCCGCCTAACGGGCCACTCACCTGTTGCAGCGGTTTTAATAAATGTTCACGTTCAACGGTAAATTTCATAGCGTCACGATGATAATGTTCTGATTAAATTGGAAAAATCTTCTTTTATGTCGTGGCTTTCTTCGCGTAACTGCTCAATCTTGCGACAAGCGTGCAGCACGGTCGTATGGTCACGGCCACCAAACGCATCGCCGATTTCCGGCAGGCTGTGGTTGGTTAGCTCTTTTGCCAGCGCCATCGCCATCTGACGCGGACGCGCCACCGAGCGGGAACGACGTTTAGACAGTAAATCTGCCACTTTGATCTTGTAGTACTCAGCCACCGTCTTTTGAATATTGTCGATAGTGACCAGTTTTTCCTGCAATGCCAACAAATCGCGCAGCGCTTCACGCACAAAATCGATGGTGATCGCACGACCGGTGAAATTGGCGTTAGCGATAACGCGGTTCAGCGCCCCCTCCAGTTCACGAACGTTGGAGCGCAGGCGCTTGGCAATAAAGAACGCCACTTCGCCCGGCAGGCGAATGTCGTTCTCGTCGGCTTTTTTCATCAGGATCGCGACGCGGGTTTCCAGCTCCGGTGGCTCGATCGCCACGGTCAGGCCCCAGCCGAAGCGGGATTTCAGACGATCTTCAACGCCGTTGATCTCTTTAGGATAACGATCCGAGGTCAAAATGATCTGCTGATTGCCTTCCAGCAGGGCGTTAAAGGTGTGGAAAAACTCTTCCTGCGATCGTTCTTTATTGGCAAAGAACTGAATGTCATCGATCAGCAGCGCATCAACGGAACGGTAGTAGCGTTTAAACTCTTCGATCGCATTGTTTTGCAGGGCTTTTACCATGTCCTGAACGAAGCGCTCGGAGTGCATATACACCACTTTCGCATTCGGCTTACGCGCCATAATGCCGTTACCCACCGCGTGCAGAAGGTGCGTTTTACCGAGACCCGTGCCGCCATACAGGAACAGCGGGTTATACGCGCCACCGGGGTTATCAGCAACCTGGCGAGCCGCCGCGCGCGCCAGCTGGTTCGACTTACCTTCAACGAAGTTATCGAACGTATGCTTCACGTTCACGTTAGAGCGGTAAGTAGGCTCAGCGGGGGCAGGAACGTTATCCCAGCCCTGACGAGCAGGAGCAACGCGAGGCGCTGGAGCGGGCGCCGCCTGTGCAGGGGCTGCCACATTGACAACTTCACGAACGGTTTGGGTGACCGGCTTTGTGCCCACTTCAAAACGCAGCTGTGGGGCATCTGACCCGCAAAAATCGTTCAGCAGTCCATTGATGTTATTAAGGTATTTATCCCTTACCCAATCGAGCACGAAACGGTTTGGCGCATACAAAGCCAGCGTGTTATCGCTCAGTTCCGCCTGCAACGGGCGGATCCACATACTGAATTCTGTGGCTGGTAACTCATCCTGCAATCGGGCAAGACACTGCTGCCAAAGCGAAAGTGACACGGCGGACTCCACTCGAACAATAAAAGAAAACTATTGAATATTCATGATTGTTGGCGCACATCGACATGACCCCATCAGGGTGATGTGCGAACCGCTATCTGCGGTTATACACGCTATCGTTGATACAACCTGAACGATGTTGTGTTTATGCCCGACCAGGATCGCTGGATCCCGATCGGGACCGCGGATCATAGCCTAAACTGAGCCAGAGATCTTCTGTTTCTCACAGATTCTTCCCGATTTATCCACAGGATGATCCGGAATCGGGTAAGTGTAAACGATCCTGACGCGGGTGCCCCGCGATTTAGCCCGCATATTGGAAAATTTAATGAGCACAGACGATTTTTGGCTTAAATGATCTAACGAAGATCCGGGACGATCCTTGCGCTTTGTGGATGACTCCGTATAATCCTCGACCCGGCGCGTGATGCTCATCTTCCTGCGTCGTCCGTTGCTCATTTTCCACGCGAAATCGTGCGGAAATACGCGGGAAATAAGGAAAGAGAATTGACTCCGGAGTGTACAATTATTACAATCCGGCCTCTTTAATCACCCACGGCTTCGGCGTCCGTCATTCGAAACTCGGTCGGGCATCCGCAAAAGTCATGAATTTTTTCAAGTTTAGGTAGAAATCGCCATGAAACGCACTTTTCAACCGTCTGTACTGAAGCGCAACCGTTCTCACGGCTTCCGTGCTCGTATGGCTACTAAAAATGGTCGTCAGGTTCTGGCACGTCGTCGTGCTAAAGGCCGCGCTCGTCTGACCGTTTCCAAGTAATAAAGCTAACCCCTGAGTGGTTAAGCTCGCATTTCCCAGGGAGTTACGTTTGTTAACTCCCACTCATTTCACTTTCGTCTTCCAGCAGCCATTACGGGCTGGCACGCCGCAAATCACCATCCTCGGCCGCCAAAATTCGCTGGGGCATCCCCGTATCGGTCTCACAGTCGCCAAGAAAAACGTTAAGCGTGCGCATGAACGCAACCGGATTAAACGTCTGACGCGTGAAAGCTTCCGTTTACGTCAGCACGAACTGCCTTCTATGGATTTCGTGGTGGTGGCTAAAAAAGGGGTTGCCGACCTCGATAACCGTGCTCTCTCGGAAGCGTTGGAAAAATTATGGCGCCGCCACTGTCGCCTGGCTCGCGGGTCCTGATAGCCCTTATCAGGGTCTATCAACGCCTGATTAGTCCGCTACTCGGGCCACATTGCCGTTTCACCCCTACGTGCTCAAGCTACGGAATTGAGGCATTGCGCAGGTTTGGAGTGATAAAAGGCAGTTGGTTGACGGTGAAACGCGTATTAAAATGCCACCCTTTACACCCAGGTGGAGACGACCCCGTCCCTCCAGGACCCTTTGATACCAGAGAACACTAACGATGGATTCGCAACGCAATCTTCTTATCATCGCTTTGTTGTTCGTGTCTTTCATGATCTGGCAGGCATGGGAACAGGATAAAAATCCTCAACCCCAGCAGCAGACCACGCAGACCACGACCACCGCAGCGGGTAGCGCCGCCGACCAGGGCGTACCGGCCAGTGGCCAGGGGAAACAGATTACGGTTAAGACCGATGTGCTTGAGCTGACTATCAACACCCGTGGTGGTGATGTTGAGCAGGCGCTGCTGTTGACCTACCCGAAAGAGCTGAAGTCTACCGAACCGTTCCAGTTACTGGAAACCACGCCTGAATTTATCTACCAGGCACAGAGCGGCCTGACCGGTCGTGATGGCCCGGATAACCCGGCTAACGGTGCGCGTCCACTGTATAACGTCGAAAACGACACGTTTGTGCTGGCTGATGGTCAGAACGAACTGGTTATTCCGATGACCTACACCGACGCGGCAGGCAACACCTTCACCAAAACCTTCACCCTGAAACGCGGTGAGTATGCGGTGAACGTGGGCTACAGCGTACAGAACGCCGGTGCGAAACCGCTGGAAATCTCTACCTTTGGTCAGCTGAAGCAGTCCATCAATCTGCCGTCTCACCGTGACACCGGAAGCAGCAACTTTGCGCTGCATACCTTCCGTGGCGCGGCATACTCCACGCCAGATACCAAGTACGAGAAATACAAATTCGACACCATTGCCGATAACGAAAACCTGAACGTCAGCTCTAAAGGCGGCTGGGTCGCAATGCTGCAACAGTATTTCGCGACGGCATGGGTACCGAACAACGACGGTACGAATAATTTCTACACCGCGAACCTCGGCAACGGTATTGCAGCCATCGGCTACAAATCTCAGCCGGTTCTGGTACAGCCGGGTCAAACCGGTAAGCTGGCAAGCACCCTGTGGGTCGGTCCGGAAATCCAGGACAAAATGGCTGCCGTTGCGCCGCACCTGGATCTGACCGTTGATTACGGTTGGTTGTGGTTCATCTCTCAGCCGCTGTTTAAGCTGCTGAAGTTCATCCACAGCTTCCTGGGTAACTGGGGCTTCTCCATCATCGTTATCACCTTTATCGTTCGTGGCATCATGTACCCGCTGACGAAAGCGCAGTACACCTCCATGGCGAAGATGCGTATGCTACAGCCGAAGATTCAGGCTATGCGTGAGCGTCTGGGCGATGACAAACAGCGTCAGAGCCAGGAGATGATGGCCCTGTATAAAGCAGAGAAAGTAAACCCACTGGGTGGTTGCTTCCCGCTGCTGATTCAGATGCCAATCTTCCTTGCGCTGTACTACATGCTGATGGGTTCCGTTGAGCTGCGCCACGCGCCGTTCGCCCTGTGGATCCATGACCTGTCCGCACAGGACCCGTACTACATCCTGCCGATCCTGATGGGCGTGACGATGTTCTTCATCCAGAAGATGTCTCCGACCACCGTGACCGACCCGATGCAGCAGAAGATCATGACCTTTATGCCGGTCATCTTCACCGTGTTCTTCCTGTGGTTCCCGTCAGGTCTGGTGCTGTACTATATCGTCAGCAACCTGGTGACCATCATTCAGCAGCAGCTGATTTACCGTGGTCTGGAAAAACGTGGCCTGCATAGCCGCGAAAAGAAAAAGTCCTGATTCGGTAAGTTAACGCTAAAATAAGGGCGGTCGATTGACCGCCTTTTTTATTTGTATTGAACGAGAGCAACCATGAGCCATAACGACACTATCGTCGCCCAGGCAACCCCACCGGGACGCGGTGGTGTAGGCATTCTGCGTATCTCCGGCCTGAAGGCGCGTGAGGTGGCCGAAGCGGTGCTGGGTAAACTGCCAAAGCCGCGCTACGCTGATTATCTGCCGTTTAAAGATGCCGACGGCACCCCGCTGGACCAGGGCATCGCGCTGTGGTTCCCCGGCCCGAACTCCTTTACCGGCGAAGACGTACTGGAACTTCAGGGCCACGGCGGTCCGGTGATCCTCGACCTGCTGTTAAAACGTATTCTGACCCTGCCTGGCCTGCGCATTGCGAAGCCGGGCGAATTCTCCGAGCGTGCGTTCCTGAACGACAAGCTCGACCTGGCGCAGGCCGAAGCGATTGCTGACCTGATCGACGCCAGCTCCGAACAGGCGGCCCGCTCCGCGCTGAACTCGTTGCAGGGCGCATTTTCCGCACGCGTAAATCATCTTGTGGAAGCACTTACTCACCTGCGAATCTATGTCGAAGCGGCTATCGACTTCCCGGACGAGGAGATCGACTTCCTTTCTGACGGCAAAATCGAAGCCCAGCTGAACCAGGTGATGAACGATCTGGATGCCGTCCGCGCCGAAGCGCGCCAGGGCAGCCTGCTGCGTGAAGGCATGAAGGTGGTCATTGCCGGACGCCCCAACGCCGGGAAATCGAGCCTGCTGAACGCCCTGGCGGGACGTGAAGCGGCGATCGTGACCGATATCGCCGGCACCACCCGCGACGTGCTGCGCGAGCATATCCATATCGACGGCATGCCGCTGCACATCATCGATACCGCGGGCCTGCGCGATGCGAGCGATGAAGTCGAGCGTATCGGCATCGAACGCGCCTGGCAGGAGATTGAGCAGGCCGATCGCGTGCTGTTTATGGTGGACGGCACCACGACAGACGCCGTTGATCCGGCAGAGATTTGGCCTGACTTTATCGCCCGTCTACCGGCCAAACTGCCGATCACCGTAGTGCGCAACAAGGCAGACGTGACCGGCGAAACGCTGGGCCTCAGCGATGTGAATGGTCACTCACTTATTCGCCTGTCGGCCCGTACCGGGGAAGGCGTAGAAGACCTGCGTAACCATCTCAAACAGAGCATGGGCTTCGACACCAGCATGGAGGGTGGCTTCCTGGCGCGTCGTCGTCACTTGCAGGCGCTGGAAGAGGCGGCTCGCCACCTTGAGCAGGGCAAAGCCCAGCTGATCGGCGCGTGGGCCGGTGAGCTGCTGGCGGAGGAACTGCGTCTGGCGCAGCAGAATCTGAGCGAGATCACCGGGGAGTTTACGTCCGACGATCTGCTGGGACGGATTTTCTCAAGCTTCTGTATTGGTAAGTAAGTTTTAGTCCATCTTCGTCCGTGAACGTTCACTAACCCGCATTAACCACCTGTTAATGCGGGTTTTTATTTTGCGTGCTGGCGTAAGTTTAAGCTTTTAGAGAGTAAATCCGATATCTAATCTTGTAGCTCATAGTCCAACTTTCTTGACGGCATTTAAAATGAATGCGCGAACAGCCCTGGTTAATGCGAGGCAAGAAAATCAGAGCGTTATCTGCTGCAACAAAGTCCTCGCAATCAAAGTAATTGGTTCAGGCCATTCTATTAACTCAGTTTATACATACCTTTATAAATTCCTGGTTTTCACCTTTATCCGGATTAACCATTTTTTCTGTGTGGCTCAGGCGCTAAGGTTAGACCCGTCTGGATCACGGAGAAGCCACAGTGTCGCTGAAGCGCCTGCGCCAGACTTTACGTCACTTCCGGCAGCAGGATACTGAAAGCATCGTGGCTCACCTGCCGGAGTATCGTGCGTCTTGTTTACTGAAGGCACGACAACCGGCGGGGGGGAATTCTGCGTGCAGTATGGCGAAACGGAGTATGGCTTTCTCTGCCCTCTGCTGGCAGAAGAAGGCATTTCTTTTATGAGAAACCTGCCCGTGAAGGAAAGAGCCAGG